>DATJGP010000213.1:0-2138 GCA_035494915.1 Candidatus Eiseniibacteriota bacterium | reverse complement strand
GCAGACCGGAAAGATCGGCGAGCGTATCATCGTTCTGCTGTATGGCTCGAGTTACTGGAATGAGATCATCAACTTCAAGGCTCTGGCCCGACACGGCATGATCGACGAGAAGGATCTCGATCTCTTTCACACGGTGGACAGCACGACCGAGGCGCTCGCCATCCTGAAACAGAAGCTTGTCATTCACATGGACGCGAAGACCCCCGCGATCGCTCCGTCGGTCACTCCTCCGGAGAGAGGAGCGACCGCGTGAGCGCCTCAAGAGAAAACCAGCGCGCGCTCCTCTTGCGTGTGGCGCGCCAGGCCATGGTTGCCCGAGGTCTCGAACCCGAATTCCCGCCCGCGGCACTCGCGGAGGCGCAGCAAACTCAGGCCCCGTCGGCCCCCTATCCCGCCGACGTGCGCGACTTGCGCGAGCTCCCGTGGTGCTCGATCGACAACGACGACTCGCGCGACCTCGATCAGCTCACCGTTGCCGCTCCCGCTTCCAGCGGCCAAATCCGCATCCTGGTCGCGATCGCGGACGTGAGCGCCTCGGTGACCCCGGGTTCGGCGGTGGACCACCATGCCGGCATCAACACGACGTCGGTTTACACGGCCCCGAGGAACTTCCCCATGCTGCCCGAGCGGCTGAGCACGGATCTCACCTCGCTGGGACAGGATGCGGACCGTCTGGCCATCGTGGTGGAGAGCGTGGTCAGCGACGGAGGCTCTCCGGGCGCCCCGAGTGTCTACCGCGCCGTGGTGCGGAACCGGGCCAAGCTGGCCTACTCGAGCGTGGGTGCATGGCTGGAGGGCCGGGGAGACATGCCCGCGGCGATCGGCGCCGCTCATGGGCTGGCCGAGAATCTCAAGCTGCAAGACCAGGCCGCCCAGCAACTCAAAGCTCAGCGCGAGAAGCGTGGCGCGCTGGAGCTCCAGACACTGGAAGTGCGGGCCCACTTCGACGGGGACACAATCAGCGGCCTCGTCGCCGAGGAGCGCAATCGCGCGAAGGACATCATCGAGGACTTCATGATCGCCTCGAACGGTGCCATCGCACGGTTCCTGACGGAGCACCGTTTCCCCGTCATGCGGCGTGTCGTCCGCTCACCCGAGCGCTGGCAGCGCATCGTCGACATCGCCGCCCAGTACGGCGACACACTGCCGTCGCAGCCCGACGCGAGGGCGCTCGATGACTTTCTGGTCCGTCGCCGCGCTGCGGATCCGCTCCGTTTTCCCGACCTCTCGCTCTCGGTCATCAAGCTGCTTGGCCGTGGCGAGTACGAGGCCAGCTTCCCCGGGCAGGAAGTTCCCGGACATTTCGGGCTCGCGGTGACCGACTACACGCATTCGACCGCGCCGAATCGGCGCTACCCCGACCTCGTGACCCAGCGGCTGGTCAAGTCGGCCCTCGCGGGGCAACAAGTTCCCTACGACCGCACGGCTCTCGAAGGGCTCGCCGCCCATTGCACGCAGAAGGAGGACGATGCCGAAAAGGTCGAGCGCCTCCTGCGCAAGGCGGCGGCGGCCACGCTCCTCAGCTCCAGGATTGGTGATGAGTTCGACGGAGTCGTCACCGGAGCTTCCCCCAAAGGGACGTGGGCGCGCATCTTCGACCCACCGGTGGAAGGACGGGTCGAGCAAGGCGCCGCGGGACTCGACGTCGGTGACCGCGTGCGCGTGAAGCTCGTCCACACGGACCCGGAGCGCGGGTTCATCGACTTCGCCCGTGTCGGCCGGTGATGCAGGCGAGCCGGCCGCGAGACCGGCGCCCATTGCCTACTAGCAGCGGGTCATGATGCGGGGCTAGACTCCCGCCTGCCCATGCCCCGCCCCGCAAAAACTGTCCAAGAGGCACGGCCGGAACGCTCCACCTACATCGCGATCGCGCTCGCCTCCGCCGCCGTCCTCCTGCTCGAGATCGCGATCACCCGAATCCTGAGCGTAGTCGTCTGGTATCACTTCGCCTTCCTGTCGATCTCGCTCGCGATGCTGGGGCTCGGCGCGCCGGGCGTGTGGTTCGCCCTTCGCCCTCCGCCGGCTCGGGCGCTCCCGATCGCCCTCGTCGCGTCGGGAGTAACCCTCCCCGCGGCGGTCATCGCCATCTTCAAGCTCGGACATCCTCTGAGCCAGGCGGCGCGGCTGTTCCCCGGGCT
>DATJGP010000212.1:0-26373 GCA_035494915.1 Candidatus Eiseniibacteriota bacterium | reverse complement strand
CCCTGCGGCGAGCTTCAACACGGTGCTCTTCCCCGAGCCGCTCCGTCCGATGAGCGCGACCGCCTCGCCCGCGCGGACCTCGAGGTCGAGGGGGGCGAGCGTCCGGCGCTCGCCCGGCGGGGACCACGACGCTCCCGCGAGGGCGATCATCGGTTCGCCGGCCGTTCTGGACGCGGGAGCGTTCGGCGCCGGGGCTGCGTGGTCCCCATGGAGTCCCGCCCGCAGCTCGTCGACCGTCATGGCCAACGGACCGGTCCACCGCCCATGCTGCCGAAGGAACGCCGACACGCGGAGCGAAAGCGGATAGGGAACGTCCGCCTCCGAGGGCTCCGCCCTCCCGCGATCGACCTGTCGCACCGAGGTCCCATCGATCACATGAAGGACCTCGCCGGGAAACGGCGGATCCCAATCCTGATGCGTGCGGACGAGAAGGCGTCCTCCCGCCTGGGCTCGCTCCACGAGCTCGCGCTCGAGCGTGCGTCGCGTCATGGGATCGAGATGCGCCAGCGCCTGGTCGAGGAGGATGGCGCGGGGCTCGGCCGCCATCATGGCGGCGAGCAGCACGCGCGCCTTTTCGCCGCCGCTCAGCGAGTACGGCTCGCGCCGTGCGAGTAAGGCCACGTGGAACCGCTCCATCGCCGCGGCCGTTCGCGATCGAATCTCATCCGGCGCAAGCGCGAGCGATTCGAGCCCGAAGGCGATCTCTCCCTCCACCGTGTCGGCGAGGAACTGGGGATCGGGCTCTTCGAAGAGAACGGCGACCGACGGCCACACGCGGCCCGGGGTGAACGGAGCCCCGTCGAGGAGTACGCGTCCCGACGCCGGTGCGCGGAGACCGGCGAGCATGCGGACGAGGGTGGACTTGCCCGATCCGTTCGCGCCCAGGACGAGATGGCTCTCGCCGGAGCGGAGGTCGAGGTCGATCGCGTCCAGGAGGATGCGCGGAGTGCGGGACGGACCCGGCACGGACGCGGAGGCGCCCTCGAGCCGGATCATGAGGTCGAGCGGGCGCCCTCGATCAGATGGCCGCGGATCTCCTCCATGACCTCGATCAGAGGACGGCCCGTGGCGCGCGCGATGCGGCGGAGGTCTTCGTACTCGGGAACGCGGCGTTCCTCGCCGGAGGGGAGCACCACCGTCTTCACGTGCACCTGGCCCAGCGGCGTCGTGACCTCGGAGATCGAACGCCGGAGCTCGATGCGCCCCTCACGCCGCACGCGAATGCCGATCGTGGACGACTCGGCGAACAGACGCGCGGCGACGGCTTCGGAGCGGCGCGGATCCGCGAGCGCGGTCACGAGGACTCCGGGGCGTCCCTTTTTCATCTGCACCGGCGTGAGGAACACCTCGGCCGCCCCCGATTCGAAGAGCGCTTCGGTGAGATGACCGTAGAGCTGCGGATTCATGTCGTCGATCGTGGTCTCGAGCACCTCGACGGAGCCCGCGCCGTCGCCGGTCAGCGGCTCGCCGACGAGCGCTCGGAGCACGTTCGGGCGCTCCTTCAGGTCCATGGTTCCCGTCGCCACGCCGACGCGCGACGGACGAATCCCCACGGGATCGCCGATCGACGCGCACAGCGCTTTCAGGAGCGCGGCGCCGGTCGGCGTCGTCAGCTCGGCCTCGATCTCGGTCTGGCGCACGGGAACGCCCTCGAGAATGCGGAGCGTCGCAGGCGCCGGAATGGGGAGCACGCCGTGCGCCGCGCGCACGAAGCCGCGCCCCTGCGGGATCACGCTCGCGTGGCAGCGGTCCACGCCGAGGAGCTCGAGCGCCCATGCGGTGCCCACGATGTCCACGATCGCGTCGATCGCGCCCACCTCGTGGAAGTGCACCTTCTCGATCGGCACCTGATGCGCCTCGGCTTCGGCCTTGCCCAGGATCTCGAACGTCCCGAGCGCGCGCTCGAGCACGCGCTTGGGAAGCTTGGCGCCTTCGAGGAGGCGCTTGATCTCGGTGAAGTGGCGGTGGGACTTGGTCTCTTGCGTTGTGACCTGGAGCTGGAAGGCTTCGAAGCCATGGCGCTCGACGCGCTTCTCCCCGAGCGTGAAGCCCTCGAGCGGCAGCGCGCGCAGATTGCGATCGATGTCCGCGAGCGGCGCACCGGCCGCGACGAGCGACCCCAGGATCATGTCGCCGGACGCGCCGGCGACGCAGTCGAAGTAGACGATGGTCAACGCGGACGCCTCCCATGGCGCGACTGCCTCGCGATCACGCCGGCGGCGTAGCCGGCGCCGAATCCGTTGTCGATGTTCACGACGGTCACTCCGGCCACGCAGGAATTGAGCATCGCGAGGAGCGCGGCCAAACCGCCGTACGAAGCGCCGTAGCCGACGCTCGTCGGGACCGCGATCACCGGGCGGTCCGTGAGCCCCGCCACCACGCTCGCGAGCGCTCCTTCCATCCCAGCGACCACGACGATGGCGGCCGCGCTGCGGAGCGCCTTCACGTGGGCCACGAGCCGATGGATCCCCGCGACCCCAGCATCGTACACCCGCGTCACGGGCACGCCCATGAACTCGAGCGTGGCCACGGCCTCCTCGGCCACGGGGACGTCGGACGTGCCGGCGCTGATCACGAGCACGGGCTCGCCCACCTTGGCGCGCGTTCCACCCGCCTTGCCGACGCGCCGGGGCCGCGGCCGCCTGGTCTCGATCGCCACCACTCGCGCCGCCTCGTTCCACGCCGCGGCCGCACCGAACTCATCCAGGAGCGCCTCGGCTTGCTCACGATTCACGCGCGTGGCGAGACACCGCCCGCTCTTCTTCACCACGGCGCGCGCAATGGTCACGCACTGCGTCACGGTCTTGCCCTGGGCGAGGATGACCTCGGGAAGGTGCTGCCGGAGGGCTCGGTGATGATCGACGAGCGCGGGGCCGGCGGTCTCGAAGGGAAGCCGGGCCAGCTCGTCGAGTGCGCGCGCGGGGCTCAGCGTCCCTTTGCGGACGTTCTCGAGGAGCTTACGGAGAGTCGCCGGATCCATTCCCGTCCGTCTCGGCCTCGCTCGAATGGCCGTTCCCGTTCGTCGCTGCAAGGACGGGCTCGGGATGGCTCTCCAGAATGTCCAGGTACTCGAGGAGGAGCGCCTCCGTCTCGGCGGGATTCATCGCGTGGTTGATCTTTCGGCAGAGCGTGGAATTGTCGTAGAGACCGCGCACGTACCACGCCACGTGCTTGCGCATGAGCACCGCGGCGTAGTCCCCCTTCTTCCGCGAGAGGTCGTGGAGATGGGCGATGGCCGTGGTGATGCGCTCGCGCGGCGTGGGCTCGGGACCCGGATCGAGTCCTTCCAGCAGACGCTGCGCGCGGCCGAAGAGCCACGGATTGCCGAACGAGCCGCGTCCCACCATCACGCCGTCGCAGCCGGTCTCCTGCACCATGCGGAGCGCGTCCTCGGGGGTCTTCACATCGCCGTTCCCGATCACGGGGAGCGACGTGGCCGCCTTCACCTGCCCAATCATTTCCCAGTGCGCCTTCCCCGTGAACTTCTCGGAGCGGGTGCGCGCGTGCACGGCGATCCATCGCACGCCGGAGCGTTCGAGCACCTTCGCCACCTCGGGCGCGTTGGTCGAGTTCTGGTCCCAGCCGATCCGGATCTTGGCGGTGACGGGCAGGTGCGGCACCGCGTTCACGACCGCGGTCGTGACCCGCTCGAGCCGGTCCATGTCGGTGAGCATGGCCGCACCCGCCTCACGCGCGATGACCTTGCGGACGGGGCAGCCGTAGTTGAGGTCGAGCGTGTCGAAGCCGAGGTCGGCGCACATCCGCGCGGCATCCGCCATGACGACCGGATCGGCGCCGCAGAGCTGCGCGCCGATGGGGCGCTCCTCGGGGCGGTACTCGAGCAGCTCGAAGGTCTTGGGATTCTTCCGGACGAGCCCGTCGGAGGAGGTCATCTCGCAGAAGACCATGGCGGCGCCATGACGCTTCGCGAGCATGCGAAAGGGAGAGTCCGTGACGCCGCAGAGCGGCGACAGGAGAACTCTCCCTCTCAGTCGGACGTCACCAGCCTGCATCCGCTAGTGGACGCTCGGTTCCCGGTTCGGATTCACCGCCGCGCGCGACTTGCTCATCTCGTTCGCGAGAGCGAGCAGCTTCGGCAACGTCGCCGCCTTGTCGATGAGCGTGGCCGCCTCGCGGACCTGCTGATCGTCCTCGAGCGCGACCTTGTACGCTTCCTCGTCGCCGGCGTAACGCCGCGCGAGCTCGCGCCGGATCCCCGTGTCGATGAACTTCTGCGCCATCGCCAGCGAGTCGGCCGCGACCTCGATCTTGTCCGCCTTGACCATGGTCATGAACTCGTCGCGCATGGCCGGCGTGACCGCGTAGTTGGCGGGTGGCTCCTTGTGCTTGGTGGCGTACTTGACCGCGTACTTGAAGAAGGTCTGCTTGGACTCGAGGTCCTCGATCAGGTGCGGGTACTTCACCTCGTCCAGCTCGATGTCCGGCACGATGCCGCCGCCGCCGTAGACGGTGCGCCCCATCTCGGTCTTGTACTCGGGGAGCGGCTTCTTCACCCGGAGCGAATCGGGGAGAGCCGCGCTCTGGTCGCTGTCATCGTCGTCGGTGTCAGCCAGCGCTCCGTCCTTGAGCTGCTCCTCTTTCTGGATGCAGCGGCCGCTCGGCGTGTAGTACTTCGCCGTCGTCAGCTTGAGCTTCGGGCCGCGCACGCTGCGCGTGAGCGGAATCACGGTCTGGACGAGCCCCTTGCCGAACGTGCTCCGTCCCACCACGACGCCAAGGTCGAGATCCTGCACGGCGCCCGACACGATCTCCGACGCGCTCGCGGTCCACTGGTTCACGAGCACGATGAGCGGATACTTCTGGTGCGGCTCCGTCGACGACGAGTAGAAGTCGCGGTTCTGCGTCGCGTCCCGGCCGCGGGTGAACACGATCTTCTTGCCGCGCGGCGCGAACTCCTCGGACACCTCGACCGCCTGCGAGAGGAGGCCGCCCGGGTTGTACCGGAGGTCGAGGATCAGGCCGCGGGGATTCTGCTTCTCGATCTTGGCGAGCGCGTCGTCGATCTCGTCACGGCTCCGCTCGGAGAAGTTGGAGAGGCGGATGTAGCCCACGCCGTTCGAGAGCACGCCCGCGTAGGGGACGCTCTTGATCTGGATGATGTCGCGCGTGATGGAGAAGTCCATCGGCTTGTCGCGGCCCTCGCGGAAGATGGAGAGCTCGACCTTGGTGCCCTTGTCGCCGCGCATTTTCTTCATCGCGTCGTCGAGGGAGAGGCCCTCCGTGGAGGCGCCGTCGATCTTGATGATCCGATCGCCCCCCTGGATGCCGGCCCGCCACGCGGGCGTGCCCTCGATGGGTGAAATGACCGTCACCCAGCTGTCGCGGATGCCGATCGAGATCCCGATGCCGCCGAAGGAGCCGTGGGTGGTCGTTTCGAGCCGCTCGGCCTCGTCCTTGTCCAGGTACTGCGAGTAGGGATCGAGGGTCCGAAGCATGCCGCGAATGGCCGAATCCATCAGCTTGTCCGTGGTGACCGGCTCTACGTAGTGGTCGCGAACCTTGCTCAGGACCTGGATGAAGCGTTCGATGTTCGCGTACGTGTTGTCGGAGGTCTCCTGGACCCTCCCAACGGCCCAGGTCCCGGCGATGAGGGCCGTGACCAGGACGATCACCGCGAATCCTTGCCTAGCGTTCATGTGGAAGTCCTCGATGGCTGAATGTCCCGGCTGCGGAGCAGCGTGAGCGCATCTACTAGCATTTGACGCGCCAAATCCTCTCGGGAGTCAGTACCCCGCAAGAGCACGATCCGCTCCGGATCCTCCGCGGCCAGCTCGAGGTAGCGGCGGCGCACCGACTCGAAGAACTCGGTGTCCTCGCTCTCGATACGGTCGCGCTTCTGACCGGCGCGTCCACCCGCGCGGGCGACCCCGGTCGCGACGTCCACATCGAGGAGGTAGGTCCGGTCCGGGCGGAGCCCCCCGGTGGCCGCCTCGTTGAGGCGTTCCAGGAGATCCCGCGGAACGGCGCGCCCGCCCCCCTGATACGCGAGCGTCGCGTCCGTAAAGCGATCGCACACAACGACCTGGCCCGCATCGAGCGCGGGCCGGATCCGCTCGGACACGTGCTGCGCCCGAGCCGCGATAAAGAGTAACAGTTCAGCGGTTGGGTGGATAGGCCCGCCGTCGGGGGAAAGCACCAAATCGCGGATTCGCTCGCCCAGGGGGACGCCCCCCGGCTCTCGGGTGACGAGAACGGCGTAGCCGGTCGCACGCAAGGCCGCGGCGAGCGCCGCGGCCTGCGTGGACTTTCCCGATCCTTCGATTCCCTCCAGCGTCAGGAAGACGCCGTGGGCCTGGCCGGACCCTGACTTCGTCAGGCGCTCCGCTTCGCGGCCCGCTTGAGGCCGCTCCGGGGAGCCTTGGCCCGCTTGGGGGCGGCCGCCTTGGATTCGGTCCGAGACTTCTTGTGGCCATACTTCGCAATGAAGTCCTCCGTCATCTGCCGCGCGACGTCGTCCGGGTACTGGATCGGCGGGGACTTCTTGAAATACGAGGACGGCCCGACGAGGGCTCCGGAGAGGCCGTTGTCGAGCCCCAGCTTGGCGCAGCGCACGGCGTCGATGATGACGCCGGCCGAGTTGGGCGAGTCCCACACCTCGAGCTTCATCTCCACGTTGAGCGGAACGTCCCCGAACGTGCGCCCCTCCATCCGGATGTAGGCCCACTTCCGGTCGTCCAGCCACTCGACGTAGTCGCTCGGTCCGATGTGGACGTTCTTCTCGCCGATCTCGTAGTCGAGCATCGAGGTGACGGCGTTCGTCTTCGAGATCTTCTTCGACTCGAGGCGCGAGCGCTCGAGCATGTTGAGGAAGTCCGTGTTTCCGCCCACGTTGAGCTGGCTCGTCCGCTCGAGGCGCACGCCGCGCTCGCGGAAGAGACGGGTCATGACGCGGTGGACGATCGTGGCGCCGACCTGCGACTTGATGTCGTCGCCGATCACCGGCAGCTTCCGCTGCTCGAAGCGGCGCTGCCAGTACTTCTCGCGAGCGATGAAGACCGGGATCGCGTTCACGAACGCGCAGCCGGCGTCGAGGATCTGCTCGACGTACCACTTCGTCGCCTCCTCGCTCCCCACCGGGAGGTAGTTGATGACGACGTCGGTCTTCGTCTCCTTGAGGAGACGCACGATGTCCGCGGTCGAGCCCGGCGCCTTCTGGATGATCTTCGAGAGGTACTGGCCCAGCCCGTCATGCGTCATGCCGCGGGCGACGGGAACGCCCTGCCGCGGCACGTCGGTGAACTTGTAGGTGTTGTTGGGCCAGGTGAAGATCGCGTCCGCGAGGTCGCGGCCCACCTTGTTCTTGTCGATGTCGATCGCGGCCGAGAACTCGATGTCCCGGACGTGGTAGCCGCCCAGATTCACGTGCATGAGCCCCGGCACGAAGTCCGTGTCCTTCGCGTTCCGGTAGTAGTGAACGCCCTGCACGAGAGACGAGGCGCAGTTGCCCACGCCGATGATGCCCACGCGAATCTTGCCCATCTGGTTTGTCTACCTCCGTGTTCGGCCCGGGGTGAGTGTCTGCGGACTGCTGGGGGGCGGGCGACCGGGCCGGTTCGCCCAAGCGCTATCTCAGGCTGCTGGAGTGCGAGTCAGACGCCGGACATGATACACGCGCTGGAGGACGGTGACGAGGGTCAAAAGGAAGAGGATTCCGAGCACCCCCGGGAGGAACCGGGGGCCCAGAAGTGCTCCCACCGCAAGGGTTAAGAGCCGCTCGGGCCGCTCCATGATGCCCACCTTGCACTCGAGCCCCAGCCCCTCCGCGCGAGCGCGGGTGTAGGAGACCAGGAAGCCGAGAATCAGCGTCGCCAGGGACAGGACGGCCAGGGTCTGCCCGTTGGGATCGCCCCACCGTGCGCTGCCCTCGAGATTGCCCCGGAACCAGACCGATCCGCCCGTGGACGTCGTGTAGAAGTAGTGCGCCAGCCCGGCGAAGAGAGCCCCCTCGCCGATCCGGTCGAGCGTCGAGTCGAGAAAGGCGCCGAAGGTCGAGGCCGTCCCGGTCGCGCGGGCCACGTCGCCGTCCAGCATGTCGCAGAGTCCGGAGAGTCCGAGCACGACGGCGGCGCTCAGGAAATCGCCGCGCGCGAGCAGGAGCGCGGCGAGGAGCGCGAGACCGAGCCCAGCGATCGTCAGATGGTCGGGCTTGACGCCCCGTTTCGCGAGGGCGGTTCCGATCGGGCGGAACCAGGAACGTCCGCGCTCCTTCCAGCCCTCGGTCATTCCCTCTCCTCCCACTCGTCCCTGGCCGGAGGCTCTTCGGCCTCCTCGCGATCGTCGCCGTCCTTGGGCGCGCCGCCCACCACGAGCACGAACTCGCCGCGCGGCGTCTTGCCCGAGGCCCACTCGAGGAGCGACGAGAGCGGACCGCGCCGCGTCTCCTCGAACTTCTTCGTCAACTCGCGCGAGATCGACGCCGGCCGGTCGCCCAGCTCCGTCATGAGATCGCGGAGCGCGGCCGCGAGCCGGTGCGGCGACTCGAAGAAGATGAGGGTGCGGGGGTCCTCGCGCAACTCCCGGATGCGCGAGCGGCGCCGGCCGGGCTTTCGCGGCAGGAATCCCTCGAACGCAAAGCGATCGGTCGGGAGACCGGACACCTCGAGCGCGCAGAGGACGCTCGACGGACCGGGGATCGGCACGACGCGAAGGTCCTCGCGCACCGCGGCGCGCACGAGCGTGAACGCGGGATCGGAGATTCCGGGCGAGCCTGCATCGGAAACCACGGCGACGGACAGTCCCTCGCGGAGCCGGTCGATCAGCTCCGGCGTCCGCGCCTCCTTGTTGTGGTCGTGGTAGGAGACGAGCGCTCGGTCGATGCCGAAGCGCTGGAGAAGGCCCCGCGTGTGCCGGGTGTCCTCGGCGGCGACGACTCCGGCCTCGGCGAGGATGTGTCGCGCGCGCGGCGAGAGGTCCTCGACGTTGCCGATGGGAGTCGCCACGAGATAGAGCGTGCCGGCCTCGGGCTCGCCGCTCACGCGCGACCGAGTCCCAGCTCGCGGGCCGCCTGCCCGATCACGTCGATCGCGCGGTCGATGGCGGCGTCGTCCACGTCGAGGTGGGTCGCGGCGCGGAATCGCCCGGGGCCGCCGAAGACGAGGAGGCGCACCCCCGCCTTCGCCGTGCGCGCGGCGAGCTCCTCGACGCGCTCGTGCGGCGTGACCTCGACGATCACGATGTTGGTGGTGACGGTCTTGGGATCGATGGTGAGCCCCGGCACCTGTGCGAGCGCTTCCGCGAGCCGGCGCGCGCGCGCGTGGTCATCGACGAGGCGATCGCGATGGTGCCGCATCCCGTGGAGCGCCCCCGCGGCGAGGATGCCCGCCTGGCGCATGCCGCCGCCGAAGTGCTTCCTGAGCTTGCGCGCTTCGCCGATCAACCCGGTGGGTCCCGCGATCGCCGACCCCACGGGCGCCCCGAGGCCCTTCGAGTAGCAGACCATCACCGTGTCCGCCACGCGGGCGAACTCGGCGACGGGCGAACCGGTCGCGGCCGAAGCATTCCAGAGGCGCGCGCCGTCGAGATGCACGGGGAGGCCGCGCTCGCGCGCGGGCTGGGCCGCGCGGCGGAGCCGCTCCACGTCGTAGACCGCGCCGCCCGCCCAGTTGTGGCTGTTCTCGAGCTCCACGAGACCGACGCGCCCGCTCCCTTCGCGTGCGGACGAGTCGAGGGCGGCCGCGATCGATTCCGGCTCGAGCCGCCCCGCGTCGCCGACGACCGGCAGCAGCTCGAGGCCGAGGAAGGACGTCAGCGCGGCTTCCTCGGAATACGCGACGTGGCTCCGCTCGTGCAGCAGCACCCGGTCCCCGCGGCGCGTCTGGACGCCGATCGCGATCTGGTTCCCCATGGAGCCGCTCGGCACGAAGAGCGCCGACTCCTTGCCGAGGATCGCCGCGGTCTCCTCCTGGAGGAGGCGCACCGTCGGGTCCTCGCCGAAGTGGTCGTCCCCCACCTCGGCGTCGGCCATGGCGCGGCGCATCGCGGCCGTCGGCCGGGTCACCGTGTCGCTTCTCAAATCGACGTAAGCCATTGGCAATCAAGCCCCGATTCGTTGAATCGGCTCCGGGCCGATGATAGTCTCAGTGTCCAGAAGGGGTGGAACCGCTCCCGAAGCACGGCAGTATAGGGGAGCGGACTCACGCCCCCCAACTCGAACGGAGGTAACCCCGCGATGTTCATGCCGTTCTGGGATCCGACGATGCTGCTTCTGATCCCCGCGATGATCCTGGCCTTCTACGCTCAGACGAAGGTCAAGTCGACGTACCAAAAGTACAGCGAAGTCCTGGCCTCCAGCCGGCGGACGGGACGCGACATCGCGCGCACCATCTTGAGCCAGAACGGGATCACGGACGTCGAGGTGGTCGAGGGGGAGGGCTTTCTTTCGGACCATTACGATCCGATCAAGAAAGTCGTCCGCCTGTCGCCGCACAACTTCTCGGAGCCCTCGGTGGCCGCGATCAGCGTGGCGGCGCACGAGGTGGGGCACGCCATCCAGCACGCCAAGGGCTACGCGCCGCTCCAGATGCGAACCGCGATCTTCCCGCTCGCCAACATCGGAACGATGCTGGCCTGGCCCATTCTCCTGATCGGGCTCTTCTTCGTGCCGGGCGTCCGGATCGCGGGCGTGAGCCTGATCGACATCGGCATCCTCCTCTTCAGCTTCGGGGTGGCGTTCCAGCTCATCACGCTCCCGGTGGAATTCGACGCGAGCCGCCGCGCGCTCGTACAGCTGAATCAGCTCGGCCTCGTCTCCCCGGACGAGCAGGCCGGAGCCAAGAAGGTGCTCGATGCCGCCGCGCTCACGTACGTGGCCGCCGCGGCCGCGGCCATGCTGCAGCTCGTCCGGCTCCTGATCCTTCGAGACCGGCGCAACTGAGCGCGCTTCAAGGCGAGACGAGAAAACGGGACGTCCCGATCGGGGGCGTCCCGTTTCGATTTCAATCGGCAGGCCCTCGCGGGCCGGATCGTTAGATCTGGGCGACGATGTCCTTCAGCTCCTTCGACACCTTGAACACGGGCACGCGTCGCGGCGGAACCGGAACCGATTCGCCCGTGCGCGGATTGCGCGCCAGGCGCGACTTCCGATCCTTCACCTTGAAGGTGCCGAAGCCTCGGATCTCGATGTGCTTGCCCGAGGCGAGAGCGCGCGACACCGCATCGAGAAACTGGTCGACGGTATCCGCCACGTCCTTCTTGGTCAGGCCGGTCCGCTCGGCAATTTCGTCGACGATATCAGCCTTGGTCATCAGACCCTCCTGGCGAGCCCACTTCGCCCGCGCTTCCGGTGCGCGGGGCACGGTGCCCAGCTCCGGGCGCACTCTCCGCACCGCGGGTCGCTATAAAGTGGAGCGGGTATTACGATTAAGCGAACCGCGGCACGCGAAAGCGGACTATAGACCCGTCGCGAAGCGTGTCAAGGCTTTTTCCCGCTACGGTTTCCGGGTGCAAAGGGCCGCATGCAACGCGTGCGACGGGGCTGCGGGCAATCGGAACGGCGACAGCGTAGACGTCCGGATGCGCGGGACGAGCCATCCGTCAATGTCTTGTGCCGCATGGCTTTGCAGGGGCATGGAAATCGGCGCGGCGCCGACCCATGGCACGTGCGTTGCGTAAGTCGGACCCAGACTTCGAATTCGGGAGCCCCCTAGCGCAGGTCCTTGAACCCTCGACTTCGGCCCTGCACCGACCGAGCGCTAGATGTGCGGCTCCCGTTTTCGTTTCCGGCGTTCTTCCCCTGTGAGACGGGTCCTCCTCTTCTTCATCGACGGCCTCGGCGTCGGCTCGGACGACCCGGACGTCAACCCCATCGCGAGTGGCGACTTCCCCACGCTGTCGCTGACGCAGGCGCGCCGGCCGTCATCCCGCTCCGGCCTCAGCCCGTTGCTCGCGCACGGCGTGGATGCGTCGCTCGGCGTCCCCGGGCTCCCCCAGAGCGCCACGGGGCAGACCTCGATCCTGACGGGGGTGAACGCGCCGGCGGTGATGGGACGGCACGTCTCCGGATTCCCCGGCCCGACGCTCCGGGCGGTTCTCGCGGAGCACTCGATCTTGAAGCGAATTCGCGAGGCGGGCCGGTCGGCGGGATTCTTGAACGCCTACGGGACGACGTTCTTTCAGACCGAGCCGGCCAAGCGCCGGCTCTCCGCGACGTCGCTCGCGACCATCGCGTCCGGGTCGCCGTTCCGCACCCTGGACGATCTCCTCGCCGGGCGGGCGGTGGTGCACGACCTCACTCACTGGCGCATGCGGGAGCGGGGCTACGACGTGCCCCTCCGGACGCCGGAAGAGGCGGGGGCCATCATCGCGGAGCAGGCGATGGCGCAGGACTTCTCACTCTTCGAGTACTTCGAGACCGATCGCGCGGGACATGACCAAGACGCGGAGCGCGCGAAGCGCTGCCTCTCCGACCTGGATCGCGCGCTCGAGACGGTGCTCGCGCGCGCGGATCTGGACCGGCTCGCGGTGATCGTGGTGAGCGATCATGGGAACGTGGAAGACGGGACGGTGCGCACGCACACGCTGAATCCCGCCCACTTCGCGCTCTGGGGAACGTGGGCGCCCGGGCAGGCGCCGCAGCGGCTGACCGACGTCGCCGCTCTTTGCTTCGAAGCCCTCGGCCTGCCCGGCGGAGCGCCGGGCGGGCCAGGAGGGTCAACGGCTACTTCAGCCGCTTGATGACGTGCCAGCCGTACGGGCTGGTCGACGGATCGTAGTCCGCGATGCCGATGTTTCCGACGCTGATCGCGAAGCCGACGTTCCCGAACGCGGGCACCATCTGCTCGCGCTGGAACTCGTCCTGCCCCTTCGTCACGCCCGTGTTCGACATGCTGTAGATCCCCGGGGGCGAATCGTCCGTGTACTTCTGGACGAGGGCGTCGAAATCCTCACCCTGCCGCGCGCGCGCCAGGATCTCGTAGGCGAGCTTCTTCGCCTCGTCCTGCGACCTCGTGATGCCCTTGCCGGGCACCGAGCCCGCGAATCCGATGAGGATGTGCTGGACCGTGATGTGCGCCGGAACGGGATTCGGCGCGACCGGCATGGTTCCGGGGGCCGCCCCGGTCGAAGCGTCGGGCATGGTGCCTCCGGGAGGCGCGGCCGTTGAGGATGCCGCCGGCGGCGCGGTGGATGCGGTGGTGTCGGGAGCGGTGTCGCTGGACTTCTTGCCGCCCGCGCACCCCGTGAGGGCGAGCGAGACGACCAGGATCCAGGCGGTGCGATTCCAGGCCATGGGGTTCCTCATGGATGGGTGATGGGTTTTGGGGTCAGAAGATGAACACGCCTGCAGCGACGACCGTCGTCCATCCCTTGTTGGCGATGACGGCCGACTGCGTGACGTTGAACGTGCGGACGATCTCGCCGGAGATCTTGAACACCTGCTCCTTCTCGTCCCAGTTCGCGTTCTCGTCGAATTCCACGCCGAGCGTGGAGGCGAGCATGGACGCGGCCATGTCCTCCGCGAAGTCTCCGGCCGCTTCGTCGGTCTGGCCGTACGCGTGGTGCTCGCTCAGGTAGCCGTAGGTGTTCTTGTCGGCCGGCAGCGCGCAGCCGATGGAGGACGCGATGAGCCGGCGCATCTCGTTCGAGCCCTGGCGGGCCATCACGCAGAACGCGATGGAGCCGGGGGCGATGAGCTTGCTCCCCTCCTCGCGCGAGATGATCTTGCACAGCGGCGGGAAGATGCTCGACACGTGGACCAGGTTGAGGCGCTCGATGCCCGCGTCCTTGAGCGCCAGCTCGAAGGAGCGGAGCTCGTCCCTGTGGCTTCCCACCCCCTTGGTGAAGAAGATCTTGGTGGGGACCAGGGTGAGTCCTTCGGGGGCTCTCCGCCGCTCGCCTTCCGGGTAGGCCGGTGCCGGACTTCCGCCGCCGGGCAGTGTCGGGTCGGTGGTTCTCTTCATCTCGTCGCGATCTCCTTCTCCGGGAATTGCGCCATCGGGGATCAAGGGCGCGCCATGGAATCCGGCGCCGTCCGGGCGATGCGCAGCGTCACGAGGACACGCCGCGGCTGGACCACGATCGGGCTCACGCCCGTGTCCAGCTGAACTTGACGCTGAATTCTCTCGCGTTCTCCGGCGATGTCAACCGGTAGCGTGCGGAGGGTGTCGAGATTCTCCACCAAAGACTGAGGGCCGGCCACGCTCGCCGTGTCCGGGTCGACCTCGGGGGTTCCAACCACCCCGTAGCCGTCGGCGGGAGACCCGGTCAGCCGAGGCAGGACGGGCACCGAGCGCCTCCGCATCGGCTCCACCACCACGTCCACGGTCCGGGGCTCGATGACGTCGGTCACGTCGACCGCCTTGGCCAGCTCCGCGGGGATCGCGCGCTCGCGCACGTCGTCCGCCGAGATCGACTTCTGGAACCGCCCTGGTGACACCCCCGCCAGATCCACCGTGAGCTGCCGGCCGATCAGGCCGAGCCGGATCAGATCCTTCCACTTGCCCCGCACATCCACGATCACCCGGGTCGGGATGGGCCCCGACAGGGCCAGGGTGTCCGCAAGACCGGTCAGGGCCAGAGGGATGGTGAGCCGGGATTCGCGCTGCTGGTCCGTCACGACGTGCGCATACAAGAGGAGGGCGAGGAGCAGCGAGGCGAGCTTGAGGCCGAGGTTGTGAAGCAGGAAGTCGCGGATCCGAACCCACACGCTAGAAGCCCGCCTTCCCCTCGGATCCCAGCTCCACCCAGTACTTCGTCTCCTTCGGATCGACCCGGTCCACCGACTGTCCGCTCACGACGGAGAAGCGAAGGCCCTGATTCTCGACGGTATCGGGAAAGTAGATCCAGCCGGCCTGCTCGCCGCCGTTGCCCCAGACCAGGCGAAATGTGTCGAACTGGAACGAGCTTCCGTCCGCGACGGTTCGGATTCCCTTCAGGCGCTCGCCGCCGATGAACCAGAACATGGGACTCTTCTCGACGTAGTAGAAGTAACGAAGGGAGTCGGCTCGGCCCTGGATCTTCTCGATGGGCAGGAGCGCGGCGAATTCGGACCCCTTGCGGAAGACGAGCACGTTTCCCGGCACCAGCTCGACCCGGAGATCGTGGAGCGGCCCGGTTCGCTTGGCGACGGCTTCCGGCACTTCGGAGAGGA
This sequence comes from Candidatus Eiseniibacteriota bacterium, assembly GCA_035494915.1. GTDB lineage: Bacteria > Eisenbacteria > RBG-16-71-46 > SZUA-252 > SZUA-252 > WS-9. Next base: position 11,267 of record DATJGP010000212.1, on the reverse strand, counting down.
GCCGCACGAGGCGAATGCCGATCTGGCCCGTGGCCGGCCCCGCCGGCGCGGCGTGCGCGGACGCGGCGGTCCCTTCATCCGCGCGCGCTCTCTGGAGGGCGATCAGCGCCACGGCGACCGCGATCGCAGAGGCGAAGCGCAACCAAGGGGCGAGCCGGAGCTCGAGCGAAGTCATCGTCGATTGTGCCGGGGTCGGCGGTGCGTCATGCGGCGTAGAGATTCCGCGTTCGTGGGGTGAACGACATCAGGCGCCCAGCGATCTTCCCACGCCAAATCGTGATGCGTCAACGGAAACCCCCTTCGAATGGCGTTGACGGCGCGCCGCCGCCCGCCCGACCCTCGTCCCGTGCGCCACCGATTGCCCGTCTCCGGTCCCCTCGATCTCGAAGCCACCTTCACCTGTGGCCAGGCCTTCCGCTGGCGGCGCGAGGTGGGCGGCGTGTGGGCCGGAGTCGTCGGGGATGTCGAGCTGCGGGTGCTGGGAATGGAGGACGGCATCCTCATGCTCGACACCACGGACGCTTTCGATGCCTCCCGGCTCGAGCACTACTTTCGACTCGATGAGAACCCGGAGGCGCACGTGGACGAGGCCCGCGAGCTCCTCGCGATCCCCGGCTTCGCGCCGCTCCTCGGTCTTCGCCTCCTCCGTCAGGACCCATGGGAGATGCTCGTCTCGTTCATTTGCTCCGCCGCGGCCAACATCGGAAAGATCAGCGCGAACGTCGAGGCGGTCGCCGCGCGCCACGGGGCGGAGATCCCCGGCTCCACGCGGCGCGCGTTCCCGACGCCGCTCGCCCTCGCGCGCGCGCGCGAATCGGACCTGCGACGCGCTGGGGTCGGATTTCGGGCCCCCTATCTCCTCGGCACCGCGAAGCGCGTGGCGCGGGATCCAGACGGGATCTGGAACCGGCTTCGCTCGGCGCCGCTCGACGCCGCGCGCGAGGAACTGACCTCGCTGCCCGGCGTGGGGCCAAAGATCGCCGACTGCGTGCTCCTCTTCGGCCTCGACCGGCTCGAGGCCTACCCCGTCGACCGCTGGATCCGCCGCGCGACGCGCGAGCTCATGGCGCGCCCGAAGGCGCGCGACGAGGAACTGGCGCGATGGGCGGTGCGCCTCGGGCCCGGACGTGGCTACCTTCAGCAGGTCCTCTTCCATCTAAGGCGCACGTCGGGCCCCTTCCCCTCGATGGCCACGCTCCGAAGGCGCGCGGGCGGATGACCTCCGCCGTCGCGATCCTCGCCCGCGCGCCGGTGCCCGGACGGGCCAAGACGCGCCTCACGCCTCCGCTCACGCCCCAAGCGGCCGCGCGGGTGGCGCGGGCGTGTCTCGAGCAAACGCTCCGCCGCTTTCCACGCGCCGTCGACGCGCCGTTCACGCTCTTCCTGGAGGGCGAGGCCGACCCCGCGCTCCTCGACGCGACCCGAGCCGCGAACGTAGCTCTCGCGTCGCAGGGGGACGGCGATCTCGGCGCGCGGCTCGCGGCGGCATTCAGCGCGCTCCGAGGGGACGGCGCCGAGATCATGGTCGCGATCGGCGCGGACAGCCCCACCCTGGACCCGGCGCGCATCACGGAGGCAATCGCCGCGCTCGAGGAATGCGACGTGGTGCTGGGACCAGCGGAGGATGGAGGTTATTACCTCGTCGGCGTGCGCGGGGACCGGAGCGGGATCTTCGATGGGATTCCGTGGAGCACGGGACGCACGCTCGAGGCGACGCTCGGGCGCGCCCGGTCGCTCGGCTACGCGACCCGGCTCCTCGCACCGCACTACGACATCGACGACGCGGCGACGCTCGCGCGGGCGGAAGCGGAGGGATTCACTTTCGAAGCGTAGCGACGAGCGCGTCGAGGAGCGGGCGCTGCTCGGAGCGGATCCGGCGCGTGGCCTCGTCGATGCCGTACCAGGCGCCGCGGTCGATCTCTGGATATCGTTTCGTTCGCCCCGAGCCAGGCGGCCACTCCACTTCGAACTCGTTGCTCCGGATCTGGTCCGCGTCGAGATCGCCGCGCACCGCCCACGCGCGCACGATCTTCCCGCTCTTCTGCTGGACCTCGCCAAGCGGGAGGAACTTGCCGTCCACCGCGAACCCGGTCTCCTCCTCGAATTCGCGGCGCGCCGCATCGAGCGGCTCTTCCCCGGAGTGGATCAATCCCTTGGGGATGCCCCACAGATCCTTCTTGGCCCAGAAGGGGCCGCCGGGATGAACGAGGAGCACTTCGAGCGCGCGGCCGCTTCCGCGGAAAAGCAGGATCCCGGCGCTTGTCTTGGGCACGGCGGGAACGGGGCTAGGAGCCCCGCTTCATGTCTTCGATCTGTGCGCGGATCGACGCGGAGTGGGGTCCGTTGGGCTCGAGCTTGAGATACTGCTCCCAAGCCTTGATCGCGCTCGCGCGGTCGCCCATCTCCACGCTCACCACGCCGAGATTGAGCCACGCGTTCCGATGCGAGGGATTCTGGCGCGTCACCCGCTCCATCTCTTCCCTCGCTTTCGCGTTCTGGCCGAGATTGTGGAGCGCGACGGCCATGTCCACGCGCACGTCGTCATTGCCGGGTGTCTTGCTGAGCGCGCGCTGGTAGCTGTCGACGGCTTTCTCCCACTGGCTCGAGTCGAAGAAGAGATTTCCCATCCCGATGTTCGCCTCGACGTCGTCGGGATTCGTCGCGAGCCTCTGGCGATAGTCGGAGACCATCTTCAGGACTTCGGGAGGCATCTGTCCCTGGGGCATCTGTCCTTGGGGCATCTGTCCCTGAGGCATGCCCTGCCCCGCCTGAGCGCCCGCCATCACGTCGGCGGGTCCCTTGGGCGCTCCGCCTTCCTCGCGCGGCGCCACCGCGCCGTGGAGCGTGTAGCCGATCGCGCCGCCGCACAGGAGCCCCGCGGCGAGGAAGATCCACGCGGTTCCGGAAACGCCCTGCGAGACCGGGGCGGGCGCCGAACGAGCCTTGGCCGCCGGCCTCGCCTCGCGCGCGGGACGTGGCGCCGGCGCGGTCGCCGGGGTGGACGGCGGGGTCAGTAACGCTCCGCAAGCATCGCACCGGGTGAATCCCTCGGGGAGGCGCTCGCCGCAGCGCGGGCAGGTGATGCTCGAGTCGGTCGTCATGCCCGCAGTGTACTCAATTCCACCGCGATCGGACCACCTCCCTTGCCGCGTCGATGCGCGCTCCACTACACTGGCCCGATCGTCGAGCCAACCCGCACCCCCTCATCGAGCTGGATCGTCGCGCAGGTGCACGGCGCGAGCGTCGCGCTTTGGGACGGCCATGAATTCCAGGACGCCGTCCTCGGCGGACAGATCAAGGCGTCAGCCGATCCCCGCCACACGAACGCGCTCGCCGTCGGAGATCGCGTGGACGTGGAGCCGAGCGGATCGGGACCGCTCCGCGTCGTCGCGCGGCACGAGCGCGAGACGCATCTCGAGCGCGCCGCCAACGATCCTCGAAGCCGCGTCCAGATCGTGGCCGCGAACGCGACGCGCACGCTCATCGTCACCTCGCTCCGCGATCCCCCGTTCCGCCCCGGCCTCGTGGACCGCTGGGCGCTCCTCGCGCGCCGAGGCGGAATGGAGCCGTGGCTCTGCCTCAACAAGGTGGACCTCGGGAGCCAGAGCGACGCGGAGCGCGCGGTGGCGGAGGCCGCGATCCCGCTGACCGTCCATTTCTTGAGCGCGCACACGGGATGGGGCATCGACGAGCTTCGCCAGGCGCTGGCCGGGGACACGACCGTGCTGGTGGGTCACTCGGGGGTCGGCAAATCTTCGATCCTCCGTCTCCTCGTGCCCGGCGCCGAGGCATCGACGGGCGACGTGAGCGCCAAGAACAAGAAGGGACGGCACACCACGTCGAGCGCGCGGCTCTATCCGATGCCCGGCGGCGGCGTGCTGATCGATACGCCCGGAGTGCGGAGCGTACCGCTCGGGCGGGCCGAGGTCGGAGAGGTCGCGTCGGTGTTCGCTGAGATCGCCGACGCGCCTCCGTGCCGGTTCCGCACGTGCACGCATCGCGCCGAGCCGGGCTGCTCCGTGCTCCAGGGATTGGAGGCAGGCTCCGTGCCGCGCCTCGTCTACGCGCGCTACCGAAGACTGCTCGAGGAGGCTGAGGTTCGATGAGCGATACCGCTGAGCTTCGTGTGGAGGAGCGCCTCGGCGAGCTCCTGATCGTCGGGTTCCCCGGCACCGAGTGGACCGCCGAGATCGAAGCGGAGCTCCGCCGCATCCGACCCGCGGGGGTGATCTTCTTCGCGCCGAACTTCCCCGATGCGGGGACGGCGGCGAGGCTCTGCCGCGCGGTGCACGCGACGCTCGGCTCGCCGGCCGAGCCTCCGCTCGTGTGCGTCGACGAGGAAGGGGGCATGGTCTCCCAGCTCTCCGGATTCTGGGAGGTGCCTCCGTCCGCGCGCGCGGTGGCCGCGTCGGGAGGGCCGCCTCTGGTCAAGGATCTCGCGCAGCGCACGGCGCGGCGTCTCCTCGCGCTCGGCGTGAATCTCGACTTCGCGCCGGTCCTCGACATCCACTCGAATGCGCTGAATCCTGTCATCGGGGTCCGCTCGTTCGGCACCGCGGCGTCGCAGGTGACCGCGTGCGGCCGCGCCGCTGTGGAAGGAATGGAAGCGGCGGGGATCATTCCGGTCGTGAAGCACTTCCCCGGGCACGGCGACACGTCGCTCGACTCGCACGTCGATCTCCCGCGCGTCGAGGCCGACGCGCGGGTCCTCGCTCTGCGCGAGATGCGTCCGTTCGAGGCGGCGGTTGCGTGGGGCGCGCCGGTCGTGATGGTGGCGCATGTGGTGGTGCCCGCGCTCGACCCCGACCCCGGTCGTCCCGCCACGCTCTCGCCCCTCATCGTCACCGGCGTGCTCCGCGAGCGCCTGGGCTTCCAGGGCGTGGTGGTCACCGATGCGCTCGAGATGGCGGGGGTAACCTCGCGCGGATCGTATGGCGAGGTCGCCGTGCGCGCGATCGAGGCGGGCTCGGATCTTCTCCTCTACTCCAAGCTCCACCCGGGACCCGACGAAGCGCTCGCCGCGCTGCGCGAGGCGTTCCGCACCGGACGGCTCACCGAAGCTCGGATTCTGGAATCGCTCGGACGGCTCCGCCGGCTTCGCGCCGGGAGCGCGGCCCGCCCGCGCGACTGGGGGCTGGGGCTCGAGCGGGAAGCCCGGGACATGATCTCGCACGAAGAGCTGGAGCGCGTCGCCGACGGCGCGTTCCGCATCCTCCGCCAGGGGGCGGGCGGGATTCCGCTCCGGTCGCCCGTGGAGGTGCTCGAGATCAACCGCCCCACGACGCGCGCCGGGATGACGGACCTCCTTCGCGCCCACGGCATGACCGCCGAGGAGCGCACCTCGGATCCCGCGACGTGGCCCAAGACGATCCAGGGGAGCGCGCTCCTCACGGTCGCGGTGCGCGGCTCCACGACGCCGGAGCAGGAAGAGCTGGGGCGCGCGTGGCTCAGGCGCTTCCCCGAGACGGTGACCGTGGCATCCCTCAATCCGCACGCAGTGGATGGATGGCCCGAGGTCCGAACCCTCCTCGCCACCTTCGACAACATGCCCGCCACCCGGCGCGCGCTCGCGCGCCGTCTCGCCGTGGCCGTCACGCTCGCCAAAGCCCAGAAATAGAAACGGCCCCCCGTCCGCGAGGACGGAGGGCCGCGATGTTCGCGATCCGCGAAGCTTAGACCTTGTCCTTGCCCTTCGCGCAGCAGGCGTCCACGGCCTTGTCGCCGGAGGCGATGGCCTTCGTGAACGAGGCCTGGGCCGTCTTGCCCTGGGCCGTGTACTTGTTCTTGAAGCCCGCCTCGGTGAGCATCTTCGAGACCTGATCCTTGCTCATCTTCTTGTCCGCGATCACGTACGCGGTGCGCGTCGAGAGGTCGACGTGAGCGCACTGAACGCCCTTCGTCGCCATCGCGGTCTTCTGGATGCTGTCGACGCAGTGCTCGCACTCGACCGCCGGCACCGAGAAACTGTACATGACCTGTCCGGCCTTGACGCCTTCGCACTTGGCGGAGGCCATCGAGTGCTGGGCTTCACCCGAGCAGTGCCCGCCCGAGGACATCGTCGCCGATGAGGACTTGGCGCCGTCGCCCGAACAGGAAGCTCCGCCGGCCCACGACGTGGCGGCCAGGCCGAGGGTGAGAACCGCGACTCCGAGAATGGTGGCTATCCGTTTCATGGCATGTCTCCTTGCGTGGGTGGGCCCAGTGCCTGTCCGGCTCCGGTAAGGATACCCCGGCTCCTGGGAAGCGTCTCCAGTCAATTCGACGTGGCCCGGGCGTGCGAGCTCCGGTACTGGTCGATCCCTGCAGCCAGCATCTCGGCGAACTTGGTCTGGAACTGCCCGTCTTTGAGGATGGCCGCCTCCCGGGCGTTGGTGATGAAGGCGGTCTCGACCAGAACCGACGGGATCTCCGGGGCCTTGAGCACCACGAAGCCGGCCTGCTTGATGCCGCGCGTGGTGAGCCTCGAGTCCCCACCCACCGCGTCGATCATGGACTCCGCCAGATCACTGCTCCGGCGTATCGTGTCGTTCTGGCGCAGATCGAAGAGGATCGAGAGGAGGTCGTCCCCCGCCTCGGGGGACACGCCGCCGATCAAGTCGGCCGCGTTCTCCTTCTCGGCGAGACCGCGCGCCGCCTCGTCCGTCGCTCCGGTCAGCGAGAGGAAGTAGATCTCGGTCCCGGTCGCGTCGCGATCTCGGCTTGCGTTGCAGTGAATGCTCACGAAGAGGTCCGCCTGATAGCGCCGCGCGATGTCGATCCGCTTCCGGAGCGGAACGAAGTAGTCCCCCGAGCGCACGAGAAAACCGCTCACCCCGGGCATGATGTCGAGCTGCGCCTTCAGCTTCTTCGCGATCGCGAGCGTGATGTCCGCTTCCTGGAGCCTGCGGTAGCCGATCGCCCCCGGATCCTCGCCGCCGTGCCCCGCATCGATGGCCACGATCAGGTTCCGCTTCTGCTTGAGCTCGCTGACCTTCTGCGTGAGCTGCTTCTCCGCCTCGGGATTCGGGGGCGCGGGGACGTCGACGACGATGCGGTCGGGATTCCCCTCGCTCGCGGGGAGGACGAAGCCGAGCGGCGTGGTCGGCCGCTTCAGGCGAATGCGAACCGAGGTTCCCGTCTCGGAAACGGCCGAGAAGATGTCCGCGACAAGGCTGTCCCCCACGAACTCCGTCGTGACCGCGGCCGACTTGCGCGCCTTGGGAAGGTAGATCTCGAACGTGAGGGAGTCCGCGAGCCGAAACTGGGGGTCCGTCCCGAGCGGCCTCGTCAGGTCGAGAACGAGCCGCGTGTTCTCGGGGGCCGTCCAGTAGCGGATGCGCGCGAGCTCCGCGGCGGGGGGCGCGGGCTTGGCGGCGGCGGGTTTTCGCGCCGGCGCGGCCGCGACGAGCCCGGCCGCGAGAAGCGCCGAGAATAGGACGAGGCCCGTCCGAGCCGCCCGGGTGAGGGGGCCTCGTCCGGGCCTCGCGCCCGTGTGATGCTGGTTCAAATCCCGCTCAATCCTCGTCGGGCTGCACCGCGAGGAATCGCGTGGCATCCCCGCGCTTGATCAGGAAAACGATCGGCTTGGTCGGGTTCTTGTCGCGCGCCTTGGTGACGGCGGCGTTGTAGTCGGTCACGTCCTTGACCGTCACGTCGTTCACTTCCTTGATCAGGTCGCCGCGCTGGAGTCCGGCGTCATCCGCCGCGCTCCCCTGGCTCACGTCGACGACCACGACGCCCGACTTGTCCTTGATGTCCAGGCTGCGCGCCGTCTCGCCCGTGAGGCCCTCGACGCGGAGCCCGAGCTCGAACTTGGGCTGCGTCTGCTTCTGGAGCACCTCGTCCTTCGGTCGCTCGCTCAACGTGACGTAGAGATCGCGCGGCTGCCCGGACCGGAGCACGGCGACCTTGACCTTCTTGTTGACCGGCGTGTCCGCCACGAGAAGCCGGAAGCGCTCCACGTCGTCGACGTCCTTGCCGTCGAAGTTCGTGATGACATCCTTCACCTGGAAGCCCGCCTTCGAGGCCGGCGTATCGCCGGAGACGCTGCCGACGAGAACGCCCTTCCGTCCGTGCATCCCCCAGTTGTCGGCGAGCTCAGGCGTGAGCTCCTGCGGGAGGATCCCGAGGTACCCGCGCACGACCTTGCCGCTGGCCACCAGCTGGTGGGCGATGTTCTTCGCGAGGTTGATCGGGATGGCGAACCCGATGCCCTCGCCCGACGGGTTGATGGCGGTGTTGATGCCGATCGCCTCGCCGCGGATGTTGAGGAGCGGTCCGCCCGAGTTGCCGAAGTTGATCGACGCGTCGGTCTGGATGAACTGCTGGTAGGCCGGAGCGCCGCCCACGATCGAGAGGTTGCTCCGCCCCTTCGCGCTGATCACGCCGACCGTCAACGTGCCGTCCAGCTCGCCGAGGGCATTGCCGATCGCGATGGCCCAGTCGCCGATCCGGATCTCATCCGAATCACCGAGCGGCACGACCGGAAGGTCTTCGCCGTCGTGGATCTGGATCACCGCGACGTCCGTGCTCGGATCCGTGCCGACGACCTTCGCCTTGAACTTCCGGTGGTCGCTCAGCGTGACCGTGATGTCGGACGCGTCCTTCACCACGTGATTGTTCGTGAGGATGTGTCCCTGCGCGTCGATGATGAACCCGGAGCCTGAGCTCGGGACCTTCATCTGACGCCCCTGAGGGGCCTGGTCATTGTCGTTGTTGTTGTCGTTGTCGCCGTCATCGCCCCCCCCCTGCCCCTGACCCTGCGGATTGTCCGGGAAGAGGCGCCGGAAGAAGTCCCCGTACGGCCCGTCGAAGCTGCCTCCGCTCGGATGGTTGATCGTGCGCTTCGTCTCGATCGAAACCACGGCAGGAAGCGTGCGGTCCGCGATCCGGGTGAAGGGGCTTTCGAGCGCGCCGGTGATCGCCGGCGACGCGTCCTTCGCGCTCACCTGCGGCGACAGATTCAGGTCGCCCGCCAGGATGAACCCGACGACGATGCCGATGATCAACAGTCCGCCGGCGAGCATCATGGCTTTCGCCGCGCGAATCGTTTCTCTGGACTCCATGTTCGCTACCTCCGTTGAACTGGTCGGGAGCCCTCGAGGCTCGCCGAAATTCCGCCCGGCGTGGGGAACGCCGGAGCTACGTCACCGATCCTTCCGGCTCCCCGGCCGTTTTCGTTTCCCGTGCTTCTGCGCGGAGCCGCTCGAGCTCCGCCCGCTTCACGCGCACGATCTCGTCGATCGAAGCGATCCACGTGCGAAGACGGAGCGCCTCGGCGTCCGATTCGATAGCGTAAGGCGTGCCGTCGTTCCAGAGCGAGAGGGCCCGCGCGCCGAGGTCGGACAGAGCCCGCGAGCGGTCACGCCGGAGCGATACGAGGTCGACCTGAAGGACGCCGATCGACACCGCCCGCCGCGCACTCGCGCGCGTGCGATCGGAGACCGATCGGAACTCTTCGGACACACGGCTCCAGAACCCAGATTCGCCAGCCATAAACCCTCACAGCACAGGTAGTTGGTACAATTTAGGAACCGTCGGTGAGGCCTGTCAAGCTGGTATTACCCGTTTGGGTATCGGGAGTTCCGCTGGCGGGTGCCTCGCCCCTCCGTTGCTTGCGAGAGGCCCGGCGATGTCTATACTGACGCCTCATGTCCGAGCCGAGATGCGCCTATTTCATCGCCGATTCGCATCTCGGACAGGGATCTCCGGAATCGAACCTCGCTCGCGAGCGGGATCTGCTCGCCTTCTTCGACAGGGTCCTCGAGGAGCGCGCCGCGCTCTACGTGAACGGGGATCTGTTCGACTTCTGGTTCGAGTACGGCCACGCAATCCCGAAGCGCTTCGTCCGCGTGCTCCAGGCCCTGGGCGACCTCCGGCGTCGAGGCGTGCCTGTTCTCTATGTCGGCGGAAATCACGATTTCTGGATCGGTGAGTACCTCGCACGTGAGCTCGACGTGCCGTTCACCGACCAGCCGGTCCCGCTGACGCTCCAGGGACGCCGAATCTTCCTCGCCCACGGCGACGGCTTGGGCCCGGGCGATCACGGTTACAAGATCCTGAAGCGGGTGCTTCGAAACCGCGTCGCGCGCGGGCTCTTTCGATGGATCCACCCGGATATCGGCATTCCCCTGGCCGCGGCCTGCTCCCATACGAGCCGCCACCACGCGCCGCGCCCATCCGTGAGCGAGGCCGATTTGCGCGACCGGCTGGCGCGACCGCGCTATGCGGAAGGCTACGATGCGGTCGTCCTCGGCCATTTCCACCGTCCAGTCCATTGGCAGGGGGATGGAAAGGACTTTCTCATCCTGGGGGACTGGGTCAATCGGCGCACCATTGTTCGCCTGGCTGACGGAGTGTTCCAACTCATAGAATTTACGGGTACTTAGCCGTTTCGGGAGCCTTCCCGTCCGACCCCGATAGGGGTAGGAGGTTTCGCTTGACTCAAGTGCCCGTTTGTATTACACTTAGAAGGTTCTAGCACCACCCTGTCCACAAATTGGTTGTCGCCGCAGGGATGCGTGCGCCTCACGCGCGCGTATCGGGATGCGGCTCTCTGTTTCGTTCGAGCGATTTCTTGGACCTAATTACCGAGACGAGGGGAGGTGAGCATCCGGTCGGCTCTGTTTGGTTGAAAGCCTACTAGCTGCTTCGTCGCTCTGATTTTCCATGAGGGAGGACACGCAATGCGCAACCAAGCTCTTCTGAAAGTCGCTCTCCTCGGGCTTTTGGCCCTCGCCGTCGTGCCGGGTTATGCGGCGGCAGGACAGGACCTGTCGGAGATGCTCGCCTCGAGCGCCGCGGTACACGCGACCGCGGTGAGCGGCCCGATTCTCCAAGTGAGCCCGCTGGCGCACGACTACGGCGTGCAGGACAACGGGACGATCACGAGTTTCACGTTCGCGATCCACAACCTCGGCGACCAGGATCTGCACCTTGCGACGCCGGTGTCGAGCGATCCCGCCTTCGATATTTTTTCTTACACGGCCACGGTCAGTCCGCTCACCGACGGGGTCCTGATCATTCGATACCTGGCGACGGACGGACAGTTCCACGGCGGGGCCATCACGGTCAACTCGGACGGTGGCAACGTGACGGTGAACGTGACGGGCCAGGCCAACGCGGCTCCGTCGATCGCACCGGTGGGTGACAAGAACGTGGCTGCGTTCACGACGCTGAGCTTCACGGTCGTGGCGACGGACGCGGACGACACGCTGGACGACGCGATCACGTACTCGATGGTTTCGGATCTGCCGCCGGGTGCGACGTTCAACACGGCGACGGGCGAC
>DATJGP010000211.1:0-8186 GCA_035494915.1 Candidatus Eiseniibacteriota bacterium | reverse complement strand
GTATAGGCCTCAGTTCTACTTCCGGACGACGGACGTGACGGGTGTGGCGACGCTTCCGGAGGGACGGGAGATGGTGATGCCGGGGGACAACGTGGAGATGGCGGTGGAGCTGATCACGCCGATCGCGATGGAGAAGGAGCTTCGCTTCGCCATCCGTGAAGGCGGCCGCACCGTCGGCGCCGGCGTCGTCGCGGAAGTGACGGAGTAAGACGATGCGAGACGCCATTACGCTGGCCTGCAACGACTGCAAAGAGCGCAATTACACCAACACGAAGAACAAGCGGAAGCATCCGGACCGCGTGGAGTGGAAGAAGTTCTGCCCGCGCTGCCGGAAGCACACGCTTCATAAAGAGACCCGGTAGTCGCCGGGCCGGGACCGGAAGGCCAGTAGCTCAGTCCGGTTAGAGCACCGGTCTCCAAAACCGGGTGTCGGGGGTTCGAATCCCTCCTGGCCTGCCACCGTTAACGAACGCACCGCAAGAGGCGAATCGTGCGCGCAGAGACGACGAGCGAAAAGCCGGAAGTCCGGACGGGTCCGGTTCAGGGCCTCACGGATTACGTCAAGGACGTCCGGGTGGAGATGTCCAAGGTCAGCTGGCCGACGCGCGAAGAGCTTCGCGAGTCGACACTCGTGGTCATCATCATGGTGTTCCTGATGATGGTGTTCATCGGAGTCATCGACCGTGGGCTCTCGCTCGCGTTCGAGCAGCTCGTGAAGATGCTCGGCTAAGGGGGAAGAGCGGCCCATGCAGTGGTATGTGATCCATACCTATTCGGGTCATGAGAACAAGGTGAAGGCCAACCTCGAGCGGGCGATTCATTCCGCCGGGCTGGAGCCGAATTTCGGCCAAATCCTCGTGGCAACCGAGGAGTTCGCCGAGATGAAGGACGGCAAGCGCATCACGTCGAAGCGCAAGACGTTTCCCTCGTACGTGCTCGTCGAGATGGATCTGAACCAGGACACGCGCCTGCTCGTGCAGAACGTGCCCGGGGTCACCCGCTTCGTCGGCTCGGGCCAGGAGCCGATTCCGCTGCGCGATGCGGAGGTGAAGCGGATCCTCGGCCACATGGAGGCGGGCGGCCGTCTGCGCGGCTCCGCCGAGGTGCCGTTCAAGTCCGGAGAGCACGTGAAAGTCGTCGACGGGCCGTTCACCGACTTCACCGGCGTGGTGGACGAGGTGAATCCGGAGCGCCAGAAGGTGAAGGTCATGGTTTCGATCTTCGGCCGCGCGACGCCCGTCGAGCTCGATTTCCTCCAGGTCCAACCGGTCTAGCGGACCGGAAGCGGCGCCCTTTCGGGCGTCCGCGCGCCACCACGCGTACGTGGGAGCGGGGCGACCCGCGAGAATGAAAGGAACCGAGGCATGGCGAAGTCGAAACCGGTACAGGCCATCGTGAAGCTCCAGGTGCCCGCCGGGAATGCAACGCCCGCGCCGCCCATCGGGCCGGCACTGGGCCAGCATGGCGTGAACATCATGGAGTTCTGCAAGGGCTTCAACGCGCGGACCCAGGGTCAGCCGGGGCTCATCATCCCCGTGGTGATCACGGTGTACAACGACCGCTCGTTCACCTTCATCACCAAGACGCCTCCCGCCGCGGTGCTCCTGAAGCGCGCCGCCGGGATTGCGAAGGGCTCGGGCGAGCCGAACCGGAACAAGGTGGCCAAGGTGACGGCCGCGCAGGTCCGCGAGATCGCCGAGCTGAAGAAGCCCGACCTCAACTCCAACGACCTCGATGCCGCCATCCGCATGGTGGAAGGCACGGCCCGGAGCATGGGAATCGAGGTGGCCGGATGAAGCAAGGCAAGCGCTTCCGCACGGCTGTCGAAGTGACCGGCGCGAACCAGCTCGGCGATCTCAACGACGCGATCGAGCGGCTGAAGAAGTCCGCCACCGCGAAGTTCGACGAGACGGTCGAGGTGTCCATGAACCTGGGCGTCGATCCCCGCCACGCCGAGCAGCAGGTGCGCGGCACCGTGGTGCTGCCGCACGGGACCGGGAAGAAGATCCGGGTCCTGGTGCTGACGAAGGGGGACAAGGAGCGCGAGGCGAAGGACGCGGGCGCGGACTACGCCGGCTCCGAGGAATTCATCAAGCGGCTGAACGAAGGCTGGCTCGACATCGACAGCATCATCGCGACGCCGGACATGATGGGAGAGGTCGGAAAGCTCGGGCGCGTCCTGGGCCCGCGCGGCCTCATGCCGAACCCGCGCAGCGGAACCGTGACGATGGACGTCGCGAAGGCGGTGCGCGAGGTGAAGTCCGGAAAGATCGAGTACCGGGTCGACAAGGCGGGCAACCTCCACGCGCCGGTGGGCAAGGCCTCCTTCGGGAAGGACCAGCTCGTCCAGAACGTGGAAGTGTTCCTGCGCGAAGTGATCCGGCAGAAGCCCGCCGCGGCGAAGGGGCAGTACCTCAAGAGCATCACGCTCAGCTCGACGATGGGACCGCCGGTGCGGCTGGATCCCGCAGCGATCCAGGCCGGACTCAAGGCCTAACCGGCCCGTCCCTGACGGACCTGAAACGGAGACTTCGATGGCCATCACAGAAAAGGAACAGGAAGTCCGCGAGCTGGCGGAGCTTCTGGCCAACGCGAAATCGATCTACCTGACCGATTTCCAGGGCATGAACGTGGATCTCGTGTCGCGCATGCGGCGGAAGCTCCGCGACGCCAAGGTGGAGTACCGCGTCGCGAAGAACACGCTCACGAAGCGCGCGCTCAAGGATCACGGCGTGACTTCGCTCGACAGCTACCTCGAAGGACCGACGGGCATCGCCTTCGGCCCGGACGAGGTGAGCGCGGCGAAGATCCTCGCCGACTTCAGCAGGGAATTCGAGAAGCCGGCCTTGAAGGCGGCGTATGTGGCCGGCCACGTGTACGGGCCGGATGGAATCAAGAGCCTGGCGGCGCTTCCCCCGCGGGAAGTGCTCCTGGGCCAGTTCATCGGCGGTCTTCGTTCGCCCATGCAGGGCGTCGTGGGGGTCCTCGCCGGGTCCCTGCGGCAGATGGTGGGCGTCGTCGACGCTATCGGTAAGAAGAAACAGGCGTAAGCCGCGGTCCCATCCCCCGCGGCGCCGCCCGGGGAAACCTGAAGGAGGAAGACGAACGTGGAAGCATCGACGAAGGATCAGCAGATCATCACGCTTCTCGAGGGCATGACGATGCTCGAGGTGTCGGGCCTCGTGAAGAAGCTCGAGGACCACTTTGGCGTGACGGCGGCGATGCCGATGATGGCCGCCATGCCGGGGATGGGCGGCGGTGCTGGCGCTGCGGCGGCGGTCGAGGAGAAGACGGAGTTCGACGTCGTTCTCACGGGCGCCGGCGACAAGAAGATCCAGGTCATCAAGGTCGTGCGCGAGGTGACGGGCCTTGGTCTCAAGGAGGCGAAGGATCTCGTGGACGGCGCGCCCAAGCCGGTGAAGGAGAAGGTCTCCAAGGATGAGGCGCAGTCGATCAAGACGAAGCTCGAGGAGAACGGGGCATCGGTCGAGATCCGCTGATTTCCTCCCCTCATCGGGGCGACGCTAAGGGCTTTACCGAAAGGGTGTACACGACGTGAAAGCGAGCCGCGGCAAGGAGCGACGGAGCTTCAGCAAGATCGAGCGGGAGTGGGATATCCAGATCCCGAACCTGCTCGACGTGCAGCTGGATTCGTTCCGGAATTTCCTTCAGGCCGATATCGACCCACTGAAGCGCAAGCTGGAAGGGCTTCAGGAGGTCTTTGCGAGCGTATTTCCGATCAGCGATCCGCGCGAGTTCTTCTCGCTCGAGTTCGTGCGTTACGATCTCGGCGATCCCAAGTACTCCGTGGACGAGTGCCAGGAGCGGGACCTGACGTACTCGGTTCCGCTCAAGGCGACCCTCCGCCTGCGCATCCGTGAGGACACGGACGAGGGGCGGAAGGACAAGAGCATCATCGAGCAGGAGGTCTACCTCGGCGAGCTGCCGATCATCACCGACAAGGGGACCTTCATCATCAACGGCGCCGAGCGCGTCATCGTGAGCCAGCTGCACCGCTCGCCCGGCGTGTTCTTCGACGAGTCGTCGCATCCGAGCGGCAAGAAGCTGTTCACGGCGCGGATCATTCCGTACCGCGGCTCCTGGGTCGAGTTCAGCCTGGACGTGAACGACATCATGTACGTCCACATCGACCGCAAGCGGAAGCTGCCGGTGACGGTGCTCCTGAAGGCGCTCGGGTACGTGTCGGACCGCGAGATCCTCCAGCTCTTCTATGAGACGGAAGAGGAGGAAATCGGCGGAGCGCGCTCCAAGAAGGAGCCGGACTGCCTCGGCAAGGTCTCGGCGGAAGACGTGGTGGACGAGAAGACGGGCGAAGTCCTCCTCGAGGCCAACGAGATCATCTCGATGGAGCGGATCGAGGGGCTCCGCAAGGCGGGCTTCACCACGGTCAAGGCGTTCGTCATCAAGCACAGCGACGAGGCGGACATCCTTCGCAACACGCTCAAGAAGGATTCGACCAAGGCCGAGGACGAGGCGCTCACCCGCATCTACAACCTGCTCCGTCCGGGCGAGCCGCCCAGGGCGGACACGGCGCGGGACATCCTGAAGAAGCTGTTCTTCAACCCGAAGCGCTACGACCTGGCGAAGGTCGGCCGCTACAAGCTCAACCGGAAGCTCCCGCACGATCTCATCCTGGGCGGGAAGGACCGGCGCAAGAAGCTGGCGCTCGAGGTTCCGGACGACAATCAGACCACGCTGGGTCCCGAGGACTTCCTCGTCATCATCGCGTACCTCATGCATCTGCGCCTGGGGACGGAGGTGCCGGGGATCACGGTGTCGACCGACGACATCGACCATCTCGGAAATCGCCGGGTGCGCGCCGTGGGCGAGCTCCTCGCGAACCAGTTCAACGTAGGGCTCGCGCGAATGGCGCGGATCATCCGGGAGCGCATGACGCTCCAGGACGCGGAGCAGGTCACGCCGTACGACCTCATCAACGCGCGGACCATCTCGGCCGTGATCCAGAGCTTCTTCGGATCGAGCCAGCTCTCGCAGTTCATGGACCAGACGAACCCGCTGGCCGAGCTGACCCACAAGCGCCGTCTCTCGGCGCTCGGGCCGGGCGGCCTCACGCGCGACCGCGCGGGGTTCGAGGTCCGAGACGTGCACTACACGCACTACGGCCGCATGTGCCCGATCGAGACGCCGGAAGGTCCGAACATCGGGCTCATCTCGTCGCTCGCGACGTACGCGCGGGTGAACGAGCTCGGATTCCTCGAGACGCCGTACCGCCGGGTGGACCATGGAGCCGTGGACAAGAAGCAGGTCCAGTTCCTCTCGGCCGACGTGGAAGACCAGTACAAGATCGCCCAGGCGAACGCCGTCGTGAACGGAGACGGGCATCTTCAGGGACTGCAGAACGTGCGCGAGCGGGGCGAGTTCCCCATGGTCGACCCGTCGAACGTCGACTTCATGGACATCTCGCCGATCCAGCTCGTGAGTCCGGCGGCGGCCCTGATCCCGTTCCTCGAGCATGACGACGCGAACCGGGCGCTCATGGGATCCAACATGCAGCGTCAGGCCGTGCCGCTCCTCTACACCGAGGCGCCGCTCGTCGGCACCGGCCTCGAGCAGAAGGTGGCGGAGGACTCGGGGGCGCTCGTCCTGGCCAAGCGGCCGGGCGTCATCGAGGCGGTTTCGGGCGACTCCATCCTCGTGCGCTACGACCAGCCGGAAGGCCGGTCGCGCGCCGTGGACTACTCGGAGATGGCGGGCATCGACAGCTACCGCCTCACCAAGTTCAAGCGCTCGAACCAGGACACGTGCATCAATCAGCGGCCCCTCGTGAGCGAGGGAGACCGCGTGAAGAAGGGTCAGCTCCTCGCCGACGGCGCGGCGACGCGTCACGGCGAGCTCGCTCTCGGCGCCAACGTGCTCGTCGCGTTCATGCCGTGGGGCGGATACAACTTCGAGGACGCGATCCTCGTCTCGGAGCGGCTCATCAAGGACGACCGCTTCACGTCCATTCACATCGAGGAGTTCGAGCTCCAGGTCCGCGACACCAAGCGCGGCGCCGAGGAGATCACCCGCGAGATTCCGAACGTCAGTGAGGAAGCGGTCAAGAACCTCGATGAGGAAGGAATCGTGCGGATCGGCGCCCGCGTCAAGGCGGGCGACATCCTCGTGGGCAAGGTGACGCCCAAGGGCGAGACGGACCTCACGCCCGAGGAGCGGCTCCTCCGCGCCATCTTCGGCGAGAAGGCCGGCGACGTGCGCGACGCTTCGCTCAAGGCCCCGCCGGGCATGGACGGCGTGGTCATCGACACCAAGGTGTTCAGCCGGCGCGAGAAGGACGAGTCGACCAAGAAGCAGGAGAAGCGGAAGATCGACCGGCTCCGCCGCCAGGCCAAGAAGGAGAAGGACCGGATCCTCGAGACGCGCGCGGCCGAAGTGGGCAAGGCGCTCATCGGGGAGTTCGTCAACAAGTGGGTCGAGGGCGACGGCGACAAGTCGGTCGCGCGCTCCGGCAAGAAGATCGACGAGGAGTTCCTCTCCAAGGCCGATCTGGACTCGATTCCGTACCGCACGCCCGTCACGCGCGACGACGCGATCAACGACCGCTTCTGGAGCATTCTCGAAGGGGCGGCGCGGGCGATGGACCGGGTCGAGAAGAATCTCGAGAAGGAGATCGAGAAGGTCACGCGCGGGGACGAGCTGCCCCCCGGCGTGGTCAAGCTCGTGAAGGTGTACGTCGCCAAGAAGAGGAAGCTCTCGGTGGGCGACAAGATGGCCGGACGCCACGGCAACAAGGGCGTCGTCGCGAAGATCCTTCCCGAGGAGGACCTGCCGTACCTCCCGGATGGAACGCCGGTGGACATGGTGCTCAATCCGCTCGGCGTGCCTTCGCGAATGAACATCGGCCAGATCCTAGAGACGCATCTCGGTTGGGCGGCTCGCGAGCTCGGCGATACCGTCGCGACCCCGGTGTTCGCGGGCGCCACGGTGGACGAGATCAAGGCCAGCCTTCGGGATGCGAATCTGCCCGAGGACGGGAAGACGGTTCTCTACGACGGGCGGACGGGCGAATCGTTCGATCAACGCGTGACGGTGGGCTTCATCTACATGATGAAGCTCTCGCACCTGGTCGACGACAAGATCCACGCCCGCTCGATCGGACCGTATTCGCTCGTCACCCAGCAGCCGCTGGGCGGCAAGGCGCAATTCGGCGGCCAGCGTTTCGGCGAGATGGAGGTGTGGGCGCTCGAAGCTTACGGCGCTGCCTACACGCTCCAGGAGCTTCTCACGGTGAAGTCGGACGACGTCACGGGCCGGTCGCGCATCTACGAGGCGATCGTGAAGGGCGAGAACCCGCCCGCACCCAGCACGCCGGAATCGTTCAACGTGCTGGTGAAGGAGCTTCAGAGCCTGTGCATGGACGTTCAGCTTCGAGACGAGCCCTAAGCCGAGGAGGCATTGACGATGCAGGAACTGTTCGGAATCAAGTCTCCGCTCGCGACCGAGCGCCAGCGCTTTTCGCTGACGCGTCCGGACGAGCGGGACCTCCGCACGCGCCGGCTCTCGTTCAACTCGATCCGCATCATGCTCGCGTCCCCGGAGACGATCCGGAGCTGGTCGCACGGCGAGGTCACGAAGCCGGAGACGATCAACTACCGCTCGTTCAAGCCGGAGCGGGACGGGTTGTTCTGCGAGAAGATCTTCGGTCCGGTGAAGGACTGGGAGTGCAATTGCGGTAAGTACAAGCGCATCCGCTACCGCGGCGTCATCTGCGATCGATGCGGCGTGGAGGTCACCCAGGCGAAGGTCCGCCGGGAGCGCCTCGGCCACATCAATCTCGCGGTTCCGGTGTCCCATATCTGGTACTTCAAGGCGGTGCCGAGCCGTATCGGGCACCTCCTCGACATGTCGATCCGCGATCTCGAGCGGGTTCTCTACTACGAGTCGTACGTCATCATCGATCCGGGCACGAGCGGTCTGAAGAAGAAGCAGCTCATCTCGGAAGACGAGTACTACGAGCTCACGCAGGACGAGACGGTCACCCTCACGGCCAAGATGGGCGCCGAGGCGATCCGCGACCTGCTCCAGGAGATCGACCTGGACGAGCTCTCCGCCGAGCTCCGCGCCATCGCGAAGATCGAGAACTCGGTCCAGCGGAAGAAGGAGACGCTGAAGCGGCTCCGCATCGTCGAGGCGTTCCGCCAGAGCGG
>DATJGP010000210.1:0-3131 GCA_035494915.1 Candidatus Eiseniibacteriota bacterium | reverse complement strand
GCTCTTCGCCTCTTCCACCGTGATGACGCCGTCCTTGCCCACCTTGTCCATCGCGTCCGCGATGAGCTTGCCGGTCTCGGGATCGTTGTTCGCGGAGATGGTCGCGACCTGCGCGATCTCCTCGGGCGTCTTGATGGTCTTGGACATCTTCTTGAGCTCGGCCGTCACGGTCGCGACCGCGCGATCGATGCCGCGCTTCAGGAACATCGGGTTCGCGCCCGCCGCCACGTGGCGGAGCCCCTGCTGCATGATGGACTGCGTGAGCACGGTCGCCGTGGTGGTGCCGTCGCCCGAGACGTCCTGCGTCTTGGTGGCGACTTCCTTCACCATCTGCGCGCCCATGTTCTCGTACGGATTCTCGAGCTCGATTTCCTTCGCGATGGTCACGCCGTCGTTGGTGATCGTGGGCGCGCCGAATTTCTTGTCGAGGACGACGTTCCGCCCCTTCGGGCCGAGCGTCACCTTGACCGTGTTGGCGAGCTTGTCCACACCGCGCTGAAGCGCATCGCGCGCGGCCGCATCGAACAGCAGCTGCTTGGCCATGGAACCGAAACCTCCTTGCGGGTCAGCGGCGTCGCCCCCCAGGGCGGGCCGACTCTGGCACTGGGACTACTAGAGTGCTAACTGGGGCTGAATGTAGCGGAAATCGACGCGGAGGCGCAACAGGCTATACGTCGAGTCTGTAAGTGTTGCTAGTTCATTGCCATACGGCCATCAGGTGTAGTAGCTTCGGGGCTATGAGCCAGAACAAACAGACCGTCGAGCGCTACATGGAGGGCTTCCGCCGCTCCGATCACGCCATGATCCTCTCGTGTCTCACCGACGACGTCGTGTGGGACATGCCCGGCGCGTTCCATCTCGTGGGTAAGCAGGCGTTCGATCGCGAGGTCGAGAATCCGGCCTTCACCGGCAAGCCGACGATCACCATCTCGCGCGTGATCGAGGAGAACGACGTCGTCGTGGCCGAAGGAGCGGTTCAAGCCAAGCGGAGCGACGGCGGGATGCTGGACGCGGTCTTCTGCGACGTCTTCGAGATGCAAGACGGCAAGATCCGCCGCCTCATTTCCTACCTGATGGAGGTCACCCGGGCGCCGGCTTGAGGGCGTCTGTGAGGAGGCCGCGCGCGCCGCGCGCGGCGGCGCCTACCGCGGCCGGTGCTTCTCGAAGATGATTCGGAGTCCGTAGAGCGTCAGATCCGGATCCACTTCCTGGATCGTCTCCGAGTGCGCGGCGATCGCGGACGCGAGGCCGCCGGTCGCGATCACCTTCGGCTTGATGCCCTCTTCCGCGGCGATCCGCCGCACGATGGAATCCACCTCCCCCACCGCGCCGTAGAACACGCCGGATTGGAGGCTCTCCTCGGTGCTGCGTCCCACCACGCGCGCGGGGGGCTTGAGCTCGAACGCGCCGAGGCGCGCCGCGCGACGCACGAGGTGCTCGGCGCCGGTCAGCACGCCGGGCGCGATCACCCCGCCCACGTAGCGCTGCCCTTCGAGGAGCACGTCGAACGTGGTGGCGGTCCCGAAGTCGACCACGATCGCCGGTGCGCCATAGCGATCGAACGCGCCCGCGGCGTTCGCGATGCGATCAGCGCCCACGGAGCCCGGGTCCCGATACTCGATCTTGATGCCTGCGGTCGTGTCGGAACCGACGAGGAGCGGCTCGCCCCCGGTGAGCTGGCGCGTGGCTTCGGCGTAGAGCGCGGTCTGCGCCGGCACGACCGACCCTAATATGGCCGAGGCGTGGCCGGGCGCGAGCTCGGGAAACGCCTGCTGGAGGAGCAACCGCACTTCATCCGCCGTCCGCCTCGTCTCGCTGCTGACGCGGAACGAGCGCCGGAGCGTGCCATCATCGAAAAGACCCAGCGTGACCTCGGTGTTCCCGATATCGACCGTGAGCAGCATCATTCCCCTGTACGCTCCTCTCGCGCCTTCTTGCCTCGCATTCGCCAGAGAATCGTCGCCACACCCACGCTGATGAAATAGAGAACGATCAAGGGCGCCGAGAGCACGAGCATCGACGGGCCGTCCCCGGGCGTGATGATCGCCGCGCCTAGCGCGATGAAGAAGATCGCGTGGCGCCACGCGCTCGCCAGCATCCTCGGCGAGACGATACCAAACCAGACGAGGAGGCAAAGCACGAGAGGTAGCTGGAACATGAGCCCGCAGCCGCCCGCGAGCTGCACGGAAAAGCCGAGGAGGCCGGAAAGCTGGAGCCTGGCCTCCACGTGCGGTGTCGCGAAGCCCATGAGCATGTTGATCATGGTCGGAAGGAGGAGCTCGAGCGCGAAGGCGATGCCCGCGTAGAGGAGGAGCGCCGACGCGACCATCCAGGGCAGCGCGAACTGGCGCTCGTCGCGGATCAGGCCGGGGGCGACGAAGCGCCAGACCTCGAACATCAAGTATGGAACCGCGAGGAGGCCGCCGGTCCAGAGCGCGAGCGTCATACGCGCCGAAAATGCCTCGGCGGGCCCGAGCGCGAGCACCTTCTGCCCCGGCGCAAGGAGGAGGAGCAGGGCTTCGAGGAGCCGGTCCGAGAAGAACCACGCCGTGGCGATGAGCACGCCCGCAACGATCGCGGCGCGGACGAGCGCCGATCGAAGCGCGTCGAGGTGGTCGAGGAACGTCATCTGGGAATCGGACACGGCGGCGGTCGCGAGGGTCGGTGGGATCATGGGGCGTCGTGGGGTCTCATCGCAGAAGCGACCTCAATTCCTCGAGGAACTGATTCAGGTCCTTGAAATGCCGGTAGACCGACGCGAACCGCACGTAGGCGACCTCATCGAGCTGGTGGAGCGCCTCCATCACCCGCTCGCCGATCTCGCTCGACCTCACCTCGTCCGACCCCTGCTTCAGGAGATCCGCCTCGAGATTGTCCACGATCGCCGTGAGCTTCTCGGCCGGGATCGGACGCTTCTCGCATGCGCGATAGAGGCCGTTCAGGATCTTCTCGCGGCTGAATGCCTCGCGCCGGCCGTCCTTCTTGATCACGAAGAGCGGCGCGGTCTCCACGGTCTCGTACGTGGTGAAGCGGCGGCTGCAGCTCAGGCACTCGCGACGGCGGCGGATCGCCTGTCCCTCCTTGGCGGAGCGCGAGTCGATGACCTTGTCCTCGAGATGGCCGCAGGACGG
>DATJGP010000209.1:0-26965 GCA_035494915.1 Candidatus Eiseniibacteriota bacterium | reverse complement strand
GCTGGAAGAGATCATCGAGTTCCTGCGCGATCCGAAGAAATTCCAGCGCCTCGGCGGACGCATCCCGAAGGGGGCGCTCCTGCTCGGTCCTCCGGGCACGGGCAAGACCCTCCTCGCGAAGGCGGTCGCCGGTGAAGCGGGCGTGCCGTTCTTCTCGCTCTCGGGCTCCGACTTCGTCGAGATGTTCGTCGGCGTGGGTGCGTCCCGCGTCCGCGATCTGTTCGACCAGGGCAAGCGAAACGCCCCCTGCATCATCTTCATCGACGAGATCGACGCCGTCGGCCGCCATCGCGGCGCTGGCCTCGGCGGCGGGCACGACGAACGCGAGCAGACGCTGAATCAGCTTCTCGTCGAGATGGACGGCTTCGAGTCGAACGACGGCGTGATCCTGATCGCCGCGACCAACCGCCCCGACGTGCTCGATCCGGCGCTCCTCCGTCCGGGCCGCTTCGACCGGCAGATCGTGGTGGACGTGCCGGACGTTCGCGGCCGCGAGGGCATCCTTCGCGTGCACACGCGGAACATCCCGGTGGGCGACGAGGTGAACCTCAACACGATCGCGCGCGGCACGCCCGGCATGGTGGGGGCCGATCTCGCGAACCTGGTGAACGAGGCGGCGCTCCTCGCGGCGCGGCGGAATCACAAGCGCGTCAACACGCTCGATTTCGAGGACGCCAAGGACAAGGTGATGATGGGCACCGAGCGCCGGAGCCTCGTCATCTCCGACGCCGAGAAGCGGAGCACGTCGTACCACGAGGCGGGACACGCGCTCGTGGCGTGGCTCCAGCCCGGCAGCGACAAGGTGCACAAGGTCACGATCATCCCGCGCGGACGGGCGCTCGGCCTCACGGCCTACCTGCCGCAGGACGAGCGGCACTCGTTCTCGCGCGATTACTGGCTCCAGATCCTCACGCACATGATGGGCGGCCGCGCGGCGGAGCAGATCGTGCTGAACCAGCTCACGACGGGCGCCTCGGACGACATCCGGCGCGCCACGAACATCGCGCGGCGCATGGTCTGCGAGTGGGGCATGAGCGAGCGGCTCGGCCCGATCACGTTCGGGAGCAAGGAAGAGTACGTCTTCCTCGGGCGCGAGATCTCGCAGAGCCGGGACTACAGCGAGAA
This sequence comes from Candidatus Eiseniibacteriota bacterium, assembly GCA_035494915.1. Taxonomy (GTDB): domain Bacteria; phylum Eisenbacteria; class RBG-16-71-46; order SZUA-252; family SZUA-252; genus WS-9. Next base: position 25,840 of record DATJGP010000209.1, on the reverse strand, counting down.
GACGGCGATCGCGATCGACGAGGAAGTGCGCGGTCTGGTGGAAGGGGCTTCCAACCGGGCGCGCCAGTTCCTCACGGACAACCTCGACAAGCTCCACCTCCTGGCGCTGGCGCTCCTCGAGCGCGAGGTGCTGGACGGCGAAGAGGTCGAGAAGGTCCTCCGTGGCGAGAAGCTCGAGCCGATCCGCCGCGACGGCGGCGGCGACCGGCCGACTCCCGCGGCGGCTCCGGTCGAGGAGCCGAAGCGCGAGAAGGCTCCGCCGCGCGTGCATCCCACCGAGAGCCCGGGGCTGGCGTGACGCCGTGCCGAAGACCGACGTGGTGGAGCACGCCGAGGTGGCGCACGCTCCGCTGATCTTCGCCCACCGGTTCGGCCGGTGGGACCTCACCCGCACGCCCCGCGTCGTGGGCATCCTGAACGTGACCCCCGATTCCTTCTCGGACGGGGGTCGCTTCATTGAGCCCCGCGAGGCCGCCCGTCACGCGGAACGGATGATCGAGGAAGGCGCCGACGCGATCGACATCGGCGCCCAGAGCACGCGCCCCGGTGCCGGCGAGCCGGTCGGAGCCGAGGAGGAGTGGGCTCGGATCGGGCCCGTGATCGCCGCGTTGAAGGCGCGAGCCGGCCAGGTTCCGCTCTCCGTGGACACCTACCGCGCCGAGGTCGCGCGCCGCGCGCTGGCCGACGGCGCCGCCATGATCAACGATGTGACCGCCCTCATGTACGAGCCGGGGCTCGCCGACGTCGTGGCGGCGGCCGGTGCGGGCCTCGTGCTGATGCACTCTCGCGGCGGCCCGGGCGGGTTCCACGATTCCGACGTGAAGGACTACGACGACGTGGCGGACGACGTGCGCTGGGAGCTCTACATGGCCCTGCGGCGCGCGCTCGTGCGTAGCGTTCCCGAGGAATCGATCGCGCTGGATCCCGGCGTGGGCTTCTCGAAGCGGCCGGTGCACAGCGTGGGCGTGCTGCGCGGGCTTCCTCGCTTGACCGATCTGGGGCGCCCCTTGTACATCGGAGTGTCGCGGAAGTCGTTCCTCGGCGCGCTCACGGACGAGCCCGTGGACGAGCGGCTCGCGGCGGGGCTCGGCGCGACGGTGGCCGCCTACGCCCTCGGCGCGCGGATCTTCCGCACCCACGACGTCCGGGCGACCAAGGACGCGCTGACGTTGGCCGAAGCTTTGCTGAGTGAAGGGGCCGTCGTGGAGACGGCCGCGGCTCTAGAGGAGAAGCGAGCTTGATCGAGATCCGTCCCCAGTTCCTCGTCGACATGATCGACGTCCTGGCCGTGGCGTTCCTGTTCTACAGGCTCTTCGCCATGATCAAGGGGACGCGCGCGGCCCAGATGTTCGTGGGGCTCGTGTTCATCGTGATCGCGTCGATCGTGGCGCAGTGGTTCCGGCTGAACGCCTTGAACTGGATCATCAACAGCCTGAAGACCGTCTGGGTGATCCTGTTCGTGATTCTCTTCCAGCCCGAGCTGCGCGCCGTCTTGACCCACATCGGACAGAACCGGCTCCTACGCGCCCTCATCCGCGTGGGCGAAGGGGGCATGCTGAAGGAGATCCTGGGCGCCGTGGAGGAGATGAGCCGCGAGCGCCGGGGCGCCCTGATCGTCGTCGAGCGGGACATGGGGCTGAGGGATTACATCGAGACCGGCACCAAGCTCGACGCCACGGTGACGAAGGAGCTCTTGGAGACCATCTTCACGCCCCACTCGCCGCTCCACGACGGCGCCGTCGTGATCCGCGGGGATCAGATCTCCGCGGCTGGCTGCATCCTGCCCCTGAGCGCGACGGCGGGGCTGTCGCCGTTGCTCGGAACGCGGCATCGGGCCGCGTTGGGGCTGGCCGAAGAGACGGACGCCTGCGTCTTCGTGGTGAGCGAGGAGACCGGCGCCATCTCGATCGCCCACAAGGGCGAGCTCAAATGGAACCTCGACGAGGGACAGTTGCGAAGCGAGCTGGCGGCCATCTTCAATCCCCGCCCCGAGGACACTCCGGACGAGCCGGAGGAGGAAGTCGCCGCCGGAGCTTAGTGTTCGAGCGCGGGTGCGAGCGCGCTCCGCGTGCGATTCAAATCCTCCGCGGACGCTTCCTTCGCCAGCGCCGGATTGAGCTGTCCCGCTTCCGAGATCGGCACCAGATGCACGTGGGCGTGCGCCACGCCGAATCCCTCCACCACGATGCCCACGCGCGGCACACCGAAGTGCTTCCCTAGCGGATCCGCCAGACTGCGAGCTACCCGGAACGTGCGGTCGTACAAGTCCGCCGGCATCGCGAACACGGGGTCGTAGTGCTCCTTGGGCACGAGGAGGATGTGTCCGGGACGGATCGGCTTGATGTCCAGGAACGCGATGAACTCGTCGTCCTCCCAGACCTTGTAGCTCGGGATCCGGCCCGCGACGATCTCGCAGAAGACGCAGAACGCCACTACGTCCCCGAAGGCCCCGGCATGACGAGCCAGAGGAGCAGGTACACCAGGATCCCGGGAAACGCCGCGCTCAGGATCGACAGGATGACGTAGGCGATCCGCACGCGGTCGGCGGGCCAGCCGAAGTACTCGCCGATGCCGCCGCAGACGCCGGCGATCATCTTGTTGCTCGAGCGATGGAAGACGCGGACTTCGCTCATGGCGACCTCCTCTACGAGCGCCCGGGCGCGGGGCGCGCCGAGGCGGGAGGACCAAGCCTACCCTTCACGTAGCCGGAGAGGTAGGCCAGATCGTAGGCCACCTTCAACGCGGGAACGCCGACCAGGCGCTCCCACAATCCCAATCGCCCTTCGCCGCGGCGCGCTTGCGTGGCCACGAACAGAGCCACGCCCAGTCCCAGCAGCCACCACGCGGCGCGCAGCCAAAATCCAGCCAGGAACAGGACCACGGCCATCGCGTACTTCAAGGCGATCGTCGTGTAGAACCAGCTCTGCACGCGCGCCTCGCCGTCGCCCGTACCAAACCTCCGGTGTTGATGCATGAACGCGCGCAGGTCTCCGCGCGGCCGCCAGCGCACGATCGCATCGGGCGCGAACGCGAACCGAAGGCCCGCCGCCTTCAGCGCCAATGCGAACGGCGTGTCCTCGTTGTGCCACAGCGCTTCGTCGAACCCGCCGACCCGCTCGAACGCGGCGCGGCGGAACGCGACGGAGCGCGTGGAGGGGAGGAAGCGATCGAGGTCGATCTCCTCCAGTCGCGGCGCGGACACCACGCCGGCCGCGCGCTCGAACGACGTCTCCCCCGCGGGCTGGTAGAAGCCGGCAACCACGTCGACCGATGGGTCCGCGAACGGACGCGTGATGCGGTCGACCCACTCGCGGTCGACGTCCACCCCGGCGTCGGTGCAGGCGATCACGTCACAGCGCGCGGAGCGCACCGCGGCGTTACGTCCGACGGAGCGATTCCCCGGCGCGACGAGCACGCGGATCCGCGCTTCCGAGCCCGCGCGGGCGCGAAGGCGCTCGAGGGTGCCGTCGGTGGATCCACCGTCGGCGATCACGATCTCGTCGGGCGTGCGGGAGCCCGACAGCAAGGAATCCAGGAGGCGATCGATGGAGGCGGCTTCGTTCCGGACGGTCGCGATGACCGTGACGGGCTCCGCGGGCGCGCTCATCCCAGGCGACCCGCGGCGCTCACGGCATCGCTCGCCACGCTACCAGCCGCCGGGTCTTGTTTCCGTGATGGCGTAGGGCCGGCGGTTGAACTGGTCCTTCTCGAAGTACGTCATGCCGACGGCCTGCACGTCCTCGGCCGTGACCGCGTCGATCTTCACCGGAAGTGTGAGCGGATAATCCGTGCCGAGCCCGAACAGCTCCGCGCGGCCCCACTGGAACGCGCGCGACGTGTTGGTGCCGAGAACGCTCAGATACGTCCCGGCCGCGTGCATCTTGGCGAGGCGGAGGGTATCCGCCTCCTCGGCGTTCATGTCGTAGAAGGCCACCTTCTTGAACTGCCGGAAGAGGAGCTTCACCCCGTCCTCCTCGATCACGGGCCCCGCGATGACGACCGACGCGATGAGCGGCGATTCGTCCATGCTCTGGGACACGATGGACGACGAGCCCTTGAACAGCGCCTCGTTGGAATTCAGGTACTGCTCGAACCATCCGCGCGGCCCGCTCAGGAGCGAGTTGACGACGTAGAAGGTGGGAATGTCGCGGCTCCGGGCCGGAGGTCCGTTGAACGCGAGGTTCACCGTGCACGTCGTCCCCCCGCCCAGATCCCACTTCTCCCGGAAGCCCTCGAACGGCGGCTCCTTGGGGGCGGGCGGCGGCTGGAACTGCTTGCTCGATACGTCCGCGAAGGCATGATCCACCGCCGGCCCGACCTCGGACGGCGTGACGTCGCCGAAGACCGTGACCACGAGATCTCCCCGCACGACGAACGTCTTGTACCAATTCATCAGCGTGCCGTAGGGCATGGTCATGATGTTGTACCGCGTCCCGAGCGACGGGAGCCGGTAGCCGCTCACCTGGTACTTGGTCGGGAAGATGCTCCAGGAGCGCTGGATCTGATCGTTCTCGCTCCACTTGTTGAACGCGTCCAGCACGTAGAGGCGGGTCGCGTCCACCGTCACGCTGTCGATATCGGGATGCGAGAGCATCGTGCCGAGCCGCGTCACCGCTTCCTTCCACTCGCTCGACGGCACGGAGATCGAGAAGCCCCACATGTCCTTGTCCTGGTACGGCTGGAACCGCCCCAGCTCCGGAAGAGAGTGGCGGTAGGCCGCGCCGTGCAGAGCCTTGGGATCCGTCGAGGTGAGGATGGACTCGCGAAGGAGCGACGTGACGCCGTTGTTCGTCTCGTTCTCGTAGCGCGTGCCGCCGGCCATGTAGACCGCCACGGTGACGGTGGGAGCGCTCCGATCCTGGCTCGTCAGGAGGCGGAGGCCGCCCGCGAGCGTGGACTTCTCGACCCGGGCGCGCCCCATGTCGACCGGAGTCGCCGGGATCTTCGCGAGCGGCGCGTCGATCCGCTTCTGGCGATCCTGCGACGAGCTCTGCGTGACCTTGGGCCCTTTGCCGTAGGCCGCCTGGTTGATGCCGAGCTTCTCCTTGATGCGGCCCTCGAAATTGCTGCGCGCGCCGAGGCTATCGGCCTCGGAGCGGGGCATCATCTCGACGACCGCCGTGTGATCGAGATCCAGGTACTGGGCGGCCACGCCGGTGAGATCCTCGGGACGGATCGTGCGGAGCCGGTCGAAGTAGACCTCGTCCGCTCCGGGCTTGCCGCGGAGATAGGCGAGGGCCGTCGCGCGAGCGAGCCCGGTCATGTCCGAGGCAAAGAACGCGTCGCGGCTCACGACCGCGGCGACCGCGTCGTCCACCTCGTCCTGCGTGATCGGCGCCGTGCGCGCCTGCGCGAGGAGCGCGATGAGCGCGGCCTCGGCGTCCTTGGCGCGCGACGGATCGATGCGACCGGACAGCGAGATCGTGCCCCCGTCCACGTCGAAGGACCGCTGCGCCGTGAGGTTGAGGAACGCGTCGCTCCCCTCGACCGGCCGGGTCAGGATCCGGGAATGCGGGCTGTCGACGAGGGCGGCGAGGAGGACGTCGAGTGCGACCGCGTCGGCCGTGCCCCACGCCGGTGCGCGGAATCCGACCGCGAAGGCCGCGCGCGCGTCGGGCGGGGGATCCACGATCGAGATCTTGGTGGAGGCCGTCCCCTTCACCTGCACCTTGGGGTGCGCCGGCGCCTTGCCCTGCGGCATGGACGCGAACGACTTCTCGATCACCGCCGGCACCTCGGCCGGGTCCACATCCCCAACGACCACGAGCATCAGATTTTCAGACACGTAGTGCGTCTTGTAGTAGCGCACCGCGAGGGGCATGGTGACCGCGGCGAGCTCGAGCTCCGGCACGTAGAGCGGGGAGCCCAGCGGCGTGCCAGGCCAGAGCGCGTCGCGAATGGGATTGTTGGTGGCCAGCTCGGCCTGCTGCAGCATCGACTTCGCCTGGTCCCGCGCGATGCCGATCGACTGCTGGATGTCGCGCGTGTCGAGCCTCGGCTGAGTGACGATCTCGCTCAGGAGATCGGCTCCCGCTTTGAGATAGCGCGCGGGAAGCGTGATCTCGAACATGGAGTAGTCGTAGCCCACGTCGTTCCCGAGGGTCCCGCCGTACTGCGCGATGTCCTTCGTGATCTCGTCCCCAGCGCGCCTCTTGGACCCGCGCATCATGATCTGCTGGAGGACGGCCGCCGCGCCGCGCTCGCTGCGCGACTCGTCCCGGCTCCCGCTCTTGATCCAGGCCTGGATCGAGACGATGGGTCGGGTGCGGTTCTCACGCAGGATCAGCGTGCTCTTGTTGGGGAGCGTGCGGACGAGGGTCGGGGCGGCGAGGGACGGAACGGCAAATGCGAAGAGAGCGGCGAACAGGAACGGGATCGACCGGAACGGCGGGCGCATGTCGAGCTGGGTCCTCCTGGAAGATCGGCGACCGGAAACCGGGGTAACTCTACATCAAACGGCGGTGGATCGGGACAAACACGAACCCCGGCGGGGACACCGCCGGGGCTCTCAGGAGCTTGGATTGGGGCTCGTCAGGCGTCGATCTTCACGACGTTGGCGGCTTGCTTTCCCCTTTGACCCTCCGTGGGATCGAACTCGACCACTTGGCCTTCATTCAGTGTTCGGAATCCGTCCGCCAGGATCGCGGAGTGGTGTACGAAGAACTCCTCTCCTGAATCCTCACGGATGAATCCATATCCCTTGGCTTCGCTGAACCACTTGACCGATCCGCGGTGTCTCAACTGCGGATGCCCTCCTTTCGGTCCAAAATGGTCGGGGAGACCGCGACGTCCCGCCGGGCGCTACATGCTCACTCCTTTCGGAGACCGCACCGACTGGAAGCAGTCGCGGCAGTACACCGGTTTGCCAGCGGTGGGACGGAACGGCACCTGCGTGGGCGTACCGCACGAAGTGCAGACGGCGTCGTGGAACTCGCGCGAGGAATTACCCGACCCCGCCGACGCCATCATACCTCCCGGCGCACCCGTAGCTACGCGCTTCTTTTCATCCCTACACCTGCGGCAGCGCGTAGGTTCGTGCTGGAATCCACGTTCCTTGTAGAAGGACTGCTCTCCAGCCGTGAACGTGAACTCTTCACCGCAGTCGCGGCACTTCAGAACCTTGTCGACCTCGGACATCAGGAAACCTCCGTGACCCACTCACCGGAACGACGCGTATCTCCCCCGGCGGGCGAGGTTCGCCGGAGGTAACTATGGTGGAACCTAGGGAACCGCGAGAAGGCTACGGAAGTGGGGAGAGGAGAGGACGAGATCACTGCATTCCGCTCGTTGCTACCGGAGAGTCTCCGAAAACGGGGATCGGACTTAGGACCATAAAGGTATAGTATTCTAGGACTTGTGTCAAGGACTTTCGACATGTGGCGCCTGACGCTCCTGGCCCTGGCTCTCTGTTTCGGGCCTCCGTGCACCTACGCAGTCGAGGCTACGCCTGCGTCGCGGGCGGAATCAAGCGTTCTCGATTCGCTGGTCGTCTTCCACACCAACGACACCCACGCGCAGCTCATGCCCTACACGCAGAAGGCGGGCCCGCCGGCGGGCGGCGCAGCGGCCCGGGCGGCGCTCCTCGGGCGGGTCCGGGGGGGCGACCGGGCCCGGACGCTCCTTCTGGACGCGGGGGACGTCTTCCAGGGGACGGCCTACTTCACGTTCTACCGCGGCAAGCCGGACTACACACTGATGTCCCGGATGGGCTACGACGCCGGGATCTTGGGCAACCACGACCTCGACGATGGGCCCGCCGCCTGGCGCCGGGCGGCATCAGAGGCACGGTTCCCCCTCCTTTCGGCCAACCTCTTCGGGGCCGCCGACAGCGCATGGGCCATGGGCGACCCCGTCTCCGCGGAGGATCGGAAGGGGGCGCGCTGGATCGGGCGGGTGACGGTGCCGGACGAGGCGCGGCTCCGCTACCTGACCCAGCGGTTCACGGTGATGACGCTACCGTCCGGGCTTCGCGTCGCGATCTTCGGTCTCGTGACCGACGACGTCACGACGATCGTGGCGGTCCGGCCGAACGCCGGTGTCGCGGTCGGCGACCCCATCGCCGTGGCGCGGAGGCTCGTACCCGAGCTAAGGCGCCAAGCCGATGTCGTGATCGCCGTGACCCACCTGGGCGTCGACGTGGACCGGAAGCTGGCCGAGCGCGTGCCGGGCATCGACCTCATCGTGGGAGGCCATAGCCACACGCCGCTGCACAAGCCGGTCCTGGTGCACAACTCGACGCCGAATGGCTACGACGGAACGGTCATCGTCCAGGCGGGATCGCGCGGTGTGTATCTCGGGCGCATCGTGCTCTATCTGAAGGGACGCACGCCCGCGCGCTATGCCGGGGCGCTCCTGCCGGTGAATCCGGCCGACGGCGAGGACGCCTCGGTGTCGTCCTACCTGAAGCCGCTCGCCGACTCGATGTCGGTGCTGATGGATCGCGCCGTCTTCGAGACGGCCCAACCCGTGCCGAACAGCGGTCTTCGCGATGGCGAGACGCCGCTCGGCAATTTCGTTGCCGATGTCACACGGGACGTGGGGCAGGCGGAAGTCGGGATCGTGAACTCGGGTGGGATCCGCGCGCCCCTCCCCCAGGGACGGGTCACCGCGGGGGACATCTATTCGGTGGTGCCGTTCGACAACGAGGTTTCCGTCGTGAAGATGCCCGGGTGGCAGCTCCGGCAGCTCCTCGACTTCGGGGCGCGCCGGCTCGGGAAGGGAGGCTTCCCGCAAGTCTCGGGCGTTTCGTTCACGATCCGCGGCGATTACGCGACCGACATCAAGGTGAACGGGCGGGTGCTCGAATCGGACCGCGTGTATCGGGTCGCGACGATCGACTTCCTGATCAGCGGTGGCGACGGCTACACGATCTTCGCGAAGGCGGGCGACCCCGAGCGCACCGGAATCTACCTCCGCGACGCGGCGGTCGACTTCCTCCAGCGAAACCCGACGTACGAGTTCCGGAAGGACGGGCGCATCCACTGGGAGGGGTCGATGCGCGGGTTTGGTGGGATGCGCTAGCGCCGCTTTGCCGGGGGTAGCTCAGTCCCCTGTCGGAACGATTCCCGCGTTCTCCACCATGAGAATGACCGTGCGCTCGGGCGCACGCGTCCGATGCACGACGCCCTTTGGCACCACGAATCCCTGCCGCGGCACGAGCGTGACCGTGCGCCCCTCGAGATCGATGAGAAGCGTCCCCGCCACCACGTAGAAGAACTCGTCGTCGTTGTCGTGCTTGTGCCAGTGGTACTCGCCCTGGATCACGCCCAGCCGCACGACGGAGTCGTTCACCTGGCACAGCGTCTGGTTCCACCACGTCTCCTCGCACTCGTCGGCGAGCTTCCCCACGTCGACCGTCTCGAGCGGTCCCTTCAATACATTCAGGTGCGTGGAATACGGATACTCGCTCATCTCACTCTCCTCGATAGCGCAGCGCGAAGTCGACGTCGCCGAGCCCGGGCGGAACTTGGAGCGGCTCGGACCGGGCGGGGAAATAGCCGGGCGCTTCGATCGTGAGTCGATAGGTCCCGGCTGGAAGATTGGGAATGATGTAGGCGCCCGTGGAATCCGCCTGCACGGATCCCCGGCGCGGCGAATCGCTGGGCGCTCCGGGCGCGAGCGTGTCGGCCGACGCCGGCTCCCAGGACACGGTGCCCGGCCTTCCTACCGTCGCTATCCCCGGCGTGGACACGTCGGTGATGCGGCCTTCGATCTGAGGATAGACGATCGCGTCGCGCACGTTGGGGATGCCCCATCCGTAGCCCGGGTCGGGCCGCGACGCGCGATCCGCGCTCATCGCGAGCGCGTCCCACACCGCTTCCGGCGACCAGTCCGGATGTGCGCTCAGGACGAGCGCGGCGCACCCGGCGATGAGGGGCGTCGAGAACGAGGTGCCGTTGGCCGTGGTGTATCCGTCGCGCGTGCGCGCCTTCGCCATCCGGTCATGGGTTCCCATCGCGACGAGGTCGGGCTTGATCCGCTGATCCCAGGTGGGCCCGGTCGAGCTGAACGGGCTCAGGATTCCGTCCGCGTCCACCGACCCCACCGCGAGCACGCCGGGCGCGTCGGACGGCGGGCTCAGGCTCATCGGCTCCGGCCCGTAGTTCCCCGTCGAGTTCACGACGAGGAGTCCCCGCTCGAGCGCGATGTTGGCGACGCGCGAGTTCTCCGCCGTGCGTCCGTCCCGTTCCGGTAGCTGATACCAGAGTGGATACGAGAGCGAGCTCGACACGATGTCGGCCCCTTCCGCCTCGGCCCATTCGACCGCCTCGCACCAGTGATCCTCCTCGCTTCGAAGCTCCGATCCGATGCGCTCCGTCTTCCCGAGGATGAACTCGGACTCGTACGCGGGCCCGATGAGCCGGCCCGGCGCGTAGCCCGCGAGGACGGAGAGGACCGAGGTGCCGTGATCCGCTTGCGTGAGCAGGTCCTGGCTCGGGTCGTAGCCCGTGTCGCGGTCGTCGAAGACGAAGTCCCGCTCGTCGCGCACGACGAGCCGGTCGATGGACTCGTGCGAGCGCTCGAATCCGGAATCGAGCACGCAGATGAGGACGCCCTCGCCGTGGTAGCCCATGGCGTGGGCCTCGGGCACGCCGAGCATCTCGAGCTGTCGGTAGGAGTCGCCGTACTCGGCGAGGTCGGCCCCCGGGGCGGTAGCGACATCCCTCGTCGCGCCTTCGCCGCGGGCCGGCCCGGCCGCCTCCGGCAGCGTGAGCACGGCGACGCGATCGATCGCCGTCACGAAGGGAAGCGCTCGGATCCGATCCATCTCCGCGGAGTCCGCGTCCACGCTCACCGCGTTGAGCCATCTCGAGCGAGTGCGGAGCGTCGCGCCGGCATCCACCACGGCGCGCACGTAGGCGAGGTCGGGATCGCGGTCGCGCTCGTCCACGGCGGCGGGCTTCTCACCGCGCGCCAGGGCCGCCTTCGCCCTTCGAGCCAGCGCACGCGGCGTGACGACCGCGGCGGTGCCGGTCCCGGCAGGCCGGTCGCGGAAGAAGATCCAGTACGCCGGCCGCGTCGCGTCGCTCGCCACGCCGGCGCTCGGGAGCGCGAGGAGAAGCGTCGCGACGAGGAGCTTCCCCACGCACTTGCGGCGTCGCGAGTCGACCATCCGTGCGGCCCTCAGAAGGTATAGCGAACGGTGTACGTGACCTCGGCCTGGCCCCCCGATGGAACGTCGAGGTCGAACTCGGCCGTGTCCCCGTCGGGACGGCGGAACTCGGCCGACTTCTGCGTCATCTCCCAGTTTCCGTAGAGCGTCTCCTCCACGGTCACCTTCGCCGCCTTCGCGCCGTGGTTGCGGAGGACGATCCGGTAGGCATCCTCGGTCACGTTGCGCGACACGCGCGTGTGGCGGACGCGCTGGCGCTCGCCCACGAGATCGAAAGCGACGCCGCTCAGGAGACGCACCTTCTCGCCCGCCGCGGTGTGCTGGATGCGATCCTCACCGGCGAGCGCCTGCCCGCCCGCACCCTCCGCGTAGATCCGAACGCGCCCTTCCGGAAGAGGCGCGCCGAGCCCCGATGCCTTGTCGTTCGTGAACTCGAGCTGCGCGCGCACCTTGGAGCCGTCGTGCGCGCCGTCGTAGCGATACGTGCGTCGCGCGGCGACGTGCGCGGGGCCGACGATCGGCACCTGCGCGGTCTCGAGATCGTCGAGCGAGAGCGCGCGCTCGATCGGATACGAGCGGTACGCGAAGAGCTCCGGCGCGGCGGACGGCGTCGCGGCCGGAGCGCCCTCCTCGGCCAGACCTCGATCGGGAAGCAGGTCCCCCGGGTTCACCTCGCCCGCCACCAGAGTCACCTTGGCGTTCCGGAACGCCGTCCCCGAATGGTTCACGATCACCGCCGACCCGGTCAGCTGAAGCGCGCGCTCATCCTTGTCGAGCACCGCCGCGTATTCCGCCGTCCATCCGAGCCCCGCCGTGACGTAGCTGAGCTCTGCCGCGCGCGATTTGCCCGGCTCCAGCTCCCATTCCAGCGTGGGCGTGGTGCGGAGCCGGCGCGCCCGTGGCAGCTCGATCTCCGAGAGCTGCTGTCGGTTCATGATCGTGAGCACGTCGGTGGAGTCGGCGCGGAGGATGAAGAGATCGTTTCCGTCGACTCCGGCGAGCACGCCGCGGTATCTCCGTCCGCCGTAGCGGTACACGATCGAGTCGCCAAGATATCGCTGGAACACGAGGTTCGCGTCCCAGACGTCGTATCGGTAGGCCTGACGGAGCACGCGCGCGCCGTCGAGACGGATCGACGTGGAATCGATCCGGGCGGGAAGACCACCCATCTCGACCCGCGTTGCGCCCGACGGAAGCTCCACCGGCTGACGCACGAGCGCGCGGTTGTCGTTGTAGATCACGAGCTCGGGCGCGCCCTGGGCGACGGCGGTCCCGATGGACGGGGTGCGCGCGGCGGCCGCATCGGCCCCCAGCGCGGGCGCGGCGAGGAGCGCGCCGCACGCCATCCCGAGGAGCATTAGGCGAATCGACACCGTCATCGGACCTCCGTCGCGCGCAAGGGGTTAAACGACGCCGCGACGGTACGGCCAAGGCAGGCCCCGGTCAAGGCGGGCCAACTTTCCCTTTGACACCCAGTCACCCCCTGGCTACCGTGACCGCATGTTCAGGTCCGGCGAGGATGCCGGCCATGCTTGGAAAGCTTTGGAAACCTGCAATGGTGTTGCCTCGCACTAGAAGTCACAAGATCAGCGCTGGCACCTGGCAAGGTTCAAAGCACGACTCGGTGTCAGAACGCTGAAGCATCTCCCAAAATCCCCTCGATCGAAGCGAAGCGACCCCGGGTGCGTCCGTCCATCCTCGGCTCTGCCGAAGGCGTGGGCGCTGGCCGCATTCCCCGGCAGAACGGCGTGGAAGGGAATCGATACCAGCACGCTATCGAGGGGAGGTGATTCGAACCATGCGTAAGCGCGGAACCGTGAAGTGGTTCAACGAGGCCAAGGGATTTGGCTTCATCCAGCAGGCCGGTGGAGAGGACGTGTTCGTCCACTACTCCGCTATCCAGGGCGATGGATTCAAGACCCTGGCTGAGGGTCAGGCGGTCGAGTTCGAGATCGTCGAGGGGCCGAAAGGCAAGCAAGCTGCCAACGTGACGGCCGTCTAGGGTCGTCTGACGATTGAGACGCCGCCCCGGCGGGCGACCGCCGGGGCGGTCCATTTGCGGAGGAAAATCCGGGGGCGTATAGTTGCCCCCTCGAATGGCCTCGCCCACGCAGGAAGAGCCCGCGCAGCCTGAGCTTCCGGAACTCCCTCCGGACGCCCCCCCGCCCGAGCATCTCGAGCCGAAGTGGCTTCGCGTCATACGCCACGCGTTCGAGGTGGTCATCGGACCGGCGCGGCGCCTGACCGATCCGCATCTCTTCCAGAAGATCTCGCTCGCGGCGTTCCTGGCCTGGGTCGGGCTCGGCGCGGACGGACTCTCGTCCAGCGCGTACGGTCCCGAGGCCTCGTTCCTCGCGCTCCACGGGAACGACTTCCTCGCCATCCCGCTCGCGCTTCTCACCGCGGTCACCGTCGTGATCATCGCGGCGAGCTACATGCGCATCATCGAGCGTTTCCCCGCGGGCGGCGGCGGCTACGTGGTGGCGACGAAGCTCCTCGGCCCCGGGGCTGGGCTCGTCTCGGGGAGCGCGCTCCTCGTCGACTACGTGCTCACCGTGGCGATCTCGCTCGCGGCGTGCTCCGAGGCGATCTTCAGCTTGCTCCCGCCTGGTCTCCACGTCGCCTCGCTCCCGTTTACCTTCGGGCTCCTCGGGCTGCTGACGATCCTGAACCTGCGCGGCGTGCGGGAGTCGGTGGCGATCATCTCGCCTATTTTCCTGGTCTTCGTGCTCGCGCACGCGGTCGCGATCGTGGCGGGGATCGTCCTGAACATTCACCAGATCCCGGGCGAGGTCCGGTACCTCCACCAGCAGTCGTCGGCCGCGATCGCGGCGACGGGATGGATCCCGCTCCTCCTGACCATGTTCCGCGCGTTCACGCTGGGAGGCGGTACCTACACGGGGATTGAGGCGGTGAGCAACGGCGTCCCGATGCTCCGCGATCCCAAGGTGGAGACGGCGAAGACCACGATGCGGTACATGGCCTTCTCACTCGCCGTGATCGCGGCCGGAATCCTCGTCAATTACCTGCTCTACCGGGTGCAGCCCGTGCCCGGGAAGACGCTGAACGCGGTCCTCTGGGCCGCGATCGCGGGACATGTCTTCACGCCGGGAAGCATGCTGGGGGCCGTCCTCATCGCGGTGACCCTGATCTCCGCGGGCGCGCTCCTCTTCGTCGCCGCGCAGACGGGGTTTCTCGGTGGCCCGCGCGTGCTCGTCTACATGGCGTTCGACCGGTGGGTCCCCTCGCGCTTCGGGAACCTCTCGGAGCGACTCGTCACGTCGAACGGCGTCCTCTTCATGGCGCTCTCGGCCGCGTTCGTGCTCGTGTTGACTCAGGGTGAGGTCCACGTGCTCGTGGTCCTCTACTCGATCAACGTGTTCCTCACGTTCACGCTCGCCCAGCTCGGCATGGTGCGCGATTCGTTCAACGCGCGGCGCGAGGGGCACACGTGGAAGCGCGCGCTCGCGATCAACAGCACCGGATTCTTCATGACGGCGGCCATTCTCGTCGGGACGATCAGCTTCAAGTTCATGGAAGGCGGGTGGGCCACGCTCGTCGCGACCGGCGCGATCTGCGCCGTGTGCGTGGCGGTGCGGAAGCACTACGAGAACACGGCCGCGACGCTCCAGAGACTGGACGAGAGCCTCCTCACCGTCCCGCTCCCGACCGGCGACCCCACGGAGTCGCCCCTGAAGAAGACCGCCCAGACCGCGGTGCTGACGGTGGTCGGGTTCGGCGGCCTTGGCATCCACTCGTTGCTGAACATCTTCCGCATCTTCCCGAATCAGTTCAAACAGGTCGTGTTCGTCTCCGTGGGCGCGATCGATTCGGGTCAGTTCAAGGGGCTGGACGAGATCGAGGCGTTGAAGGCGAGCACGGAGGCGGAGCTGGCCAAGTACGTCGCGTTCGCGCGCCGGCTCGGACTTCCCGCCGAGGGACGCTGCGCGATCGGGACCGACATCGTCGACGAGCTGGAGCAGCTCTGCCTGCAGGTGAGCGAGGACTATCCGCGCTCCGTCACGTTCGGGGGCCAGCTCGTGTTCCAGAAGGAGCGCGTCGTCCTGCGCTGGCTCCACAACCAGACCTGCCCGGCGCTCCAGCGCCGTCTCGCGTTCCACGGAAAGCCGATGGTGATCCTGCCGGTGCGGGTGTACTAGGGGCGGGTACGGCCCCTGGTGCTGGCCGTGCGGGGCGCGCTCGCGGCGTTGAGACAAAGAGACGCGGGCGGGGTCCAATCATGATTCGACTGGAGGTGGGGACCGAACCCCGCTCCGCGTCCATCGTCCGCGCGAGCGCGCGTCGTTGTTCCGAGCCCCCCTCCCCTGGGTGGACACCGTCCCTCGGCGGTGTCCTGGAAGTGACCGCGGCGTCTCTCCGCACCGCAGCACTCCACTGGGTCCACACGGGCTCGCGTCCGCGACGCCTTCGCGGATCGTGCCGCCACCGGCGCGCGCATGCAGGGTCGCGAGCGCGGCGACACGCTGGGGAGTAAGGCAGGGATCGTGCCGGGTTCGTTCGAGGCGAGAGGGGCGTAACTCGTTGAAACTCACGAAAGGCTGTTGGACCGCGGCGCGGAGTGTCCGCCGTGGGAGCGTCGGACCTTCGACACAGTCCGACGCGGATTCGACGCCGTGATCGTTCCCTCCATCAGGACCGAGCGGCTCACGCTCCACCCCGCCACGGTCGAGCTCCTCGAGGCCGAGCGGGACCCGTATGGCGAGCTCGCCGCCCTGCTCCAGGCCGAAGTCGCGCGACCCTGGCCTCCGCCTCTCAATGACGAAGCCTCCCGGGCCTGGATGTTGAGCATGCTCCGCACCGTTCCCGGGCCCGGACGATGGGGGATGTACTACTTCCTCCTCCGGCGCGAGGGCGCGCTTCCGATCGCGATCGGAAACGGCGGATACAAGGGCCCACCCCGGGACGGCGCGGTCGAGATCGGATACTCCGTGGTGGAGGGGTATCAGCGCCGCGGGTACGGCGCGGAGGCGGCGGGCGGTCTCGTGCGACGCGCGTTCGAGGACCCAGCAGTGAAGCGCGTTCTCGCCGAGACGTTCCCCCACCTCGCCGGCTCTCTTGGAGTGCTGCGCAAGCTCGGGTTCACGAGGCGCGGCGAAGGCACCGAGGAGGGGGCGATCCTGTTCGAGCTCCCGCACGAAGAGTGGGAGCGTCGAAGGACCTAGTAAACCACCGCGTCCGGATCGAAGAGCGCCGGCAGGAGCTCGACCATCGCGACCACGTCGAGCATGTTGTGGTGGAAGATCGGCACGAGCCGGTGCGCTTCCCCGTGCTGCACGAAATGATGATAGAGCCCCGGAATGTCGCTCCCTCCCACGTCTCCCGATCGTCTCCGCCTGAGCACGCGCCACTCGAGCGTCTTCAGCTTGCAGTCCGGAAGCACGTTCTTCCAGCGGCGACGCGCGAGCCAGAGGAGATCGAGATGGGGCGCGCTCGAGGGGAACGGCATGCGATGGTGCGCCGCGCGATCCCGGAGAAAGGGTACGTCGAACGATTTCCCGTTGAACGAGACGAGGAAGTCCGCCTCGGCGATGAGCCGCGCCATCTCGTGGAGGAGCGCGCGCTCCTCCGCGTAGTCCCGCGCGAAGATCTGCCGCAGCACGAGATCGTTCTGGCCGATCAGGGCGACGCCCGCGAGGAACACGGGGCAAGCCGTGAGCCCGCAGGTCTCGAGATCGAGGAAGAGCATCTTCCGGAAGCCGAAGCGGCGGAACAGCCCGCGCTCCGGCCATTCCATGCGGGCGATGATGGTGGGGAGATCGAGCGGCTGGGACTCCGGCTGGAATTCGGGCTCGTAGACCACGCGCGGCTCGAGGGCTGGATCGTACGGGCGCGCGACCGCGGGCTCGGGCTCGGGGTCCGGCTCGATCGCACAGAGCGCTTCGTAGCGCGCCAAGACCAGCTCCGGCCGCTCGCCAAGATCGGTGTAGAGGCGCTCGTGCACGAACGCGGGGCCGTGCGGGCCCTGGATCAAGCCGCCGGGTAGAAGCTCCTCGATGCCGCTCGGGATGATGGAGCGGTCGTCGACGAGATGCGCGTGGTGACCGTTGCCCGAGTGCCCATTCGCCGCGTGCCCATTCCCATGGTGCGTCCCCTCGCCGCTCTTCGCCGCGCCGTTCTCCGCCGGCGCGCCGCGACCGCCGCGGATCAGCCCCGAGATGCGGTCGCGCAGCGAGCGGGAGAGCACGCGCGGGCTACCGGCCGAGCAGCCGGCGCAAGAGGAGCTCCGTCGCCGCCTTGTTCGGAATCGGCCAGCCGCCGTGCAGGTCGTAGTCCTGCTGCTGCGCGGGACGCAGCACGGGGAGCCCGACGCACGACGGACAGCCCATCTCGCACGGGCACTCCTCCACCATCCGGAGCGCCGCGCGCATGAGGTCCTCCACCAGCGCGTAGCCGCGCTCGGCGTAGCCGAGGCCGCCCGGGTAGCGGTCGTAGAGGAAGATCGCGGGATCTCCGAGATTGGAGCTGTCGAGGATGCCGCCCAGGTCGGGGCGGTCGCACATCACGTGGAGCGGAAGGAGCGTGATGAGGAGATTGCGAAGGCCCGACATGGCTTCGTGCGGATTCAATCCGGCGATTCGCACCTGCGCGCGCACGCCGTCCTCGGGGCGGAACCAGAGCGCGACGGTCTCGAGATTCTGCCGCGGCAGATCGAGCGGGTGATAGCCGATCGCGTCGAGGCTCCGGAAGCGGATCTTCTTGAACGCGACCGTGGCCCAGGAGACATCCGCGGTGCCGAGGCCGACCTCGGCCTCGTTCCAGCGCTTGGTCTCGCGCTTGTCGAGCAGGCGGAGCCGCGTGTCGAGGACCGGCTGCGTGTAGTAGTCCACCTCGCGCCGCTCCACGTACGCGATCTTCTGCGCCTGGTCCAGCTCGCGGACGAAGTAGGTGTCCCCTTCGTGGAGGTAGATCGCCTGCGGATAGACCAGCTCCGGCGCGCTGATCGAGTCCACCGTCGCGAGCACGGCGTTGTTGCGCCCCGCGTCCACGATGGTGAACGTGTCATCCGAGATCGTGCGGAGATTCACGCGTCCCGCCGGGTAGTCCGTGGACGACCAGTAGCGCGACCCGTCGAGCGACTTGAGGACGCCGTCCTCCTCGAGGAGCGCCGCGATCTCGGGGGCGCGCGCCCCGAACCGCGCTTCGTCCTCCGCCGTGAGCGGCAGCTCGTACGCGGCGCAGGCGAGCTGCGACGCGAGCACGTACGGATTCTCCGCGTCGAGCACCGCGCTCTCGGGCGACTGGCTGAAGAAGTACTCCGGGTGGCGCATGAGGTACTGGTCGATGGGATCGTCGTACGCGACCACGACCGCGAGCGCGGGCTCGCGCGAGCGTCCCGCGCGCCCAGCCTGCTGCCACGTGCTCGCGATGGTGTTCGGGAAGCCGACGAGGATTGCCGCGTCGAGCGAGCCGACGTCGATCCCCAGCTCGAGCGCGTTGGTGGAGATCACGCCCTTGAGGTCGCCGTCGAAGAGGCGACGCTCGATCGCGCGGCGCTCCTCGGGGAGGTAGCCGCCGCGATAGGGGCTCAGCTTCTCCGCCAGGCCCGTGTGGTCGCGGTCGAGGCGCTCGCGCGCGTACCGGTAGATGAGCTCCGCCGCGACGCGGGAGCGGGTGAAGACGATGGATTGCACGTCGCGCCGCATGAGGGAGACGAGGATGCGCTCCGCCTCGACGGATGTGCTCCCGCGCGAGCTCGCGTCGCCGCTTTCGATGCGCGGATTCCAGAAGGCGAAGAGCTTGGGCCCGCGCGGCGCGCCGTCTTCATTCACGACTTCTACCGGCTCCCCCAGGAGCCGCTCCGCCAGCTCGCCCGGGTTCCGGATCGTTGCGGAGGAGAAGAGGAAGCGTGGGCTGGCGCCGTAGTGGTGCGCGATGCGCTTGAGCCGGCGGAGCACGTTCGCCACGTGCGAGCCGAAGATGCCGCGGTACGTATGGACCTCGTCCACGACGACGTACTTGAGGTTGGAGAAGACGCGGCTCCAGCGCGAGTGGTACGGCAGGATGCCCTGATGGAGCATGTCGGGATTCGTGAGGATCGCGTTCCCCTGCTCGCGAAAGCGGCGTCGCGTGTGTCCCGGCGTGTCTCCGTCGTACGTCCCCGCGATGACCGCGCGGCGGAGCTGAGGCGCGGCCTCGGCGAGACGCGTGAGCCCGCGGAGCTGGTCTTGCGCGAGCGCCTTGGTCGGGAAGAGATAGAGCGCGACCGAGCCGGGCTCACGCAGGAGCGTCTCGAGGATTGGGAGGTGATACGCGAGCGACTTGCCCGACGCCGTGCCGGTCGCGATCACCACGTTGGAGCCGGCACGCGCGAGATCGACGGCGCGAGCCTGGTGGCTGTAGAGCCGCTCGATCCCTTGCGCGGTGAGCACCGCGTGGAGCGGCGCGGGCAACGGCTTTGCGAGATCGCCGTAGACCGCGGGGCGTTCGGGGAGCCGCTCGAGATGCACGAGCTCGGATTCGCGTCCGCTGCGCTTGGAGCGAAGCGAGGTGAGGAGCGCCTCGAACTCCGCGAGCGTCTCGACTCGCGCGCGCGGTGGCGTTTCGAAGAGGCTCGGCCGGTTCACAGCAATCCCTCCCCTTCCAGGAGCTGGCGCATGAGCTTGGCGCTCGTCGCAGCCTGCCCCGCGTGGCAGTTGTTGAAGAACACGAAGGTCTTCTTGGTGGTGGTCGCCAGCTCGCGGATCTTGCCCACCCATTCCGCGAGCTCGCTCTCGCTGTAGAGGTAGTCGTAGCGGAGGAGCGGCCGATCGCGCTCCGGCACCTTGCGCGTGGGCGGCGTGTCGGGCGTGCCGGCGAAGAGCGGGCCGAGGGCGGCGTCCGCGGGTGCGATTGGTCGCGCCTCGCGCGCAGGCGCCGGCGTCTGCATGTGCCACGTTCGCTTGTTCCGGCCATGGAATCGCACGTACGCGAGGTCCCCGGTCGCGCGCGCGTAGACACCGAGCAGCCCTGGTAGATCCGGCTCGTCCACGCTCACGAAGCGGAGCCCGTGCTCGCGGAGCCACGGGAAGAGGTCGTCCGCGATCCACGAGGTATGCCGGAACTCCACGAAGAGCGGCGCCTCCTGGGGAAGAGCGCGCTGAAGGTCGAGAAGGAAGCGCTCGTGCCCGGAGGTGCGATGGAATCCCTGCGGAAATTGCGCGAGGAATCCGCTCAGCTTCCCCGCGTCCACCAGCGGAGCTACCGCGCTCTCGAACGCCTCATGGAGCGCTGGGTCGAGGCTCTGCTTGTGCGTCATGTCGTGGTGGGTTTTCACCACGAACTCGAACCCGGGGGGCGTCTTTCGCTCCATCGCATGCATCGTGGAGGGCGGCGGGATGCGATAGTAAGTGGAGTTCACCTCCACCGCCGGGAACTGCTTGGCGTAGAAATCGAGCATGCGGCTGCGCTCGATGTGGAGGGGATAGAAATTCCCCACCCAATCGGGGAAGGAATAGCCCGAGGTGCCAATCAAGATCATGGGTGCAGCGGGCGCCTACTCGAGCGCGCCCGCCCTCATGAGAGCCGCATCGCCGAACCGGTCGCGAAGCGAGTCGACGGCAGCTGTCATCCTTTTCCTGTGCTCATCCCCTTCGAACAGGCTGGGCTGGACCGCCTCGCCGTTCGACGCGAGATCCGACACGGAAACCCCGAGCAGCCGGAGCGGTCTCCCGTCCCAGTTCTCGTCCAGGAGCGCGATCGCGGTGCGATAGATCTGCTCCTCATCGTTCATCGCCGCCGGCACCGCTCGCTGCCGCGTGATGGTCTTGAACTTGGTGTCGCGGATCTTGAGCGTGACGACCCTCCCCACGTAGCCGTCCTGCCGCATCCGCCGCCCCACCTGGTCGGAGAGCCTCAAGAGATGGGTCAGTGCCTTTTCGCGCGAAGTCACGTTCTCGGACAGCGTGAGCTCGTGCCCCATGGACTTGAGCGGGATGCCCTCGTAATAGGGCACGACCGGGCAGTCATCGCGGCCCCACGCCGCGTCCCGCATGTGATCCCCGTTCATCCCGAAATGGTACGTCAGGAATTCCTTCGGGAACCGTGCGAGCTGCCCGACGGTGGCGATCCCGAGCTTGTCGAGCGCGATGCGCGTCTTCTCGCCGATTCCCCACAGCTCCTGCACGCTCTTGGGCCAGAAGTGCTCCCGGTATCGCTCCTGTGTGAGCACCGTCAGCCCGCGCGGCTTTTGCATGCCGCTCGCCATCTTGGCGATGTACTTGTTCGGCGCGACCCCCACGGTCGCGCCGAGCCCAGTTTTACGCAGGATGGCCCGCTGGATCGCGCGCGCGGTCGGGATCGCGGCATCGAGTACGTCAGCGGGATCCTGCGGGTCGTAGCCATCCCATCGCGATGCGGCCAGCCTCGGGGATCCCGTGAGGTCGAGAAACGCCTCGTCGATGCTGAACGGTTCCACGATGGGGGTGTAGTCCTTGAGGATCTCCAGAATCTGGAGCGAGGTATGGACGTACTTCTGTGGATTGCCCTCGACGATGGTGAGCTCAGGGCAGAGCCGGAGCGCCTCCCCCGTGGGCATGCCCGCATGCAGCCCGAACTTCCGCGCCGGATAGTTCGCCGCCGCGATCACGCCGCGTCGCTGCTTCGGGTCTCCGCCCACGGCGAGCGGCCGTCCCGCGAGATGCGGGTTCATCCGCTCCTCCACGGCCGCAAAGAATGCGTCCATGTCCACATGGGCGACGACGCGCATCTTGGATCACCCTTCCATCCATACCCGGGTGAGCTGCCATGTCATCTCGCGCGAGTCGTAACGGATCTCGTAGTAGTCGGCGTTGTCCGCGAGGATGGCGAAGAAGTGGATCTTGTTCTGCCCTTCGTGGCGGACCCAGTCTCCCGTCACCTTCGCGACCTTGACGATCTTGTTCTTCCAGCGGAAGCGGATCGGCTTCATGCGCCCCGCGTTGAAGAGTGTGATGACCTCGATGGGGTCGTGAATGGATTCGATCATGAAGTACCCATCTTCCTGCTTCGGGAACGTGTGCGCGTGGACCATCAGCCGAGCCTCCGGAAGACGCCGACCACCTTCCCCGCCACCCGCGTCTCGGGATCGGACGGGCGGATCTCGATCGGCTCGTAATCGTCGTTCTCGGGAAGGAGGAGCACCTTGTCGCGCCGCGGGAAGATCCGCTTCACGGTGGCCTCCTCGCCGATCAGAACCACGGCGATCTCGCCGCTCTTGACGGGGGCTTCGTGGCGCACGATGACGATGTCGCCGTCGTAGATCCCCGCGTTCTTCATGGAATCCCCTCGGACCTTGAGGGCGAAATGCTTGCCAGGCCGCACCAGCGCGCCGTCCACAAGGAGCACGTCCTCGATGTTTTCCTCGGCAAGGATCGGCGCGCCGGCGGCCACACGTCCGAGAATCGGGATTTCGATGGGCTCGTTGGTCGAACGGCGGGGGACCGGAGCGAGCCGCGCAGGGGTTGGCTCCCGCATCGGTCGCTCCCGCTCGTCCCCCTCGGCCGCCTGGAGCTCGATCCCGCGCGACGTCCAGCGGTCGCGGCGGATTTTTCCGGATTGCTCCAGGCGGTCGAGGTAGTAGCGGACGCCGTTCGTGGAGGCGATGCCGAACGCCTTGCCGATCTCGCGGATGGTCGGGGGATAGCCCCGCTCCCGGAGGGAGCCCGCGATGAAGGCGAGGATCTCCTCCTCGCGGCTCGGGGCCGCGGCGGGATCGAGATGGGCCGGGGGAACAGGGCGGCGTGGCCGCCCCACCCCCTTCTTGGGCGGATCGGGCTTCATCCTCATGCACAGGAAGATACTGCACATTTGTGCAGTAGTCAAGGGGTGGGGCGGATTTTGTCGTAATCTGATGGGCCACACTTCTCTAGGAGAGTTGATGAACGAGACCGTGCAGACCCTTCGCGCCGAGTACCACCTGTACAAGGCGCTCGCCGAAGCGGCGCTCGAGCAGGTGCCGGAGTCTGCGCTCTCCGAGCCTGGGCCTTCGGACGGCAATTCGCTGGCGGCCATCTGCTGGCACGTGTCCGGCAACCTCGAATCGCGCTTCACGGACTTCCTCGCCACGGATGGCGAGAAGCCGTGGCGACAGCGCGAGGAGGAGTTCGCCACTCGAGCCGTGACGCGCGCCGAGCTGATGGCGAAATGGAATCGGGGGTGGAGTGCCCTCCTCCAGACGCTGGAGACGCTCGGCGACGCGGATCTCTCCAGAACGGTCGCGATCCGCGGCAAGGGGCTTTCGGTGAACCAGGCCCTCCATCGTTCGCTCGCACACACCTGCTACCACGTCGGACAGATCGTCACCGTGGCGCACGCGATCCGGGGCCGCGAATGGCGCTACCTCAGCATCCCTCCCGGGCAAACGGACGCGTACAACTCGAATCCTCCCGACGAGTCGGCGGAGGCGCAGGCGGAGCGCCTCCGATCGAAGGCGTGAGCCGCATGCCGTTCGACCTCCAGCCCACACTCAAAGGCGAGCTCGTCGAGCTACGCCCGCTCCGTCCGGAAGACTTCTCCGCGCTCTTCGCGGTCGCGTCGGATCCGCTCATCTGGGAACAGCACCCCGAGCACGACCGGTACAAGGAGGAGAGATTCCGCGTGTACTTCCAGTCAGGGATCGACTGCGGCGGCGCGCTCCTCGCGCTGGACGCGAAGACCGGCGCCGTGATCGGCTCCTCACGCTATTTCGGATACAACGCCGAGGCGAGCGAGATCGAAATCGGCTGGAGCTACCTCGCGCGTTCGCACAGGGGCGGGACCTACAACGGCGAGATGAAACGCCTCATGCTCGAGCACGCGTTCCGCTTCGTGGAGAACGTCGTGTTCCTCATTGGCGCGGACAACCTGCGCTCGCGTAAGGCCGTGGAGAAGATCGGCGCGGTTTACATCGGAACGCGGATCGATACGAAGCGGGAAGAGCGGGTCGTCTACCGCATCACGGCCCGCAGCATGGCCCGCGGGAAGATCTCGTGACCGAACCCGACTACGTTCTCCAGAACCGCGGCCACTGGGACGAGATGGCAAAGAGCTACGCCGAGCCTGCCGAGCGGCACTGGGCGCAGCAAACGCCAAGCTGGGGTATCTGGGGCATTCCGGAATCCGAAGTCCGCATGATCCCCGCCGATATCAAAGGCAAGGACGTGATCGAGCTTGGTTGTGGTACTGCGTACGTCTCCGCCTGGCTCACCCGCGCCGGCGCCAGAGTCACGGGCATCGACAACTCCGAGGCCCAGCTCGCGACCGCGCGGCGCATGCAACAACAGCACGGCCTCGAGTTCCCGCTCCTCCACGGCAACGCCGAAACGGTCCCCGGCCCGGACGCGAGCTTCGACTTCGCGATCTCCGAGTACGGCGCGTGTCTGTGGGCGGATCCCTACAAGTGGGTTCCCGAAGCCGCGAGGCTCCTCCGTCCCGGAGGTCGGCTCCACTTCCTCACGAACGGCCACGTGCATACGCTGTGCGCGCCCGAGCTCGAGAGCGAAACCGTGAGCGATCGCCTCAGGCGTCCCGCGTTCGGCCTCCATCGCCTCGAGTGGCCCGACGACACCGGCGTCGAGTTCCACCTCACGCACGGAAACTGGATCCGCCTCTTCCGCGAGAACGGCTTCGAGATCGAGGAGCTGCTCGAGCTTCGACCGCCGGAACACGCGACGACGCGATTCCCCTACGTTACCGCGGAGTGGGCGCGGCAATGGCCGTCCGAGGAGGTCTGGAAGGTCCGGAAATCCGGTTGACCGAACCCGCCAGGGACCGCACCTCGCGCCCGCCGCTACCCACGCCCGCAGGCTCCCCCGTTCCCGCCGTCGCCGCTCCGTCGGACCCGCAGATCGCAGCGGCGGTCACGCGGAGTATGATGTCATCGGGTCGATGATCGGGGGATCACCGTGTCGAGCCGATGACAGGCATTTGGTATGCCTGCGAAAGGCTCGCCGTAACTCTTGATCACCACGAGCGCGGGCACGAACGAAGCGAGATGTCAGTGAACCGCTTACACGACGCCGTGGTACCTACAAACGTGGAGCCCTCATGGCCAAGGACCTGACGGATCTGCGGGCGCGCATCGCTGCGCTCGACACCGAGATCGTGCGGCTCGCCGCGGAGCGGTTCGCGCTGGTGCGCGAGGTCGGGAAGACGAAGCGGACGCAGGGGCTGCCGGTCCGAAGCTTCACCGCCGAGGCGGACGTGATCGCGCGCTACCGCGCGGCGGCCAAGGACCAGAGGCTCCCCGAGGGATTCGCCGAGCGCCTCGCGCTCCAGCTCATTGCAGGCGCGGTTCAGCTCCAGGAGGAGTCGCTCCCGGGATCGAGCCCTGCGGCGTCACGCCGGATCTCGATCGTGGGCGGCGCGGGGAAAATGGGGCGATGGCTCGCCCACTACTTCGCGGGGCAGGGGCACGAGGTCTCGATCCACGATCCGGCCGGCGAGATCGAGGGCTTTCCCTCCGACGCCACCCTGGAGGACGCCGCCCGGAACGCGGAGATCGTGGTGCTGGCGACGCCGCTCGGCTCCGGGCGCGCGGTGCTGCAAAAGGTCCTCGCGCTCGAGCCCAAGGGCGTCGTCGCGGACATCTTCAGCTTGAAGAGCCACGTCATGGATCTGCTCCGGAACGCCGCGGCGCAGGGGCGCCCCGTGACGAGCCTCCACCCTCTGTACGGCCCCGACGTGCGCACGCTGTCGGGCCGGACGCTCGCCGTCTGCGACTGCGGTCACGCGGGCGCGACGGAAGAGGCGACCGCGCTGTTCCAGGACACG
>DATJGP010000208.1:0-6063 GCA_035494915.1 Candidatus Eiseniibacteriota bacterium | reverse complement strand
TGGTACCTCGCGGGGCTCATCCAGTACGCCGCGGAAGGTCCGGCGTTCCGCCCCAAGGGACGCTGGTACTTCGCGTCGCGGATCGGATTCCATCCATCGGTCGTCGTGGACGTGACGTCGGTGTGGGACGCGAAGAAGGCGGCGATCCTCGCGCACCAGAGCCAGGTGGTACGGAACGCAGCCAACTCGCGCGTGACCGCGCTGAACGATCCCGAGTTCCTGATCCGGCTGGAATCGCGCCTACGTCACTTCGGGAGCATGATCGGTGTGAAGTACGGCGAGCCCTTCGTCTCGGACATGCCGCTCGGCGTGGACTCGCTCGCCGCGATCCTGGGGTCCCCCAAGCCCGTGCCGGGGGCCTTCACGGGGTAAGGACTACCCCTTCTTTCGCCTCAGCGCCCTCTCCGCCGCGGCGATCACGTCGGGCGACTTGATTCCGAAGGCGGCCATCAGCTCGTCCTGTTTCCCCGAGCGCCCGAAGCGGTCGTGCACCGCGACGAATTCCATCGGCACCGGGTGCGTGCGCACCACCACCTCGGCAATCGCGCCGCCGAGGCCGCCGTTCACCTGGTGCTCCTCCGCCGTGACGATGGCGCCGCACTCGCGCGCGGCCTTCTCGATCACCTCATGGTCCAGCGGCTTCAGCGTGTGCATGTTGATCACGCGCGCCTGCACCCCACGCGTGGCCAAAGCCTCCGCTGCGACCAGCGCCTCGTAGACCATCACGCCGCACGCGATGAACGCGATGTCCTTTCCTTCCCGCATCACGTTCGCCTTCCCCATCACGAAGGGAGTCGAAGCGTCCGTCACGACGGGGACCGGCTCCCGCCCGAAGCGGATGTAATTCGGGTGCGGGTCATCCGCCATGGCCACGGTCGCCTTCCGCGTCTCCCAGTAGTCGCAGGGGACGATCATCTTCATGTTGGGGATCGAGCGGACGATCGCGATCTCCTCCATGGCCTGATGGGTGGCGCCATCCGGGCCGACGCTGATCCCGCCGTGCGCGCCGCCGATCTTCACGGGCAGGTCCGTGTAGGCCACCGTGACCCGCATCTGGTCCGCGCTCCGGCACGAAGCGAACGCGCCGTAGGTGGCGAGGAACGGTATCTTCCCGACCGCGGCGAGACCCGCGGCCACGCACATCATGTTCTGCTCGGCGATCCCGACCTGGAGGAAGCGCTCGGGATACTTCTCCGCGAAGAACGAGACGTTCGTCGATCCGGACAGATCGCCCACGAGCACGAACACGTTCGGCTTCTTCTCGCCGAGATCGAGGAGACCGTGGCCGAAGCCTTCGCGGGTCCGCTTCATCTCGGGCTTGGCGAGGCTCTTCACGGGCGCCTCCGCAAGGACGGGCGTGGGCTGGCTCACGACGCGGCTCCGTTCGCGGAGGGTGTCACCCCGCGGGTGGTGTGGGATTCGAGACGCTTGGTCCACTCGGCGAGCGAGGTGCCCAACTCGACCAGCGCCTTGTCCGCCTGCTCGACGGTCGGCGGCACGCCGTGCCACTTGTAGTCGTCTTCCATGTACGAGATTCCCTTGCCCATCACCGTGTGGGCGAGGATCACGGACGGCTTCCCCTTCGTCGCGCGCGCTTCGTCGAACGCGGCGAGGATCTTCTGGATGTCGTGGCCGTCGGCGTCGATCACGTGCCAGCCGAACGCGCGCCACTTGTCCGCGAGGGGCGCTACGCCGAGGACGTCCTGCACGTCACCGTCGATCTGCTTCCGGTTGTAGTCGATCACGGCGCAGAGGTTGTCGAGCTTGTAGTGGGCTGCGAACATGGCCGCCTCCCAGATCTGCCCTTCCTGCTGCTCGCCGTCCCCCATCACGCAATACACGCGGCGCGGGTTCTTGTCGAAGCGCGAGCCGTACGCCATTCCGCAGCACACGGAGAGTCCCTGCCCGAGCGAACCCGACGAGACCTCGATCCCCGGCGTGTCGTGCTTGCTCGGATGCCCCTGGAGGTGACCCTTGAACTGCCGGAAGCCGAGGAGATCCGCGAGCGGGAAGTAGCCGCGTTCCGCCATGAGGGCGTAGATGACCGGCGTGACGTGTCCGATCGAGAAGTGCCAGAGATCGCGGGACGGATCGTCCAGGCGCTCCGGGTTCACGTCCATCTCATGGAAGAAGAGCGCCGTCCCGAAGTCCGCGGAGGACAGGGGGCCGCCCGAGTGGCCGCTCTGCGCGCGCGCGAGAAGGGTGACGATGTCCCGCCGCACGAAGAGCGCCCGCTCCCGAAGCTCGTCCAGGCTCAGCTGTAACCGTGGCAAAGGAGTACCTCCCGTGGAGCCGACCGCAAGGTATGGATTGACCCTAACCCGCGCTAGGACAGGGCGCAAGGCCTACCGGCGCGTCCTCAGGCGTTCACGTACCGCTTGTTCTCGGGATCCGGAATCGCGCCCGCTTGGAGCGCGTGGGCGATCTCCTCGATCCCGTCCCCGACACGCCGGCTCGCGCGGAATCCCCAGAGCCGTTCGATCTTGTCGAACGAGACCCGGTACGTGCGCGGATCGCTCGCTTCGGGCACCACCTCGATCCGAACGCCGGGAACGCGCGCCTCGATCTCCTCCCGGAGATCCAGGAGCTGATAGTTCTCGAGGTTGTCCCCCACGTTCAGGATGGGCGAGCCGGACGGCATGGCCTCGGTCATTCCCATCTCGAGAGCTCGCGCGATGTCGCGCACGTGCACGAACGGCCGCCACTGCTTGCCGCCGAAGATCGAGACCTTCCCGCGCTTCACCGCGTGGAGCGTGAGGAGGTTCACGACGAGATCGAACCGCATGCGCGGGGAGAGCCCGTACACGGTGCCGAATCGCAGCAGCACGGGCTCGAAGTCCTGCATCCCCACGAGCTCGAGCAGCCCTTCCTCGGCGTGACGGCGCGTCTCCGCGTACAGCGACAGCGGGCGCATGGGCGATTCCTCGGTCAGGATCTCGTCCCGGCCCTCGCCGTAGACGCTGCATGTGGAGGCGAACACAAATCGGCGCACGCCGGCGGCGGCGGCGCGGCGCGCGAACGCGACGGTGGAGGTCCAGTTGGTCTGGACCGCGACCTCCTCGTCCTGCGCGCACGCCTTGTCGCCGACGATCGCGGCGAGATGGATCACCGTGTCCACACCCTCGATCGCCTCGTCGTGGACGCGCGGATCGCGCAGATCGCGCATCAGGACCTGGAGATCCCCCTCGCCGTGCAGGGATTCGAGCCCGTGTCCCCCGTGGAGGAAGCGGTCGAGCACGCGCACGCGGTACCCCTTCTCGAGGAGCATCGGGACGAGCACCGAGCCGATGTAGCCGGCGCCCCCCGTGACGAGGATCGGCTTTTCGTCGCTCATCGCCGCACCAGCCCGTAGAGGTGATGATCGGCGGCGGCGCGCGCGAGCGTCCCGATGGGCCGTAGCGCGAGATCCCACTCGGCCGCGTGCGCGAAGAACGGCGCGAGGCGCGGGTCCCGCCGCGCGGCGTCGGGCAGGAGGCGCGCCGCGTGGCGCTGGAGCGAGTAGACGAGATTGGAGCCCAGGTTCTCGATCCGGAAGAACCCAGCGGCTTCCTCGAGGAGCGCGGGCTCGGACACCACCGAGCAGTAGTATCCACTCTCCCTTTGGAGCCCGTCGCGGTAGGGATTGTCCGCCGTGTCGGCGAGCAGGAGGCTCTCCGGATTGTTGAGCACGAGCCAGAAGAGCCCCCCTGGGCGGAGAACGCGCGCGATCTCCGCGAGGGTCGCGCTCTGCACCGGACGCGGCAGATGCTCGAGGAGACCGAGGCAGACCGCGGCGTCGAAGGACGCGGTCGCAAAGGGGAGCGAGTCGGATCGCGATCGGAGCGGATCGGCGTTCGTTACGCCCGCGCGCGCCGCGTTCACACGCAGGCGCTCGAGCATGCCCGGTGCGAGATCCACGCACGCGACGCGCCCCAGCTGGGGGGCGAGGCGAATGGCGACGCGGCCCACGCCGGCGCCGATGTCGAGTCCGAGCCGGCCCGAGCCTTCCCCGAGAGTGCGGAGCACCAGGCCCGTCTCCCAGGCGTCGTAGGCCCGGTTGACCGCCGGAGGCTCGCCGAGGCTGAGGACGGACGCGAGCTCGTCCCCGAGGTCGTGGCGCTCGCCGCTCCAGTACGCCGCCGCGCGGCGGGCATCGTAGGCGCCTGCTGGGGCGCTCACGTGGATGCCCTCCCGGGCTTTACCGCGCCGCCCGTCGCGCCTACAATGCCCCGGTACGAGGACGCGCGGCGCCGCGCCACGCCCATCCGAAACACGGAGGAACCGCAATGCCCGAGAGTGCCGAGCTGGTCAGCAACCCCGCGGTCGAGTGCCTCCGGTGCTCGAAGCTCTTTGGACCGACCCAGATCCTTCACCTGCGTGAAGACCCCCGACGCTCGTACATCCGCTGCCAGCACTGTGGCGGAAAGAACGAGGTTCGCGCCGAGGACCGCTTCACGATTCGCCTCGTCGGCATCATCCCCGAGCCTCCCGCTTCGCGCGCCGGCGCCTAGGCGCCGCGCGCTTCCGGCCGCGTCGCGCGGCCCTTCCAGCGCATAAAAGAACGGGTCCCCTTTCCGAGGAAAGGGGACCCTTTGTGGTGCCCGGGGCGAGATTTGAACTCGCACGGGGTTACCCATACGCCCCTCAAACGTACGTGTCTACCAGATTCCACCACCCGGGCATGAGCATCACGTCTACTGACCGCCCTGCGTCGTCGTGCTCGCGGGCGGTGTTGGTGCCGTCGTGTTCGTCGCGGGCGCCTCTTGCGCCGGCGGCTGCGTGGTCGACGCGGACTTGGGCTGCGCGACCGGAGCCTTCTTGGCCGGAGCCGCGGACGTCTTGGTCGGCGCCGGAGCGGTCGTCGCGGCCGGTGGAGCCTGAGGCGTCGCGGCCGGAGGCGTGAGCCCCTGGCCCGGCGTGGTCTGGCCACCCAGAGGGGGCGGCGTATTCGACTCGGCCGCGGGCCTTTGGCCCTGGCCCGCGCGCTTCTTCGCTTCTTCGGTGATGAGGCTCCGACCGCCGGCGACGCCTTGACGCGTCGAGGTCAGGCTCAGGGTCAGCGAGGTGAGGAAGAACACGACCGCCAGCGTTCCGGCGGCGCGGCTCAGGAAGGTCGCCGCCCCGCGTCCGCCGAAGAGGGTCTGGCTCGATCCCGCGCCGAACGTTCCCGCGAGGCCGCCGCCCTTCCCCGACTGGAGCAGGATGGCCACCATCAACGAGACGCAGCCCAGGATGTGGAGCGTCGTGATGAGGCCCATCAAAATGCCCGACATGAACTCCTCCGAGATGTTCGTGAACGCGTGTGGCCGACCAGACTACCACGCGCCCCGCTGGGGGTCAATCGCGCGCGGGCTCGACCGCCGCGGCTAACGCCTTGGCTATGGCGAGGAAGGACGGCGCGTCCAGGGACGCGCCACCCACCAGGAACCCGTCCACTTCCTTGAGCTGCGCCAAAGGGGCGGCCGTCTTCGGATCGACGCTCCCGCCGTAGAGCACGGGCGTTCCGCTCCGCCCGAGACGGCTCAGCTCCTCCCCCACCCAGTCGTGCGCCTCGGCCACCTGCTCGGTGGTCGCCACGACGCCGGTTCCGATGGCCCAGACCGGCTCGTACGCGACGAGGAGCGTGGCCCGGGTCGGCGCCCCCTCGAGCGCGCGGGTGAGCTGGCGCGAGATCACGCTCTGCGTCTCCTGACGGTCCCGCTCCGCGAGCGTCTCGCCGATGCAGAGAAGCGGGGTGAGGCCGGCGCGCCAGGCGGCGCCCAGCTTGGCGCGCGCCACGGCATCGCTCTCGCAGAAGAGGCGCCGGCGCTCGGAGTGGCCGACGAGCACGTACTCGGCGCCGGCGTCGCGAAGCTGCTCCGCGGACACTTCGCCGGTGAACGCCCCCTTCGGCTCGCTGTGGCAGCTCTGGCCGCCGAGCGCGGGGCCCATACGGCCGCGCGCCTCGCAGAGCGCCGCGAGTGCCGTGGCCGGCGGGAAGACGAGTAGCGTGAGATCCGGGTAGATCGTGCGTGCCTCGCCGCACGACGCGTAAAGCGCGCGCGCCTGCGCGAGGTTGAGATTCATCTTCCAGTTCGCGGCGAG
>DATJGP010000207.1:0-22768 GCA_035494915.1 Candidatus Eiseniibacteriota bacterium | reverse complement strand
CGCTCCGTTCCTCCGTATCGGCGCGGGGGGACGGATTCGTAGAGAGGTGAAACCTGCGCGATGCGCAGACGCTCGCCAGCTCGATGGGCCTTCACGATTCTCGGGAATAGCAGGCACCGTGCCGGAGGCCATCGCCAGGGTGGGTCCTTTCGGCTCGCAGGAAATGCGCGTGTAGGTTTGGAGGTCCGCGCGGAAGGCATTGCACAAAGCTCGCAGAACGAGCCGGCGGATGTCGCGTAGAAGTCTCGAATCTCGTAGCGCGGGGACGTCATGGCACGAACTCTGCGATGCGGAACTGTGGGTCCGGTGCGCGCGACGGGTTGCGCGCGCGCTCGACCGGACGGAACGGAGAAACAGACCACCGAGAACACGACGCAGCCCGGAGGTTGCACTCATGCCGCGATACGGACAAGCCGCGCAAAAGTCAGTCGAGCGCGCGATGCACAAGAAGAAGCAAGGAACACTGAAGAGCGGAAGAAGCCATGCGACGGTGAAGAGCCGGAAGCAGGCGATCGCGATCGGTTTGAGCGAGGCGCGCGAGAAAGGCGCCAAGGTTCCGCGGTCGCCCAAGCGCAAATAGAGCCCATCCCGACCCGTTCGACGGGAAGGGAAACAAGGAGGTTCGACGTGTCCAAGCTAGTCACTGGGATCTTTCAGTCTCGAGAAAGCGCGGAGCTCGCGAGCGAGGAGCTCATTCGCTCCGGCTTCGCGCCCGAAGACATCAGCCTTCTCGTTTCCGAGACCACGCACGGACGGGAGTTCGCGGTGAAGCAGGCCACGAAGGCGCCCGAGGGGGCGGCCACAGGCGCCGCCGTGGGCGGCGTGCTGGGAGCGGTGGCCGCGGGGCTCGCCGCCGTTGCCACCATCTCGGTACCGCCGCTCGGCTTCCTGGCGGCCGGTCCGCTCGTAGCGGCCCTCGCGGGACTCGGCGCTGGCGGAGCCGCGGGAGGCCTGATCGGCGCCCTGACGGGGCTAGGCATTCCGGAGAACGAGGCGAAGTTCTACCACGGAGAGCTGAGCAAGGGAGGCATCCTGCTCGGCGTCTATGCGCACCAAGACAGGATCAAGCTGGCCAAGGAGATCCTGGATAACGCCGGGGCGGAGAAGACCCGCGGCTGATCTCAGGCCATTCGAAGACAAAGGCCCCGTCGCCATCGCGCGCCGGGGCCTTTTGTAAATGGGCCGCGGCGAGATGTAGAAATTGCACAGCCGCTGGCGTGCCGACAGCGACCTCGTTGGTACTGAGCGACTTATCCGATCCTTTGGACCGGCACGAATGCTGCTCATGCCCCGTCACGAGCTTACGGACCGGTACTCGACCGGTCCCACGATGCGAGCAGGCGCTGGGGGTACGGGCTTGAACGACTTGGCCGATTATGACGGGAGTACGTTCGCCCCGCATTCTGGCTCTGCTCCAATAACGACACCGCACTTGCGGTTGGGGGATCGATGAACTGGGATCAGATCGAAGGGACCTGGAAGCAGATCCGTGGCAAGGCCCGGGAGCAGTGGGGCAAGCTCACGGACGACGATCTGGACGTCGTGGCGGGACGGCGCGACGAGCTCATCGGCAAGATCCAGCAGCGCTACGGAATCGAGCGCGAAGAAGCAGAGCGTCAGGTTCGGCACTGGTCGGATCACATGACGATCCACTGATCACCGTCTTCAGTCGTCGGTTGTAGAGGGGGCCCTCCAACGGCCTTCCAATGGGAACTGGGCGGTTCCCCACCCAACCCATTCCCCCAGAGAGGAGGGCCCTCTGACTTTTCCCGCTTCGATCCTATGGCCACGCGTCGGCGCCTGCATATTCTTCGTGGCCCTGACGACTGTCGCCTTCACGACCAGAGCCCGCGCCCAAGGCGCGCCGCGCTTCGGGGACAGCACCTGGGTCGCGCCGCCCAACTGCGTCGAGCCCTTGCGCGACGATGCGCGCGTCGCCGCCCCCGATCACGAGCGCACCGCGGAGACCGTGCTGCGCACGCCGTTCCGCGTCCTGTTCTTTCCGGCGCGTCTCCTGGCGCGCGGGAGCGAGGAAGTGGTGGGGTTCGCGAGCGAGCACGTCGTCAAGCCGCCCCAGCGATTGGAGTGGCTTGGCGTGCGCGTTGGGCCTGCGTTCGGCGTCTCGGGGACGTCCGGTCCCGCCGCCGGCGTGAGCATCCAGGGACGCGGTGGGCTGGGTTCGCGCTCGAACCTGGTCGCGACCTGGTCCACGAAGGACACGCGCAAGATCCGCTTCCACGCCGGCGTGACCGATCGGCGCATGCCGCTCGGGGTCGACGTGAACGCGAGCTATGACTATCTCCCCAACCGCCGCTTCTATGGCATGGGGAACGATGCGTCCTACACCAAGACGATCTTCCTCCGCCGCGAGAACGCGGGCGGCATCGGCGTCCATTTCGGAGCCGATCCGTACCGTCGCGTGTACGGCGTCGCGGGCATTTCGGACGTGAACGTGGGGCCCGGTTACAGCGGCGTGCCTCGCGCCCAGGACGTCTTCACGCCTGACGAAGTTCCCGGTCTCGAGTCGGACACGAAAGTGATCGCTTACGGACTGGGCGCAGACTTCGCGTCGACCGACTCCCGATTCGACCCCACCTTCGGCTTCCATCTGAGAGGACGCGTGCTTCGCAATCAGAGCATCGACACGCACGACCTCGATTACTACGACTGGAGCGGCGAAGCTCGGGCCTACGTGCCGGTGCTCTCGAGGCGGCGCGTGATCGCGGTTCGGTACGTCTACAAGGGCGTCGGCCCCATCGGAGACTCAGAGACGATCCCGTTCTATCGCATGCCGACGTCCGCCAATGAAGTGCGTTTCGCGGGATTCAAGGGGAACCGCTTCGTGGATCGAGAGCTCATGCTGGCGCATGCGGAGTATCGGTGGATCGCCTGGCGCCGTCTGTGGGCGGATGTCTTCCTTCAGTACGGAGAGGTGGCCCCGGATATCGAGTCGTTCAAGGCGACCGAGGCCCACCGCTCCATCGGTGGCGGCTTCCGCATGCGCATGAGCCCATCCACCTCGGCGCGCCTCGAGATGGGCCACGGCGACGAGGGCAATGTCGTGTACCTCGACCTGAAGGGGGATTTCTGATGGCGCGCCCGCCGATCGTCCGACGAGGCGCGTTCGTGCTCCTCGTGGGTATCGGACTCGCGCTCGCCGCCGAGGCGACGGCCACGCCCCAGCGCGGGACGGGCGCACCGATCGATTCTTCGGTCTGCATCGATGGCGACACCCGCCCCATCCCGATGCCCAAAGTGCGCGACCCCAATCTCGCGGAGAATCTCTACCGCGAGGGGCTCATGGACCAGCTGAGCACCGCGCTCGACATCCCCGACCGGATCCTCTGGGCGCTCCAGCCTTTCGGCGTCACGGAAAATCAGCGTGCGGCCAACATCAACAAGTACGACGAGGTGCCAGCCTCGAGCTGGTTCACGCCGCGCAACCACGTGCACGCGCTCCGACCGGATCAGATCCGGAATGGTCCCGACGGGCCCATCCATCCGCAGCCGCCCTACACGATCACCAGCACGAAAAAGGGGGGCGTGACGGTGGGGTGGCAGATGAAGGACGCCGCGGACCATCGGTGGATCGTGAAGCTCGACCCGAAGGGACATCCGCAGCTCGGATCGGGCGCCGCGGTCGTGTCGGGGCGCCTCATCTGGGCCGCCGGGTACAACTTCTCCCAGGACGAGGCCTTCTCGTTCACGCGGGACGAGCTCAAGATCGACGACGAGCTCCGCAAGGGCAAGGATGGCGACAAACCGTTCACGGAAGAGCTCCTGGACGCGCTGCTGCGCGAGGGGGCGACCGCGAACGGCCGCTACTACGCCGCGGCGAGCCTCTATCTCAAGGGAAAGCCCGCGGGGCCGCTGAGCTTCGCCAGCCGGAGAGACGACGACCCGAACGACTGGTACCATCACAAGAACCGGCGCGAGCTGCGCGGGCTCTACGTGGTCTACTCCTGGGTCAACAACTGGGACGTGAAGGACCAGCAGTCCCTCGACATGTTCCATGAGGACGAGGGATCGAAGGAGGGGCACCTCGTGCACAACCTGCTCGACGCGAGCGGGTCGCTCGGCGCGGCCGGGCAGGGACCCAAGCAGCTCCCGACCGGCTACGAGGAGCGGATCGACTTCGGTTGGACCATGAAGCGGATCCTCACCCTCGGCTTCGTTGTCGAGCCCTGGAGGAAGGTCAAGCAGGAGAGCGGCATTCCGTCCGTCGGAAACTTCGAGGCGGAAGGTTTCAAGCCGAAGGGTTGGAAGGCGTACCAGACGATTCCCCCCTGGCGCGAGATGACGCGCGCCGACGCCTACTGGGGGGCGAAGCTGGTGGCGTCCTTCTCGGACGCCCAGATCATGGCGGCGATCGACGCCGCGGGCTACGAAGACCCGGCCGCGCGCGACTATCTGTTCCGCGTTCTCGTCGAGCGGCGCAACCGGATCGCACGGACTTGGTTCAAGGAAGTGACCCCGCTCGACTTCTTCATCGTCCAGGGAAACGCCCTTCGGTTCCGCGATCTGGCGGTTGACGTCGGCGCGGCGAAGCCGCGCGAATACGAGGTGGTCACGGGGAAGGACAAGGACGGAATCGCTCACACGGTCCATCTGACGACTCCCGAGCTTCCGCTCGACGAGGGACCGCTCGCACGCGTCCACAACCCACTCACTCTCGAGATACGAGCCCAGGGCCTGGATGCGAAGCCGGTCCGGGTCACGCTCGCGCACCGCGGCCCGGACTGGGCAGTCATGGAGGTTCGGCACGAATGATCCCGGCGGACGGTGGGTCGCCGGGAGGCGTGGATCCCGTCCGCGCCGGCTTCCGCTTGCCCGCCGTCCTCCTGGTCCTCTTGGTTCTCCTACCCGCGGGGTGCGCGAAGACGGGGCGCCTCCAGTACGTGGAGCAGCCCACCGCGCGGGTCCCATCCGGTCCGGGCGCCCCGGTGCCGCAGCCGCCCATGCGCGCGCTTTTCGGCAGCGACAGCACGATCGGCTTCACGCCCCAGACGGGAGATTCGACCCGGCGCTACCTGGGCCGGCTGAATCGCGGATTCACGGCCGACACGCTCAACATCATCCTCTGCGGCGACAACCGTCCCGCGTATCGCACGACGCGGCTGCGTCCCGAGTACCACCACCTCAAGAACATGGTGTCGCTCAATCCGCTCAAGATCGCGAGGGGCCTCGTCGCGATCCCGATCATCCTCGTGAAGGGCATGATCCCGGACGCCGGTCTCGTGCGCGACCTGGTGCCGGCGATCCGCCACATGCCGACCTACGGCGGGGAGAAGGACGTCAACAAGGCCATGATCGCGAAGGTGGACAGCCTGGAGCGCGGCGGGGAAGCCGTCACGGCGGTGATCAACACGGGGGACCTCGTCAAGGATGGACGGCGCCCGGCTCACTGGGAGCGGTTTCTTGGGCTCATCCGGCCGCTGTCGAGCCGTGCGCCCTATCTCGCGGTCGCCGGAAATCACGAGCGTACGGACACCGAAGACGGGCTCGCCAATTGGTGGGCGGGCACCGGCCTTCCGATCAGCGGCGACCGGCTCTACTACTGCTTCGACTCGGCGGACGGTTGGGTCCGGTTCATCGCGCTCGATTCGAATCCGATGACCGATCCCGGGAACTTCTATTCGCGGGAGGTCGAGGTGAAGTACTCCGACGAGCAGATCGACTGGATGGTGGCGCGACTCAAGGAGCATCAGGGTCCGGCCTTCGTGTTCCTGCACAACCCGCCGTTCTCCGCGGGATACCATCGCACCGAGTGGCAGAACGACGCCGTGCTGAGGGAGCGACGGGAACGCATGGTGCGCGCGCTCTACGAGGCCAAGATCGGGATCATCGCGAGCGGACACGAGCACGCCTACCAGCGCGCGATCTTCACGTGGCCGGACGCTGTCCTCATCAATCTCGTCACGGGAGGGGGAGGCTCGCCGCTCCACGACATTCCCGGGCCGGCGCAGAGCGCCGCCCTGTACTCCGAGTACCATGTGGCCGGATCGGTCGTGAAGCCGGAAAACGTCTACACGGGTCGCTTCTACCATTTCATCCACATGCGCCTCTGGTTCGGGGGAGGAGAGTTCTACACGTACGCGGTCGAGAAGGGGGGCAAGGTGCGCCTGGCCGATCGCGTGACCATCGACCTCGAGCGCTTTGGCGTGCCGGAGGTCGACCAGCAGAAGATGGTGGTGCCCCAGGGGAAGTCCGGGCCGCAGTCCGAGGATCCGAAGAAGTCCAAGGCCGCATCCAACGACTCGACCTCCGCCGCCAGCAAGCGGATCGAGTCGAGTCCGCCGCCCGCCACGAAGTGACGCGGGCCGGCCGCTTTCGAGGGGGGATGTCATGAGCACTCGAGCCGATGCTGTTTCCAACGCCCGCCAGGGCGAGCCGCCTCGCGGCGTGCTCGACCGCGCGCTGAGCCTCTTCGCCGACGTGCGCGGGGGGGAGGGAGTCACCGCCGTCCTCCTCATGCTGAACATCTTCCTCCTGCTCGCCGCGTACTACCTGCTGAAGACGATCCGGGAGCCGCTCATCCTCACGGTGCAGGGCGGAGCCGAGGTCAAGAGCTACTCCGCCGCCGCCATCGCGGGACTCCTGATGATCCTCGTGCCGGTCTACAGCGCGCTCGCGTCGCGCGTGTCGCGCGTGCCGCTCATCAACGGGGTCACCGCGTTCTTCATCCTGTGTCTCGTCGCGTTCTTCTTCCTGAACCAGGCCGGCGTGGCGATCGGGATCCCGTTCTTCATCTGGGTGGGCATCTTCAACCTGATGGTGATCGCGCAGCTCTGGGCCTTCGCGAACGACGTCTACACGGTGGACCAGGGCAAGCGTCTGTTCGCGATCGTTGGATTTGGAGCGTCGCTCGGCGCGATCGCGGGCTCCTTCTTCACGGGGAAGCTCGTGTCGCAGTACGGTCCCTACCCCTTCCTCATCGCGGCCGCCGTGCTCCTCGGTCTCTGCATGCTCCTCACGAACCTCGTGAACGCCCGCGAGAAGGCGGCGAAGCACGAAGAGAGCGAGGGGGAGACGGAAGGAGATCGGGCGGAGCGATCTGGAGACTCTAGCGTGAAGGGTCGCTCCGGCTTCGCGCTGGTCTTCGCCGACCGCTATCTGCTTCTCATCGCGGTCCTCATGCTCCTGAGCAATCTCGTGAACACGACCGGGGAGTACATCCTCGGGAAGACCGTCGTTGCGAATTACATGGCGCACGCCGGAGCCGCGGCGGGCGGGTTGGACGAGAAGAAGATCATCGGGGAGTTCTACGGCAACTATTTCACGTGGGTGAACGTCATATCCGCGATCCTCCAGGCGTTCGTCGTGTCACGCATCCTCAAGTACCTGGGCGTGCGGACGGCTCTTCTGGTGCTCCCGTTCGTGGCATTGTTCGGTTATCTCTCGATGGCCTTCATCCCGCTGGTCGCTTTCATCCGGGGCGCGAAGATCGCCGAGAACTCGCTCGACTACTCGGTCCAGAACACCACCCGGAACGCGCTCTACCTGCCGACCAGCCGCGAGGCCAAGTACAAGGCCAAGCAGGCGAACGACACCTTCTTCGTGCGGCTGGGAGATCTCGCGTCGGCGGGGCTCGTCTTCGCGGGCACGACGTGGCTCGCGTTCGGACCGCGACAGTTCGCGCTCACCGCGGTCGGGCTGGTCGCGGTCTGGCTGGTCGTCGCGTTCGTGCTGGGGAAGCGCTTCCAGTCGCTCGCACACACCAACTAGGCGGCCGCAGGGACGGGATCAGGGCAGCGGCTTCTCCTCGGCCGGTGGCACGATGGGCTTGGAGATCGGTACGCCTCCCGGCCCGACGGAGGGATCGGGCGCGACCGGGGCGGCTTCAGGCTCGGCCGGGGGCGGCATCGGTTTGCCCAGCGCCGCCGCGGCCAGCGCCGATCCAGCGGTGGGAGGCACGGCTTCGGGAGTCTGCGCGGCCTCGTCCTCCTGGACGAGTGCCTCGGGCTTCTCGATCCCTTCTCCTTCGACGCGCTGCTCTTCCTGCGGACGCTCGGCCGTGAGGGCGCGAAGTCGCTTCGCGAGAACCCGGACGAGCTCGGTCAAGAGGGTCAGATCCGCGGCCGCAAGGTCGTAGAAGTCGTCCCGGTTGAGCGCCAGCACGCGCCCCGGCTCGGCGCACATCGCCTGATGCCCCCGCGCCGATTCGTCCACCAGGGACCAGGTCCCGAACGCTTCCCCGGGCCCGACTTCCGACATGGTCCGGCCGTCCGTCGAGAGGCGCACACGCCCCTCGACGACGATGTAGAGCGCGTCGGCCGCGTCCTTTTCCTCGTAGATCGCGTCACCGTCGAAGATCTCCACCTCCCGCGCGACGTTCGCGAGGCCGAGGAGATGACGGGGCCCCACGTCCTTGAGGAGATCCACTCCCTTTAGGATCAGAACGCGCTCGACCGGTGTCAGCATGTCGTCCTTTCCTAGGGGGAGAGGGGCCGCGGCGTCAGGATCCACGACGGCGCCTCCTCCGATTGGGAACGAACCGCCTTCAGCTCCGCCCGCACGATGGAGCTCGAATCGGGTTCCGGCGTGTCGAACAGGCCGGGCTCGAGATCGATGGCCCAGCGGGACGCGCGCACCGCGCACGCGCGGAGCCAGGCGTCGCCCGACCCCCACGCGCTCGCGACCCATCCGGCGAGCCCTCGATCCACGTCGGCCGCGTGGTCCTCGGAGGGAGCGGTCAGGGTCTCGAACTGCGTCTCCAGGTGGCGGAAGATGGACCGGGGCAGGACGTGGCTCAAGTACTCGAGCGCCGGCGCGTCGTCCACGGTCTCGCGCGTCTTGAGCCGCTCGAACGCTCCGGAAAGGGGCTTCGGATCGTACCAGCACGAGAGCGCGCGGAATCCCCGCTCGAGGGCCATGTCCGCGTACTCGCGGAAGCTCTCCCCCAAGAGCCGCACCTCCGGTGCGTTGTGCTGGGCCATCGAGTGGGAGGGCACGATCCACTGGCGGTACTCGCGGAGCTCCCGGAGGAACAACTTGTGGACGCGCGAGCGGGACATCACCGGACGTCCGACCGTGACGCGGATGCGGCTCGCGCTCTCGAGCCCGAGCTGGCGGTGCGCTCGGTCGCTGCTCCGCACGAGGCTGAGGAGGGCGCGGAGCGCGGCGGGCGTGGCGATCTGGGCTAGAGTGCGCGCCGCCCGGGCCTGCGGACGGATCCCGCGCACGCCGGAGAGATAGGGCTGGAGTGCGGGTATCGCCGCGTTCCGAAGCGCCGCGACCGCGAGCAGGGCGTCGTAGCCCAGATCCGCATCCATGAGGATCGGCACGAGCGTGTCCAGGAGCTGTGGGCTCGGCCGTCGCGTGGCCGATTGGAGCGCGGCACGGCGGATCTCGACCGAAGGCTGCTTCAGGAGCTCGAGGAGCCGAGGCACGCGCGCGGAGGACGTGAAGGT
Organism: Candidatus Eiseniibacteriota bacterium; assembly: GCA_035494915.1. GTDB lineage: Bacteria > Eisenbacteria > RBG-16-71-46 > SZUA-252 > SZUA-252 > WS-9. Next base: position 13,358 of record DATJGP010000207.1, on the reverse strand, counting down.
TCCGAGGGCGCGGGCCGCGAGCACGCGATCGTCGGCATTCTCGGACTTGATGAGCCGGTCGACCCACGCCGTGGTGACGGCGCCGGGGGCCTCGCTCGGGCGGTCGAGCAGGGCGTCGAGCATGAAGGCTCGCAGCCGAGGGTCGGTCCCCTCGAGCAGCGAGCGGGCGTACTCGACCTGGCGGGTGCTCATCGCCAGCTCGTAGCTGACCGCGGCCCGGCTCACCCGGTCGTCCGTATCGGCGAGCATCTCTTGCACACGATGGCGGTCGTCCCGCAGGCGCAGGGACTCCATCGCGCGGATCGTCGAGGCGCGCACGGCGGGGGATGGACGGTCCAGATTGTCGAGGACCGCCTTCGCGATCCTGGGATGGTGGATGTAGCGCGCGAGATCGAGCGCGAGGAGCGCGCGCGGCTCGTCGGGCGAGCGGAGCGCGGCCTCGAGCGCACGGCGCGCCCCGGGGACCCGCATCGACTCCGCGGCTCCCTCCGCGTCGAGCCAGCGGCTGCTCAGTGCCTGCTCGAACGCGCGTGCGTACTGGCGGTTGAGGCGGTAGATGACGAAGAGCCATCCCGCGGCGATCACGATCGTGGCGACCGCGATCGCGGTCAAGGCGGCTCCGGCCACGCGCATGACAATGATCAGGAACACCCCGACGGCCGCGTCCGACCATCGCTCGACCAGCGTGTCGATCGCCGGCTTGATCCGGCGCCGCTCGGGCGGACGGACGGCCATGTAGTAGATCTCCGCCGAGGATTTCCCGATTCCTTGAAGCACGACCCCCTGGACCCACCGCAACGCGACGACAGCCCACCATCCCGTGCTCAGGGCCACCCACCACGAGAAGATCATCACGAGGGCCGGCTGGAGTCCCGTGGAGGCGACGAGCCCGATGCGCGTGAGGAGCCAACCCACGGCGCCGAACTGGAAGACGAGTGCGAGCAGATTGAGGACGAGATAGAACCGGCCGAGGAAGCGCGCCAGCGTCTCCGTGTCCGGGTAGATGTCCTGGATGAAGAACTTGAACTGGAAATCGACCAGGGTCGACACGATCACGGAGAGCGCGAGCGCCGCCGCTAGGTACTGGAGGTAGTTGGAGCGCCGGATGATCTTCCAGCGAGAGCCCGCCATCGTGGCTGCGGGTGCGCTCGTGGCCCGATCCTCGCGGTAACGCTCCACGACCCGCGTGAGCAGGAAGGACACGACGAGGAGGAGGGCAAGCGCCCATTCGAGCGCGGCGCGTCCCAGGATCGGCGCCACCCAGCCCGCGAATGCGCCGCCCACGAGCCCTCCGACCAGGCCGAATCCGCTCAGGAGCGGGAAGACCCGTCGCGCGCGCCGTGAATCCCACACGTCCAGAGCAAGGACCCAGAAGTGAGGCAGGAGCATCATGGCCTGACTTCCGGTCCACACGTAGAACGCGGCGGCGGTCCAATGCGGCGAGGCCGCGAACGCGGGGATGGCAAGCAAGCTCATGGCGATCGCCGAATACTGGTTGACCCGGTTCGCGGCGAACCGGGAGAACCGATTCGCGAACAAGCCTTCGATCCAGACGAACGCGGCCGAAGCGATCGCGACCGCCACATAGGCGATCGGGAGTGCGCCCGCGCCGAACTCCGCGATAAAGGTCGCGTCCCTCTGGACCTTCGCGATCGTGTACGCGGTGAGCAGTGTGGTGATGAGCGCGCACATCAGCAGGAGAAGTCCCCGCTCCTGGGGCTCCAGCCCAAGCCGCCGGGTCAGTGCGTCGAGGTTGCGAACTCGAATGGCGAGCTCCTGCGTCGGCTCCGCGGAAAGCGGGCGACCCTTGGTGGTGGGAGTGCCGGGACATCCCTGCCGTGGGGCTCTATAGCCAGATCGGTGCCATGGGACCGTGGCGCAGGAGGAGCGCGCCCTGGGCGATTGGGCCCGAATGGTTTACGAGACGGCCTCCCATGGGTGGTGGGGGGGCCCATCGCGTCACCTGGAAGATTCTACAAAACCACCCCTCTGTTCGAGGGCTGCCCGTCCAGCAGGCACGACCACGACGCCGCAAGGGACGCTCCCGAAAGGGATGGGTGGGTTGTCACTGTTCTTGCAGAAGGCCCAGAACATGGGACGAAAACGTAGCGCAAGCGGCTTCAACCGGTTCGCCGAGCGGCTCTCGGGCACCGTGACCGAGTGGGCGGGGGGCACCATGGCGTTCTCGATGGCGCTCCTCCTCATCGTGGGGTGGCTGGTCCTCGGGCCGGTCTTCCACTTCTCCGACACCTGGCAGCTCGTCATCAACACGACCACGACGATCGTGACGTTTCTCATGGTCTTTCTCATCCAGCGCGCCCAGAACAAGGACGCGAGGGCCACGTCCCTCAAGCTGAACGAGCTGATCGCGTCCATCGAGGGGGCGAGCAACCGGCTGGTCGACGTGGAAGACCTCACCGAGGACGAGCTGAAAACGCTCCGCGAGCACTATCGCCGTCTCGTCGAGATGTCGAAGCGGGACGGATCGATCATGCGCTCCCACTCGGTCGATGAAGCGGCGGTCCGTCACGAGATCAAGCGCGGGGGTCACCACCCTCGGGGCCGAAGGCGGCGTTCGCCCGCGCGCCAGGAGCGGGGCGGTGCCCCGAAGGCCCCCAATGACTCCAGGGCTCAGCACTCGTGACCATCGTCGAGCGTCTCCAAGCTCGCGGAATCCGTCGCCTCGGCTCGAAAGAACGGGGCTTCCGTTACCGGACGGCAACCGGGGGGCCGGTTCGGGGCGAGGACCGGGAGCGAATCGACGCTCTCAAGGTCCCGCCGGCCTGGCGGGACGTGGCGATCCATCCGTCCCCGCGAGCCTGGGTGCAGGCCGTGGGGCGGGACGCGGCGGGCCGGTGGCAATATCGCTACCACGCGAAGCAGGTGCTGCGTCGCGAGCGCGTGAAGCGGGAGCGGCTCCTGCGCTTCATCGTCGCTCTTCCACGGATGCGGCGCGCCGTCGGCCGCGACCTCGAGCTTCGTGGCTTGAAGCGCGAGAAGGTGCTCGCGGGAATTCTTCGAATCCTGTCGACGTGCTTCCTGCGGCCGGGAAGCGAGGAATACGCGAGCCAGAATGGGAGCTATGGCATCGCCACGCTCAAGCCCCGCCACGTCTCCGTGCGCGGCGATCGGATCCGCTTCGACTTCGAGGGGAAGTCGGGGCGGCGCCAGGTCCGGGACCTTCGCGACCGGCGCCTCGCGTCCCTCGTGCGCGCGCTCCTTCGCCATCCGGGCGAGGTGTTCAAGTTCGAGAGTGACTCGGGCGCCATGGTCGACGTGCGCCGAGAGCACATCAACGCCTACATCAAGGACGTGATGGGAGAGAGGTTCAGCTCGAAGGACTTCCGCACCTGGGCCGGGACCCTCCTCTGCGCCTGCGCGCTCGCGCGCGAGGGGGGACGCAAGCCGTCCTCGCGCACCGAGGCCAAGCGTCGCGTCGCAGCGGCGGTGCGCGAGGTCGCGGAGCATCTCGGCAACACGCCCGCGGTCTGTCGCGCTTCGTATGTGTTCCCCGAGGTCATCCGCCGCTTCGAGCGCGGGCGCGTGATCGCCGACAAGATCGAAGGCGTGGACGCGCTGGTGAACGGCAGTCCACGCGCGCTCCAGCGATGCGAGCGCGCTCTGCTCGACCTTCTCACGGCGACGAGCCGCGCGCGGCGCGGGGCCGTCCGTCGCGCGCGCCCCGAACCCGCGCTCCGCCTCGAGGGACCTCGTGAGCATTACCGACCGGCTGGTCATCCTGAACCCCGGAGCGTCGCGCTACCCCGCTGAGGACATCCGGGACGCGTGCGAGACGGTCTGCCGTGAGCACGGCCTCCAGTGTTCCTTCCTGGACGCGCCGTCGGGCCAAGGCGCGCGCGAGGCGACTCGGCGCGCGGTTCGTGAGGCCGTGACGCGTGGCTGCGAGCGGATCGTGGCCGCCGGGGGGGACGGAACCGTCGGCATGGTGGCCGACGCGATCGCTCGCGCGGGACCCCACTCCCATGACGTCAGCCTTGGCATCATACCGGGGGGGACCGCCAACATCCTCGCGCGCGAGTTGGGCCTTCAGGGGGGCCTCTCCGATGCGGCGGAGACCGCGCTTCGGAGCGAGCGCTCCCTCGCGATCGACGCCATCGAGGTCGAGGGGCGTCTCGTCTTCACGCAGGTCGGCGTGGGGCCAGATGCCCTCATGATCCGCGACACGCGGCGTGAGCAGCAGGCGAAGCTGGGGCGGCTCGCCTACATGATCACGTTCGCCCGCCGCGCGCTGGAACACAGGCCGCGGCGCTTCACGCTTTCCCTCGATGGCAGCCCGTTTCGCGCCCTGGCGTGGCAGGTGGTCGCCGCGAACGTCGGAACTGCGGGCGCGCCTCCGTTCACCTGGGGCCCTCGCATCGATCCAACGGACGGTGTGCTGGACCTCTGCGTGTACGACGTGCGCACCCTCGCCGAAACCCTCGGTCTCACCTGGCGGATCCTCACCGGCCGTCATCGCCGCGGCACTTCCACGCGATTCTATCGAGTCCGCGAGGAAGCGATCATCGATTCCCCGCGCCCCCAGCTAGCGCAAGGGGACGGCGAGATCCTCGGGCGCACTCCGATCACGCTGCGCGTGGTCCACGAAGCCGTGCGGATCGTGGTCGCGCGCTCAGTCGACGAAGGGGACCTTGGGCCGCCTCCCCCAGCCGGCGGCGCGGCCAGTCCCGTGCTCGCGCTCGCTGGCGGGCGCCCGGAGCCGACCCTGACCGAAGACGTTGAGACCATGATCGCGGCGCAACACGCGCGCACGTGGATCCTTCAGGGCGTGCTGCGCCATCCGGTGGCCGCGCTCGAAGCATTCGACGCCGCGCTCTTCCTGCGCGTCAATCGGATGACCCTCGGCGGCGGGTCCGACCGTGCGCTCACGTTCGCGTCACGCTACATGCACTACGGCGAGGGGTGGATCCTGGTCCTGGTCGCGATGATGGCGGTGGACCTAAGGCGCGGGCTCCGCGTCGCGGTGGAAGTCTTGCCGGTCCTCTGGCTCACGCTCCTGACCGTGAACCTCCCCTTGAAGCGATTCTTCCGGAGGCGCCGGCCGTTCCTGGCCTTCGTGAAGGCCCGCGTCCTCGGCCCCAGGCCGCAGGACTTCTCGCTCCCGTCCGGTCATGCGGCGGCGGGCTTCGCCGGCGCTTTCCTGCTGTCGATCCATGCCCCGGCGTTCGCCCCGTTGTTCTACGCGATCGCGGCGGTCGTCGGGCTCTCCCGGGTGTACCTCGGGGTCCATTATCCGAGCGACGTCGCGATCGGCGCGGTGGCGGGGACGATTCTCGCCGCCCTCTACCGATGGATCATGCTCGCGGTTCTGCCGTTCCGCGTCTGACCGCGCGCCGCGAAGGAATCGCGTGGCCCCTATCTTGCACGAGTGGTGGATTACGGAAGCACCGTTCGATGCAGGACGGGGAAGGCCACGTATCGGCAACGTGTAGGAGGCAAGCGATGCCCGTCATCGTTCAGGTTTGCGTTGTCATTGTAACAATCGCGATCATCGCGCTCGTGGTCGGCCTGGTCCGTATGGCGGGCCGACTCTCCAAATTGGCGGAGGACATCCGCACCTGCTTGGTCGAAGTGCGGGAGGTCACCGGCGAGGCCAGGGGGGTCGTAGCCAAGGCGCGTGAAATGCTCCAGCCCGTGCAGCGCATGATCGACCGATTCGAGAGGATCGGGACGCGCACTGCCGCCGTGTCGTCGGCGTTTCTGGAGGAAGTCGAAGCACCGGTCCGCACTGCCGTCGCGATTGTGCGCGGCGTGAAGACCGGGACGGCCCAATTCATGGAGCGGCTAGGAAGCCGCTTCCGACCCGGTCGCGCCGCGACCGATGGAGGGTATCGGTATGAATGAGTATCCGTACGGCAGCGACATGGGGCAGGGCTCGTCGAGCAGCATGATGGGCTTTTTCGTCGGAGCTTTGGTCGGAGCGAGCGTCGCGCTGCTCCTGGCTCCCGCGCCCGGCGGCGACACGCGTCGGCGCGTGGCCGACACGGCCAAGAAGCTCGGTTCCGCGGCCAAGGACAAGGTCAACGAGCTTCGCGGTCAGGCAGGCGAGTTCGCCGAGCAGGGGCGCGAGTCCTACATGCAGGGACGCCAGGGCAGCCAGCCCCGGCAGCCCGGCCAGACGACCTAACCGCTCCGTTTCAGGCAGGGACACGCGAAGGGCCCGAGAGCCCGTCCGGCGGGACGGGCACGAGGGCCCTTCGTCGTGACCGGTAGAAAGCGAGGCATCATGCATCGGTCATCCACAGCGATCCACCTCATGGCGTGCCTCGTCCTGACCCTGGCCGCCCCGGGCTTCGCGCAGACGCGCGTCCGTCCCGGCTTCAATCTCTTCACGACCCAGCAGGACATCGAGATCGGAGCGCAGTCGGCCGCCGTCATCGATCGCCGGGTTCCGCTCGTCCGCTCCGGCTACGCGACTCAGTACGTGGAGCGCGTGGGCCAGAGGCTCGCGGCCCAGGCCCCAGGGCCCGGCTATCCGTACCGCTTCCGCGTCGCGAATCTCTCCGACGTCAACGCGTTCGCGCTTCCCGGGGGCGCCATCTACGTGCATCGCGGCCTCATCGAGCAGGTGCGAACGGAGGGGGAGCTGGCCGGCGTGATCGCGCACGAGATCGCTCACGTCGCTCTACGGCACCCGACGAGCCAGGCATCCAAGGCGTACGTGACCCGGGCCGGGATCGGGCTCCTGGGGACCCTGCTCGGCGAGGGCCGGCAGAGCACGGTCTCTGGGGTCATGAATGCCGTGGGTGGGCTGGGACTGAATGCGCTCTTCCTTCGCTACTCGCGGGATGCGGAGACGCAGGCGGACGTCGTGGGGGCACAGATCATGGCGCGCGCCGGATATGATCCGAACGAGATGGCGGCGTTCTTCGCGTATCTCCAGAGCCAGTCACCGCGCAGGCCATCCATGTTCCAGCGATTCCTGAGCGATCACCCGCCGCCTGCGAACCGGGTCACCCGCGTGCGACGGGAGGTCCAGCTCATCGGCGCCACGCAGCGAACGGCGCCGGTCGGAGGTCTCGGCGAAGCCCAGTCGTGGCTTCGGAGGCTTCCGCCGGCGCCCACGCTCGCGCAGGTGACGGCCGGAGACTGACCGCTCGGACCGTTAGAGAACCATGCTCCGCCCGGTGCCGCTCGACGACGAGCTGGGCTGCGAGACCGTGCGCGTGACCTCGCCGGTGGTCTTCTCGGACATGTTCTGCGCGATGTCCGCGAGTGAAATGATGCCGCAGCATCGCCCCTCCTCGTCCTCGACCGGGGCGCGGCGCACCTGGCGCTCTTCCATCAAGCGGCAGCACTCCTCGACCTTCGTGCTGGGCCGGACCGTGAGCACCGGCTGGCTCATCACGTGCTCCGCCGTCATGGTGAGCGGGTTGTCGCCGCGCGCGATCGCGCGGCACACGATATCGCGGTCCGTGATGACGCCGATCGTTCTCTTGCTTTGCTCGTTCTCTATGACGGGAATCTGCCCGCAATCGTTCTCCACCATCAGGCGGGCGACTTCCTGAAGTGGCGTGTCCGGCGTGCAGCACGCCGGATCGCTGGTCATGATGCGTTCGACTTCCATGGCGTACCTCCTGGATCGGGTTCCTCCTGACTCCCTTTTCCCGATCCGGATGGCAGCAGATTCCGGGCCAGCGGTGGCGGTTCTAGGTCAGATCCAGCGGCCCGGCGAGGACGAACGTTTGGGGGCGTCGGGCTGATCCGTATTGTCCCGCGGATTTGCGAGGGGAGGCGTCTTCTTCGGCAGCACGCTCCGCACCGCGTGCGGGCGTGCGCTCTGCGGGCCGCGTGACGCCGGCGGGGGGGAGCCCATGGAGACCGTGTCGCGCACCGCGGCAACCGGGTCCAGAGCCGCGGCTCTGGGAGGAGCGGCAACGAGCTGGATGCCGTCCGGCGCGCCGCGCGGCTTGAGCTCCTGCTCGAACGACGGTACGAGAATCTTCATCACCGCGAGCGGAAGCGCGCTCGTGAAGCGGTAGCGCGCGGCCTCCGGCCCGAGCACCGCCGAGGTGATCACGCCGTAGTACCGGTCGCCGAGGCAGAACGTGAACGTCGCCGTGCGGCTCACCGAGCGCGAGCCGACCAGGCGGCGTCCACGGCCGTAGGTCTGGAAGCGATTGTCGCCGGTGCCGGTCTTTCCGCCGAGCCAGACCGGCGCGCCGGTGGAATCCGTGAAGGCGCCCTTGAGCCGCGCCGCGGTGCCCGTCTCGACGACGTCGGTCAGCACGCGGCGGGTGACGCGCGCGACGGCCGGCTCGAGCACGGTCTCGCCACCGGTCCCGCTCGTGGGCGGCTCGAACGTCGATTCATAAGGCGTCCCCGCCGCGAAGCGAAGCCGCTCGACCATGCGCGCCGGGCTCCGGACGCCGTCGTTGACGAGGATGCCCATGAGGTCGGCCAGGGCCGACGGGCGGTCGCCGGAGCTCCCGATGGCCGTGGCGTACGAGGGGACGAGGCGCTGGAAGGGGAACCCAAGCTGGCGCCAGTACGGCGTCATGCGCGCGAACGCGTCGCGCTCGATCTGCGCGCGAAGCCGGAGATCCTGCGCCTGGCGGTTCTTGGTGCGGAAGAGCCACGCCATCTGCTCGGGCGTCCCCTCACGATCGGCCACTTCGTGGAGCAGCGTCGCGCGGTCCTGCGACAGGGGCTCATCGAGCACGGCCTGCGCGTTGTAGGGCAGCCGGGCCGCGTGGTAGCGCACGAGATCCCGCATGAGTCGCACGAAGACGAGATTCGTCGAGTGCGCCGCCGCCTGGCGGAGCGTCAGCTGGCGGCCGTTGTCGTCCGGATCGAAATTGCCGAACGTCTGGAATCCGCCGCCCGTGTAGAAGAGCTCGTACGGGCTCGCGGAGTAGGTGCGGTCGAGGCTCTGCTCGAGGAGCTCCTCGCGTCCGATGCCCGGATGCTGGGACATGGTGGCCGCGACCCATTGCGTGATGGGGTCGCGAGCCGTGGCCGCCTGGGCGGCCAGCTGGCTCTGGTCGAGCGTGCTCCACTCGTCGTGGAGCCGAGAGACGAGCTCGAGATAGTGGATCAGGGTCCGGAGCTTGGCCGTGCTCCCGAGCTCCATCTTCATCCCCTCCATGATGTCGAAGGGACGATCGAGGTTGTCGGCGTAGAGACGGATCGCGTTGCCGCCGGGCGTGCGCTCACAGAGGAGCACGCTGTAGAGCACGCGCTTCGGATCCCCCTGCGGCAGGAGATGCTCCCCCTTCAGACCGTGCGCCCGCACGTACGACGAATCGGTGAGCTGGCGCAGGATCTGGGTGACCTTCACATGGAGCGGCTCGTTCACGGTGGTTTCCACCGTGAGATCGAGTCGGTCCAGCTCGTAGGTGTCCTTCACGCCGAGCATGCTCACGAGCTCGTTCCGGATCCGCCGCGCTCCGCGCCCAAGGGGGTCGGCAGCCGGAGCCACGATCGGATGCGCCGCGAACTTGAGCGGCAGCTTGCGGACCGCGCTGGCCACCTTTGGCTCGAGGATGCCTTCCTTCGCCATGAGTCCGGCGTAGGCGTTCACGCGGTCGTCGAGCGCCTTGTGATCCGCGATGAGATAGCGGCTCGGCGCGCGGACCGAGCAGAGGAGCGCGAGAACCGGCTTGAGCGCCTTGGCCCGCTTCGCGGTCGACTTGCTGCCGAGATCCCGGTAGACCTTCTCCGGCTGGAGACCGAACCAGACCGTCAGTCCCTGATCGAGGCCCGCGATCTCGCCGATGCCCGGCGCGCCGGCGAGCGGCATCGTGTTCACGTAGTCGACGACGATCCGGCGGCGATCGGCGGTCGTGACCGGTCCATCCTTGTAGACCCGCAGGCTCGCGCTCAGCATCTGGCGGAGCTTGTCCACCCCCGAGCCTGTCCGCCCCCCCTCCGCGTGCCGGTACTTCTCCAGCTGGACGGCGAGCGTGCTTCCCCCTTCGACCGGGGTCGGGATGCCGATCCGGCTCGCGGAGTAGAGGATCATGGCCTTGCCGAAGCGGACCCAATCGACAGCGGGGTTGCTGTAGGGGCTCGCGTCGCGGTCCAGCTCCCGGTTCTCGATGAAGAGCAGCGAGCGCACGACGTCCGGCGGCACGTCCTCGAAGGTGGCCAGGCCCCCACGGCCGGCGGTGGCGTCGTAGATCGGCTTCCCGTCCTCCCCCTTGATGACGAGGCCGGCCACGGAGGCCTCGGAGTAGGGGGGCGCGATGCCGAACCGGCTCGCCATCGCCAGGGCGGGCGAGTGCACCGCCTGGGCGGTGATCCGGAAGCCGCGGGATTCCAGCCGCTTGGAGAAATCGGGCAGACGGGAGTATCCGCGCCGCTCGTCCAGCGGGCCCCCGCGCGGGAAGACGATCCGCCCGCTCGGGCCGGGCTCCACCGTGTACTTCATGTCGGAGGCGATCTTGGCGAGGACTCGCGCCTCGAGCGCCGCGGTGCGGAGCTCGAGCCCGGCGGCCACGACCACGATGGCGATGGCGACCATCGCGGTCCAGCGGCGGCGCGAGGTCCGCTGCATGCGATCCCAGCCGTCTCGGGCGGCCCGGGCGGGAACGGGGATGCCGCGCCTCAGGGCGTGAATCGCCTGAGAGCCGGCACCAAGAGCACCTAGGAGAAATGGGGGTACGGGTGGCCGTTCCAAGGATGTTCCTTCCCGCTTTGTGACGCCAAAATCGCGAGTTCGATGCGCCGGTTCACGCACCGCGCTGGGTGAGATGAACCGAATCGAACAGGAGTTTTGTACAACTGTCCTAGCGTTCTGTTCCCCTTGCGGCGCGAAAGGCGGGGTGCCATCTGGTTTCAAATGGCACGGATAGCTTGGCTTCGCGCCAACTGCCGCTCCGGACTCGACGCATTCGGAGCGCGATTCATCCAACCCAATCGCACGAACTATGCATCCACCGTGCACATCGCTATGGGCGCGAGCGCCCGGGATGAAAACGCAGCTCAAGGAGGAGAGCGAGCCATGGAACGAGACAGGATCGAATCGAGGGACCGAAACCGTGACGAGGACTATCGCGACGAGCGGGAGGTGAGCTCCTCCGACCGCGGCCTGGACGTAGGACAGCAGGGAATGACGACATGGTCCGGCAGCCGGGATCCCTGGCTGGCGTCCCACTTCGATTTCATGCGGCATCTCATGCGGGAGATGAACCGGATGATCGAGACCTTCCCCGGAGCGGCCGGCGGAAAAGGCGATCTGCTCACCGGCTGGCCGCCGATCGAGGTGACCGAGCGCGACAACCTGGTCGTCATTCGCGCCGAGATGCCCGGCATGCGCCGCGAGGACGTCAAGGTCCGGGCGGAAGGAGACTCGGTCGTGATCGAGGGGGAGCGCAAGACCGACCGGGAAAGGCGCCACGAGGGCTATCACGAAAGCGAATGGAGCTACGGCCGATTCTCCCGGCGGGTGATGCTCCCGGCCCCCGTCGATCCGAACCACGTCAACGCGCGCTATGACAACGGAATCCTGGAGGTCACGCTCGAGGTCCCGCCGCGATCCCGGCATGAGGTCCCGATCACCGGAGCCGAGACCCGGACTGAGCGAGGCCTTCGAGGAGCCCTCGATGCCCGGAACCGCGAGCAGCCGCGTCCCATGAGACCTTGAGCCCGAAGCGGTACCTCGCGCGCCCGTCACAGCGCGTCCATGAGAACGGATTTCAAGCGGTTGGAACAAACTTCCCGTGAAGGACGGGGGCCAGCGGCACCGAGCGGCGGGTGAGACCCACCGCTCGCGTCAGTAGCCTCCCGTCCGTAACCTGGCAGCCTCCTTGCTTCGCAAAGCTGCGGTTTCTGTCGGTCGCGTGAATCGGACCGCCGCGACGCGTGAAGGGGAGGGGCTCCATGTCGATGCGCACGGCCGCGCCTACGAGGAAATCGAACGCTCCGTGGACCAGCTTCGCCCAGGTGGCTGGGAGGTTCGCGGCGACGACGACAAACCGCTCCTTCCGCTGCCGACACCGGAGAGCAAGGTCCCGGGACTCACATCGGCCTAAGCCCTTAGCCAGCACGACTCGGAGCGGCTTCGCGTCATGCTAGAACGGGCCACGGCGTGTCCACGCTCGCGGGCGAGCGGTGCTTCCGGCGCGCCGGGGGTGGCGCGATGAAGGTGCGCACGCTCATGACAGCCGACACCGTGGGGGGCGGCTGGACCTTTGCCCTGGAGCTCGCCTCGGCGCTCAGCCGCTCGGGGTCACACGTCGAGCTGGCGGCGATGGGTGCGCCGCTCACGTCCAGTCAGCGCACGGAGGCGGGGGAGATTCCGCGCCTGCGTCTCCATGAGGGGCACTTCCGTCTCGAATGGATGGAGGGTTGCTGGGATTCGGTCGATCAGGCTAGCGCCTGGCTCCTCGATCTGGAGCGCCGCGTCGTTCCCGACGTCGTGCATCTCAACGGCTACGCGCACGGAGCGGTTTCGTGGCGCGCCCCGGTCGTGATCACGGGGCACTCGTGCCTTCTCTCGCGGCACGCCGCGGTCCTCGGCAACGCCGCCTCGGCCACCTGGGACCGCTACGCCGAGGAAGTCGCCCGAGGTCTGCGCGGCGCGCAAGTCGTGACGGCGCCCACGCGCGTGATGGGCGATGCGCTCAGGCGCCACTATGGCGAGGATCTCTCGGTTCGTGTGATCCCGAATGGACGGTCGTTTCCGATCCCGCCGGTCGTCCCGAAGCGGCATCGCGTCCTCACGGTCGGCCCCCTCTGGGATCCGGCGAAGAACGTGGCGGCGATGGACCGCGTGGCCGCGAAGCTTTCGTGGCCGGTCGTCGTTGCGGGCCAGACGCGGCATCCTGACGGAGGTGTGGTCCGGCTCAAGAACGCGCGCGCGCTCGGGGTCCTCGAGCCCGCGGCCTTGTCCCGGGCGTACGCGGGAGCGGCCATCTTCGCGCTTCCGGCGTTGTACGAGCCGTTCGGATACGCCCCGCTCGAGGCGGCCCTCTCTGGCTGCGCGCTCGTCCTGGGCGATATCCCGAGCCTGCGCGAGGTGTGGGGAGACGCGGCGTGCTACGTGCCGCCGCGCGACGACCAGGCGTTGATCCAGACCGTGCGGTGGATGATCGACGACAGGCAGGTGCGTCGCGACTATGCCAAGCGCGCCAAGGAGCGCGCGCTCACCTACACCCCCGAGCGGATGGCAGCCGGCTACCTCGACGCCTACCGCATGGCGGTCGCCGAGCCGACGGAGTTGCTCAGGGTGCCCGTTGAACGAGGAACGTTCTCGGGTGTGCGATTGTGATCAAGCAGCCGTCCCGGCGCGCGATCAGCTCGGTTCTCGCGCCCGGGCGCGCTTTCAACGCAAGTAGGCGTAGTTGGGTGCGGTCGGCGGACGGCGCCAAAGAACGCGCGTGGCGAGCGCACCCCAC
>DATJGP010000206.1:0-12678 GCA_035494915.1 Candidatus Eiseniibacteriota bacterium | reverse complement strand
AAGCCGGCCCTCGGACCGGGCAAGCTCGAACGGCTGGAGCGAATCGCGCGCGCCGGGGTGAAGCAATCACGACGCTGTCGAGCGCCGCAGGTCGTGTCGAGCGGGTCCCTGCAGGAGGCCGTGGCCGCGTTGCCACCTGGGCTCCGGGTGGTGGCGGACCCGTGGGGAGGCCGAATCGATGCCTTTCAGGAGGCCTATCCGGCGATCTCGCTTGCGATTGGCCCTCCCGGGGGATTCGATCCCGAGGAGTACGCCGTGCTCGCGAAGGCCGGTTTTCAGCCGATCTCCTTGGGTCCCAGCCGGTTAACCACGGAAACGGCCGCCATCGCGCTCTTGTCCGTGTCGCGCAATCGGTTGCTTCCCAAGGGTCTAGGCCAAATTTGACAAAACCGCGTATGCGGGGTATCTTCCTAGTGTTAGCCGGATGCTGCCCACACCTTACTGGGAGACCTGACCGCTTACCTCAAACCATGGTTAGGAGGCGATTCCTTAGATGCCCGGCATCAGGGTCAAAGAAGGCGAGTCCTTCGAGAGCGCCCTTCGCCGGTTCAAGAAGAAGTGCGAGAAGGCAGGAGTTCTCGCCGATCTGCGTCGTCACCAGCACTTCGAGAAACCGAGCGAGCGGCGCAAGCGGAAGCTGAACGCCGCAAAACGCAAGATGATGGCTCGGATGAAGGCCGACTAGGCCCATTCGAGTCGCGCAGTAACGGGCGGGAAACCGGCGTCGGGCCGGTTTCCCGTTTGCCTCCTGAGTCGGTACTTCGGCTGTTCCACAAGTCACGTTCACCCTCAGTTCGGATACTGCCGCCATTAGCGACGCGACCACGCGTTCCAGAGCGGATGCTCCGATGACCGATCGACACGGCATTGGGGATCACGCGACATTGGCGTTGGAGCTGCCCGCCGTGCTCGGCGCAATTGCCGGGCGGGCGCGCTCTCAGCCCGGCCGCGAACGGATCCTCGATCTCGTTCCTCACCGTCGCATCGATCACGCGATCGCCGCGCAGTCCATCTACGCGGACCTCATGGTCTGCGCCGATCAGGGGGATGCTCCGCCCACCGTGGCGCCTCCCGATCTCCGCCTCGAGCTCGAGCGACTGAGCCGCGACGGCGCCGCGCTCCGCGGCGACGAGCTCTGGCGGTTGAGCGTGCTCCTCGAGCAGGCGGGGCAGGTCGTCACCTGGCATCGGAAGACGCGCCGCGACACGCCCGGCCTCGACCGCATGCTCGCCGGGCTCGACCCGGTCGAAGCGCTCCATCGCGCGATCACGCGCGCGCTCGAGCCGAGCGGCGAGGTGAAGGACGACGCGAGCCCCGAGCTGTCCCGGATCCGCCGGCGCATCCGCGGCCTCCGCGAGAAGCTCGCGACGAAGCTCGAGTCCATCCTTCGCTCCCTCGCGACGCCCGAGAGCTTCGTCACGCTCCGCGAGGGGCGCTACGTCGTCGCCATTCCGTCGTCCAACCGCCGCGCGCTTCCCGGCACGGTGCTCGGGCATTCGGGATCGGGGGCGAGCCTCTTCGTCGAGCCGCGCGACGCCGCGGACGCCAACAGCGAGCTCAGCGAGCTGGGGCTGGACGAAGCGGCCGAGGTGGACCGCATTCTTCGCGACTTGAGCGCGCGGGCGCATACGAACCGCGCGGCGCTCGAGGCCGACTTCGAAGCGCTCGTCCGGCTCGATGCGGCGGAAGCGGTGATCGCCTGGGCGCGCGATGGTGACGGCTCCATTCCCGAGCTGACCGAGGAGCGCCGCATGCGCCTCCGCGGCGGGCGGCACCCGCTCCTCGTCGAGCGGCACCGCAAGGGCGAGACCGGTGCGCCCGTGCCCCTCGACCTCGAGCTCGATCCGGAGACGCGGATGCTGTTGATCACCGGGCCGAACATGGGCGGCAAGACCGTCGCCATGAAGACGGTCGGCCTCCTCTCGCTCCTCGCGATGGTCGGGCTTCCGATTCCGGCCGCCGCGGGGAGCGTGATCCCTTGGCTCGACCGGGTGATCTGCGACATCGGCGACGAGCAGTCGATCCTGGCGGACGTGAGCACGTTCCTCTCGCACCTGCGGCGCGTGACCGAGGCCATCCAGCACGCGACCGAGCGGAGCCTCGTGCTCCTCGACGAGCTCGGCTCCGGGACGGATCCGGTCGAGGGCGCGGCGCTGGGCCAGGCGGTCCTCGAGACGCTGCTCGAGCGGGGCGCGCTCACGATCGCGACGACGCACCACGGCATGCTGAAGACGTTCGCGCACGACACGGCCGGCGTGCGGAATGCGTCGATGGCATTCGACGAGGAGACGCTGCGCCCCAAGTTCCGGATCGTGGTTGGCGTCCCGGGCGGCAGCCGCGCCATCCAGGTGGCGGAGCGGTACGGCATGGAGCCCAAGGTGCTCGACCGCGCGCGCCAGCTCCTGCCCGAGGGGGAGCGGGACCTCAACAAGCTCCTCGAGGAGTTGAGCCGGCTCCGGGAGGAGGCGCGCACCGAGCGCGTGGCGCTCGAACGCGCGACGCTGAACCTGGCCGCGCGCGAGGGCGAGCTGCGCCAGATGCGGGATCAGCTCGAGTCCGAGCGGCGCGAGCGGAAGCAGGCCGAGCTCGCGGCACGGAAGGATCTCCTCCGCCAGCTCGAGAACCAGATCGACGACTACCGGAAAAAGCTCCGCGCCGACAAGAAGGCAACGCCGGAGATGCTCCGTGAAGCGCGCGACAAGGCCAAGGAGATCGAAGCCGAGATCGAGCGCGAGACTCCGAAGCAGGCCCCGGTGGTGCGCGGCGAGCCCGTGCGCCGGGCGACGGTGGGGGATCGCGTCTACGTGCCCTCGCTCCAGGCGGATGCCGAAGTGCTCACCGATCCCGATTCGGACGGACGCGTTCGCGTCCGGATCGGAGGAGTCACCGCGATGCTCCCGCTCGCGCAGCTCCGGCGAACGGAAGGTGGCGCTGGGGCGCAACCCGCCGCGGGCGCGACGGCGGCAGGGCCCCAAACGCCGCGGATGCACGCGGTCGGCATCGAGCCGATGGAATCCAAGTCGGAGATCGACGTGCGCGGACTCGAGGCGGACGAGGCCATTCGCGCCGCGGAGCGCTTCCTCGAGGACGCGGTCATGGCCGGGCTTCCGACGGCGCGCATCATCCACGGGAAAGGGAAGGGCATCCTCCGCGAGCGCATGAAGCACTGGCTCTCGAAGAATTCCCTCGTGAAGGAGTTCCGCCTCGGCGAGATCCGGGAGGGTGGGACGGGCGTCACGGTGGTGACGCTCGGCTGACATGACGACCACGCGCACGCCCCAGGAAGCGAAGGAAGAGGTCCGGAACGCGATCGACATCGCGCAGGTGATCGGCGAGCGCGTGCCGCTCCGCCGGGCAGGGCGCACGTGGAAGGGGCTCTGCCCGTTCCACGCGGAGAAGACGCCCTCCTTCACGGTGAACGCCGAGCGACAGATCTGGCACTGCTTCGGCTGCGACAAGGGAGGCGATGTCTTCGCGTTCCTGATGGAAATCGACAAGGTCACGTTCCCCGAGGCGCTCCAGGCGCTCGCGGAGCGGGCCGGCATCGACCTGCCACGCACCGAGGCGAGCGCGGGAGACAAGAAGCGGGACCGGCTCTACCAGGCCACCTCGCTCGCGAAGGATTTCTTCGAGGCGAACCTCCACTCCGAGGCGGGAGCACAGGCGCGACAGTATCTCGCGGGGCGTGGCTTCGACCGGCCCATGCTCGAGCGATTCCACATCGGATATGCGCCGGCGGGATGGGACGGTTTGAAAACGGCCCTCGGAAAGCTCCTCCCGATCGAGGTGCTGGAAGAGGCGGGGCTCGTGGTGCGGCGCGGGGACGGCGGTCACTACGACCGGTTCCGCAATCGGATCACGTTTCCCATCGAGGTCGCGGCGGGGCGGCTCGCCGGATTCGGCGCGCGCGCGGTGGACCCGGAGGACACGCCGAAATATCTCAACTCTCCCGAGTCTCCGATCTATCGAAAGGGCAGCGTCCTCTTCGGTCTGACGCTCGCGCGGACCGCCATTCGCGAGAAGCGGCAGGTCCTCGTGTGCGAGGGGAACCTGGACGTCGTCCGGCTCCACGCCATGGGATTCGCGCATTCGGTCTGCACGTCGGGAACGGCGCTCACCATCGACCAGGCCCGCGCACTCGCGCGGTTCGACGTCGGGGCGGTCCTGGTCTACGACGGCGACGACGCCGGCATCCGGGCGGCCGACCGGGCGCTGGATCCGATGCTCGCCGCCGGGCTCCCGGTGACCACCTTGCTCCTGCCGGAAGGGGAGGATCCCGACTCGTTCCTGCTCCAGCACGGCGCCCAGGCGTTCGCCGGACTGATCGAGGGGGCCATGGATCCGGCCGCGTTCCTCGCGACCGCCCGCCTCTCGGCCCCTGGCGCGAACCCGAGCCCGGAAGCCCGGGTAAAGCGGTACGTGGAGCTTCTCGGGCGGGTGGAGGATCCGGTGCGGCGGCGGATGATGGTCCGCCGGGGCGCCGTGGCCTTCGGGGTCGAAGAGGACGTGCTTCTCGAGGCGTTGGGGCGTAAGAAGGGAGTCGGCCGCCGGCCGGTCGCGCCGCGAACGGCCTCCCCGCCCGCCGCCGCGGTTGGCGCGGGCGAGCCGGCCGGGCGCGCGTTGCCGCGCTCGGAGGGGACGGAGGCCCCCGAGGTCATCGATCCGATCGAGCGGGAGCTGGCCTCGCGCTGCCTCACCGAGGACGGCGCCGTCGTCGAGGTGGCTCAGAGCGGGGGTGTGAGCTGCTTCCGCAGCAAGAGCTTACGCGCTTTGCTTCAAGATTGGCTCACCATGGGCCGGGCCCCGCTTCCCGAGGAGCTCAAGGCTCTGGAGTCCCTGGACAGCATGGCCCGGTCGCTCCTGGCGGAGCACCCGGTGGGAGAGGGGGCGTCGGACGAGACGGCCCGCAGAGTCGCCCGGGAGCTGCTCCGGCGGCTCGAGGAGCGTCGAATCAAGGCCTCGCTGGCCGAGCTGGATCGGGCGATCCGGCAGGCCGAGCGGTCCCGGGTTGGGGACCTGGACCAGCTCGTGGCCGAACGGCGGGATCTCGCATCCAAGCTACACAGTGGAAACTCGTTTGAAGACCAACGCCGCAACCACCCGGCGGCTTCATAAGGGCTCGGGCGGAATCACCACGAACGAAGGAGACGTCACCGGATGAAGCGTGAAAAGACGGACCGCTTTCACGACCTGAAGGTCCTGGCCGGGAAGCAGCAGTACCTGCTCCATGATCAGATCGAGACGTTCCTCGACGAGAGCGCCTCGGTCGATGACATGGACGAGGTCTACATCGCGCTGAACGACCTGAAAGTCGACGTCTTCGACACCCACGAGGAAGCCCAGCAAAAGCTCAAGATCAAGCGCAAGGACGAGAAGAAGCCGGCCGAGAAGCAGGTCCTGCCGCACCCGATGCGGTACGACGATCCGGTCCGCATGTACCTGCGCGAGATGGGGCGCGTGCCGCTGCTCGACCGCGAGGGCGAAGTCGAGATCGCGAAGCGCATCAAGGCCGGCGAGCGCCAGATCGGCACCGCGCTGTTCCGGTCGAGCCCAATCTTGAAGGAGCTCATCGGTCTCGGCACCAAGCTCAAGCAGGGCAAGGTGCGGGTCGAGGACCTCACCCAGATCGACTTCGGCAACTGGAATCCCGAATTCTCGCCCAAGCGCGAGCGCGCTCGCGTGCTCAAGTCGATCGACCGCATCCGGGTCCTCCACGGCCGGCTCGCCAAGGTGCAGGACCGCTCGGTGGGGCGGCTCTCCGAGGAGAAGCGCCGCGCGCACATGGAGCGAGTGCGCCACGCGGACGAGGAGCTCTTGAAGGAGCTCTTCGCGCTCAACATCAACAACAAGCTCATCGACCGGCTCGCCGAGCGGATGAAGGGCTTCAGCAAGCGCGTCGAGGAGACCGAAGCCAACCTCACGCGGATGGAATGGAAGTGGGGCAAGTCCTCGGACGAGGTCGCCGGGCTGATCAAGCGGCTCCGGAAGAGCCGCAAGGAAGTCAAGGCGATCGAGAAGGAGACCGGCATCCGGGCCTCCGACTTCGAGGCCTACGAGCTGGAGCTCAAGAACTGCCGCCGACTCGTGAAGAAGATCGAGGTCGAGGCCAAGATGAGCCGCGACCAGATCCGCGAGGTGGCGATGGAGATCCGCTCGGGCGAGATCGCGCGCGACAAGGCGAAGCGCGAGATGATCGAGGCGAACGTGCGTCTCGTGATCTCGATCGCGAAGCGGTACACGAACCGCGGGCTCGAGTTCCTCGACCTGATCCAGGAAGGCAACTCGGGGCTCATGCGCGCGGTCGACAAGTTCGACTACCGGAAGGGCTACAAGTTCTCGACCTACGCGACGTGGTGGATCCGTCAGGCCATCACGCGCGCGATCGCCGACCAGGCGCGAACCATCCGCGTCCCGGTGCACATGATCGAGGCCATCAACAAGGTCGTGCGCACGTCGCGACGCCTGGTCCAGGAGCTGGGCCGGGAGCCGACCCCCGAGGAAGTGGCGGAGAAGCTGCAGCTCCCGGTGGACAAGATCAAGAGCGTTCTCAAGGCCGCGCAGGAACCGATCTCGCTGGATCGGCCGATCGGTGAGGACGACGATTCGAACCTCGGTGATTTCATCGAGGACACGAGCGTGGTCTCTCCGGCTCAGGCCGCGGCGTTCTCGATGCTGAAGGACGAGGTGAACGAGGTGCTCGAAACGCTGAGCAAGCGCGAGGCGAAGGTGATACGTCTGCGGTTCGGTTTGACCGAGGACGGCTGTCCGCGCACGCTCGAAGAGGTCGGCGCCACGTTCAACGTCACTCGCGAGCGCATTCGCCAGATCGAGGCAAAGGCACTTCGCAAGCTGCGGCATCCCACGCGCAGCCGACGCCTCAAGGGCTACGTGGAGATGATGTGATCGACCGCCGCATCTTGACCCTCGCAGACGGGCGATGCTACGCTGCGCGGCTCAGGTCCTCGGAACGAACCAAGCGGGGCATTCGGGCCCATAGCTCAGCTGGTGAGAGCATCCGGCTCATAACCGGACGGTCCTTGGTTCAAGTCCAAGTGGGCCCATGTGCCGCATCCATCACCACGACGTCGTGCGCGGGGCCTCTTCGCTCCGCGATCGAACATGCCTCGGGGGCGGTTAGCTCAGTTGGGAGAGCGCTGGTATCACAAGCCAGAGGTCGCAGGTTCAATCCCTGCACCGCCCACCATGGACCCGGAGCCGGCCCTATGGGGCTCGGCCGAAGCCGGGCCCCGAAATCCCCGACACGGGGAGCGCGGATGAACGCGCTCCCCGTTTTTCTTTGGAGGTGAACGTGCTCCCTGAAATGGACGCTCTGCTCGCATTGCAACGGCAGGATTCGCTTCTCCTGGAAGCGCGAAAGAGACGCGACGACATACCGAGGCGGAAGGACTCGCTGCGTCTCCAGGTGAACCAGGCGAAGGCCGAGCTGGAGCAGGCCAAGAAGGATCTCGAGCAGGCGCGAATCGCGCGCCGCGCCGCGGAGAAGGACGTGGAGGGGCTCACGGCCGACTCGATCAAGCTCGAGCGGCAGCTCCACGACGTGAAGACGAACAAGGAGTACCAGGCGATCCTCCACGAGATCGAGGGCATCAAGTCCAAGCGCTCCGATTACGAGACGCGCATCCTCGAGTCCTTCGAGCGCGAGGAGGCTCTGACCGCCGCGGTGAAGGGGGCGGAGCAGAGGGTTGCCGGTGAGGAGGCGAAGCTCAAGCAGGGGGAGGAGGAGCTCGCGCGCGAGGGGGTGGAGCTGGACCAGCGGGTCCATTCGATGACGGTCGATCGCGAGGCCATCAAGCCGCGCGTTCCACAGGCCCTCCTGAGCCGGTATGATCGGCTCCTGGCCGCGCGGGACGGCGTCGCGGTGGCGGAGATCAAGAAGGGTGCTTGCGGAGCGTGCTTCAAGGGGCTCACCCCGCACGCGCTCCAGGAAGCCCGCCGCGGCGATCAAATCAAGGTCTGCGAGGCCTGTGGCCGCATCCTAATCCTGAGCGAGCCCTCGGTGACGTAGGGTAGTACCGGCCTCGCTCAAGCCGCCGGCGCTTGGGTCCGGCGGGTCCTCTCGACCCCCACTCGTAACGGAGACTGGCCATCCGCGTTCTTCGCCAGCTATTGCCTTACTTGAAGCGCCACAAGGCCGCGCTCGCGGCCGGCGCCGTCTGCGTGCTGCTCACCAACCTGTTCCAGGTCTGGTCGCCGTGGCTCGTGCGCCACGCGGTGGATCATCTCCAGCACGGGATCACGAAGAGCGCGGTCCTCGTGGACGCGGGGTTGATCCTGCTCGCCGTGACGCTCCAGGGGATCTTCCTCTTCATCATGCGAATGACGATCATTCGCGCGTCCCGGACGATGGAGTACGAGCTTCGGAACGATCTCTTCGCGCATGTGGCCCGCCTGCCCGCCGAGACCTACCGGCGCTGGAAGGTGGGCGACCTCCTCTCGCGCGCCACGAACGATCTGGACGCCGTGAGGAACTTCCTCGGACCGGGGATCATGTACTTCGCCAACACGCTCGTCATGTTCGTGATGGCGGTGACCCTGATGCTCCGGATCAACGTGAAGCTGACGATCGTCTCCTTGCTGCCCTTGCCGGTGCTTTCGTTCGTGGTGGCGCGGCTCGGCGGCTCGCTACACCGGCTCTACGAATCCATCCAGGCCCAGTTCTCCACGATGACCGCGAAGGCGCAGGAGACCCTCTCGGGGATCCGCGTCGTGAAGGCGCACGTGGAGGAGGAAGGGGAGTACGAGGCGTTCCGGAAGATCCACGAGGGCTATCTCGAGGAGAACCGGAAGATGATCCGGCTCTGGGCCATGATGTGGCCGATGATGTCGCTCCTCGGCGGAATCGCGGGTGCGATCGTCCTCTCGCTCGGTGGCGCCGCCGTGGTGCACGGGACGATCACCCTGGGCGAGATGGTCGCGTTCCAGATCTACCTCGCCATGCTCATCTGGCCGATGATCGCGCTCGGGTGGGTGTCGAATCTCTTCCAGCGCGGCGCCGCGTCGATGACGCGGATCCAGGTCGTGCTCGATCTCCCGATCGAGAACGACGTGGAGGCGCCCGGCGTGGAGCCGGTGCCCGGGGCGCTGCAGCCGCGCACGGTCGCGACCGGTGCGGCGCCCGCGTTCGACGGTTCGATCGAGCTGCGTGCGGTGGGGTATCGCTATCCGGAGACGGAGCGCTGGGTGCTTCGCGGGGTGGATCTCCGGGTGAAGCCGGGTGAATCCGTGGCCCTCGTGGGCCGGACCGGAGCGGGCAAGACCACGCTCCTCCATCTCGTGGAGCGGCTGTTCGAGCCCACGGAGGGCGTGGTGCTGCTCGGCGGCGTTCCCGCCCCGGAGTGGCCGCGGCGCGCGCTGAGGCGCTCGCTCGGGATCGTGCCGCAGGAGAGCTTCCTCTTCTCCGATACCATCAAGGCGAACATCGGCTTCGGTTTCGACGACGGCGAGGCCGCGCCCGACGCGGAGGCCGTCGCGCGCCAGGCCGGGCTCGGCTCCGATCTCTCCCAGTTTCCGCAAGGCCTCGGAACCTTGATCGGCGAGCGCGGCATCACGCTCTCGGGTGGTCAGAAGCAGCGCGTCGCATTGGCGCGTGCGCTCGCTCTGGGACGCCGGGCTTTGATCCTGGACGACGCCTTCGCGAGCGTGGACCCGGGCACCGAGGAGCAGATCCTCGAAACCCTGTTCGGACTCCCCACCAAGCCGACCATCCTCCTGGCCACGCACCGCCGCTCCGCTCTCTTGCGCGTCGATCGCGTGGTGGTCCTGGATGATGGGACCATCGTCGCGAGCGGCACGCACGAAGAGCTGCTCCGCGCGGGCGGACTCTACGCGGACCTGTACCACGAGGAAGAAGTCGTGGAAGAGCTGGAGGCGCTCTAATGGCGGGCCCCTGGGGATCCGCGGCGGACGACGTCGACGCGCAGGGCGCGATCTACGATCGCCGCCTCGCGGGACGGCTCCTCTTCTTCCTGAAGCCCTACCGCAAGGAAGTCGTTCTCTCCGTCATCCTCCTCGCGATTCTATCGGTGCTGGAGATCGCCGGCCCCTACCTCACCAAGGTGGCGATCGACACGTACGTGAAGCCCGCGGCACCTGGCGTAGGCGCGGTCGCGGCCCAGGCGGGCACCAAGATGACCTGGCTCGCGCGCATGCTGCCGCACGACACGGTTCAAGGCCTCACGTTCCTCGCTTTCGGGTACGTGATCGTGCTCGCGTTCGCGTTCGGTCTCCGGTACTGGCAGACCTACACGATGTCGATGGTCGGACAGCGGGCCATGCAGGATCTGAGGCTCACGATCTTCCGGCATCTGGGAACGCTGTCCGCGTCGTACTACGACACGCGTCCCGTGGGGCGGATCCTCACCCGCGTGACGCAGGACGTCGCGGTGCTGAACGAGCTCTTCGCCCAGGGCGTGGTGGCGGTGATCGGGGACATCTTCCTTCTCATCGGCATTGTGGGCGCGATGCTCTGGCTGGACTGGAAGCTCGCGCTCGTCACGCTGACGACGGTGCCTTTGCTCGTGATCGCGACCGCGGTGTTCCGCGCCAAAGTGCGCGTGTCGTATCGGCGCGTGCGCACGCGGCTGGCGCGGCTGAACGGCTTCCTCCAGGAGCATCTCCAGGGGCTCGACATCCTCAAGGTCTTCAACGTCGAGGCCAAGGAGACGAGGAAATTCGACCAGGCGAACAAGGACCACTACGAAGCCCATCTCGAGAACATGTTCCACTACGCGGTCTTCTTCCCGACCGTGGAATTGATCGGCGCGCTCGGGCTGGCGTTGATCTTGTGGTACGGCGGCCTTGGCATCCTCGCGGGCGCCGTCACGTTCGGCGTGGTGGTGGCCTTCATCCAGTACGTGGACCGCTTCTACCAGCCCGTGCGCGATCTCAGCGAGAAGTACAACGTCTTCCAGTCGGCCATGGTGGCGTCGGAGCGGATCTTCGAGTTGCTGGATACGCCCCCTGCCGTGCCGGTGTCCCAGTCACCCAAGGCCATGGGCCGCCTGAAGGGCGAGGTCGAGTTCGATCACGTCTGGTTCGCGTACAAGGACGAGGAGTACGTGCTGCGCGACCTCTCGTTCAAGGTGCGGCCCGGCGAGAAGGTGGCGCTCGTCGGCGCGACCGGGGCGGGGAAGACCTCGATCGCGAGCCTCTTGACGCGGTTCTACGAATTCCAGAAAGGCACGATCCGGGTCGACGGCGAGGACATCCGCGACATCGATGAGAAGGCTTTGAGGCGGCAGATCGGACTCGTCCTCCAGGACGTGTTCCTGTTCTCGGGAACGGTGCGTGAGAACATCGCCTTCGGCGCCCGGGATCGCGAGCCGGCGGCCGTGGACCGGGCGCTGGCGGAAGTCGGCGGCGAGCGGTTGCGCGCGCGGCTGCCGCAAGGCCTCGAGGAGGACGTGGGCGAGCGCGGTGGCTATTTCTCCATGGGCGAGCGCCAGATCCTCGCGTTCGCGCGCGCGCTCCACTACGACCCGAGCATTCTCATCCTCGACGAGGCCACGTCGGCCGTGGACATCGAGACGGAGCGCGTGATCCAGGCCGCGCTGCGCCGGCTGCTCCACGGGCGGACGTCGCTCGTGATCGCCCATCGGCTGAGCACGATTCTCGACGCGGATCGCATCCTCGTGATGCACAAGGGCGAGCTGCGGGAGCAGGGAACGCACGCCGAGCTCCTGGCGCGCGGAGGCATCTACAAGCGGCTCTACGAGCTTCAGTACTCGAAGCAGAAGCCTGTGGAGGTCGGCGCCGACGGGGATGGCCATTCGATGCGTGACGACGAGTGGGATGCCGCCGGACTCAGTGACGACACCGCGGTTCCCGACGTGGATGGCGGAGGGTCCGCCACCTCCGGAAGCCAGCAGGAGCCCGCGCGATCCCGAGGAACCGAGTGACGGACGGCTCCTTCTCGAAGGAGCTGGCCCTCGCGGAAGCGGTCGCCCGCGAGGCCGGCGCCCTCCTGAAGGAGAACTTCGGCCGCGAGCAGTCGATCGAGTTCAAGGGGCGGATCAATCTCGTGACCGAGATGGATCGCCGCGCCGAGGATCTGATCGTGAAGCGCCTCCAGGCCGCCTATCCCGGCGACGACATCTGGGCCGAGGAGGGAAGCGGCCGGCGCAGCGGGGCCGAGCGCGCCTGGGTCGTCGATCCCCTCGACGGCACCACCAACTACGCCCACGAGTACCCCGTCTGGTCCGTCTCCATTGCCTTGACGGTTGGGGGCGTGCCGGTCGTCGGCGCCGTGTACAACCCCTTGTTGGATGACATGTACTCCGCACGCCGAGGAGGCGGCGCCATGCTGAACGGCGTGCGGCGCCGCGTGAGCACGGCCGACCAGCTCGAGAGCGCCATGCTCGCGACCGGCTTCTCCTACGACGTCACCACGCAGGGCGATCCCGAGAAGAACAACATTGGACCCTTCTCGCGGTTCTTGAGGCGGGCGCAGGCGGTGCGCCGAGCCGGCTCGGCCGCGCTCGCGATCGCGAAGGTGGGCGTGGGCAGGACGGACGGATTCTGGGAAGGCGGGCTCCATGCCTGGGACATGGCCGCGGCGATGTGCGTGGTTGTCGAGGGAGGCGGCCGGGTCACGAACTACACCGGCGGGGTTCCCGCGCTGGACGGACGGCAGCTCGTCGCGACGAACGGCACGGCGCT
>DATJGP010000205.1:0-17752 GCA_035494915.1 Candidatus Eiseniibacteriota bacterium | reverse complement strand
TCGACGAGAATGGGAAGGCGTCGCACGTCCACGCCGGTGACGAAGAAATTCGCCGTGATGTCCCCTCCGACCTCCGCGATGTTCCGGATCGCGACCTGGCTGGGAACATGGAAGCATGAGGTCGCGCTGCTGGGACACGAGTTGCCGTTGAACGCCGTGCTGTTGAGCGGGCCGGGCCAAGGATCGTAGCGGTCGCCGCGGTTGCCGTTCACGGAGGTGGACACGCCGCACACGTCCTGGGCGCCGAGCAAGCCGGCCCCCACATCGAGGTTCTGGTTCCCCGGACGGCCCCCCTGCTCGGGCCCTCCGGCCTCGACCACGTCGACCAGCTTGTGCGCCGGGTCGTTGTTGTCGAAGCGATTCTCATCGATGTGGTAGATCACGAGCCCGTGCGCGGGACCGAGCCCCGCCTCGATGGAGGAGCGCACGAGCATGGAGTCGAAGCCGACCGGTTGCCGGTTCTCGACCAGGAAGTACTCGTTCGATTCCTGCCCGTTCGTCCACAGTCGGAAGACCTGGCCCGAGGTCTCGACCGGCGGGATCGTCACCCCCGAGGAATCTCGCGTGACCCAGGTCGGCTCGACCCAGCCGAGCCTCGCCTTGCACCACGCGGACATGTGCGCGGGCGTCGTCCCCGGCGGGGTCGTGGGCGAGTGCGTGTAGAGTCCGTAGGCCATGAGATCCCACTCGCCGTCGCCGGAGCTCCGGCTGTCGTCCGGGTCGTAGAGGTCGGGAAGTCCGAGGACGTGGCCGAACTCATGGCAGAAGACGCCGATCGAGATGAGATCGCCCGCGCTGTAGTACGCGGAGTTGAGTCCCCACTCCTCGGGCTCGGTCGTGAACGTGAAGAGCGTCGTTCCGTCGAGCGTGAGTCCGCCGGGCAGATTCCATTTCATCGACCAGATCTGGTCGATGCTCCCCGTCTCCTCGCCGCCGGGTCCCGCGTGCACGACGAACACGCCGTCCGCGAAGCCGTCACCGTCGCCGTCGAACTGGGACCAGTCGATGTCCTGGTTGGCGAGGAGCATCGCGTCCTGCGCCATCCCTTGCGCGTTCATGGGGAACGTGTTGCCGAATCCCGACTGGCTGTTCGTGTAGTACGAGTAGGGGTGAGGCGCCGTGTACCATCGCGTCACCGTGCCCTGGATGTCGAGCTGGTTGCGCGAGGCCTCGCGGTAGTAGTCGCGGAAGCTTCCCGTCGGGCGCGTGCCGACGCTGAAGAGAAGGCTGTCGTAGGCCGCGGAGGTGTGCGCCAGCGTGTCCGCGGCGAGATCCGGGAACTGGAGGAGGATCACGACCACCTTCTTCACGCCGGTCGTGGTCGTGAGCGCTTCCGCGCGATCCACTTCGGGGGCGCGCTGGAGCTGCGTGAAGAGGGCGCGGGCGTGCGAGACCCCGCGGCTCCCGGGCCGCTGCATGTCGAGGGGAGGCGCGGCGTGAGCGGTCGACGCGGCCACGGCCAGGCACACCCCAAGGAGCAGCCCTTGAAGGCGCATGCGCAAGTAGAGCGAACTCCTTCCGGCGATGAAAGAGCGGCTAAGTCGGGGGTGGGCTTACGGTTCGGAGGAAGCCGGTTTCGCGCGCCCGAAGCTCGAGCGCTCCTGCTTCCCCCAGCCACCACGCCCGAGAAGCATATCGACGAGCGCGCCCAAGCGGAAGAGGAGAGTCAGGATACGGTAGGAGAAGTTTTCGAAGATGCCGATGGCCACCATCTGCGCGAAGTCGCCCCAGGAGCGGTAGAGCCCGAACGAGAGCTCTTCCAGGAACACGGCCGAGATGGACAGGAACGCGCCCGAAGTGACGGAGAGGAAGAGAAACGCCCAGAAGTAGAGCGGGTCGAGGAAGCCCATGAAGTACGCGATCGGGATGATGATGTAGCCGACCAGCTCGACGATGGGTCCCATGAACTCGAACAGGAAGTAGTACGGGACTCCGATCCAGCGCAGCGTCCCCGAGTGTTTGCCCCAGATCAGGCTCTTGTGGGACCAGAGCGACGTGATCATTCCTCGGTGCCAGCGGCTTCGCTGCCGCGCGAGCGCGCCCAAACCCTCGGGCACCTCGGTCCAGCAGATGGGATCGGGCAGGAAGACCACCGCGTACTCGCGGTTCATCTCGCGCATGCGCCGGTGCAGCCGGAGCACGAGCTCCATGTCCTCGGTGACCGTGCTCGTGTCGTAGCCCCCTGCCTCGATCACCACGTCCTTCCGGAACAGGCTGAACACGCCCGAGAGGATGAGGAGGCTGTTCATCGCGGAGAGCCCTAGGCGGCTCGCCACGAACGCGCGCAGGTACTCGACCACCTGGAACGCCGCGAGGATGTTCGTCGGGAGCTTGGGCTCGACCACCCGGCCACGGTGGATCTTGCATCCGTTCGCAACGCGCACCTGGCCGCCCACCGCGATCACGCGATCCGGATCCTCGAGGAACGGGCGGACCACGCGCAGCAGCGCGTTCTCCTGGAAGATCGAGTCCGCGTCGACCGTGCAGAAGAGGGGATACCGGGACAGATTGAGCCCCATGTTGAGCGCGTCCGACTTCCCGCCGTGTTCCTTGTCCACGACCGTCAGGTTGGGCACCGCGGCCGTGCGATAGATGCCGCGGATCGCGCCGAGCGTGGGGAGGCCTCGCCGGTAGACCGCTTCCCGGCGCTCGAGCCCGAATTCGCGGGTGAGCTTCTGGAGCGTGTCGTCGGTCGATCCGTCGTTGATCACGATCACCTCGTGCTGCGGGTAATCGAGCGACAGAACTGATCGCACCGAGTCGACGATGCCGGCCGACTCGTTGTGCGCGGGCACGAGCACGCTGATCGGGAACGTGAAGTGCGATTTCGCGACCGCCTCGTAGTCCGCGTAGAAGTTCTGCGCGAGCCGCCGGCGCATGTCGAAGAAGCTGAGGATCAGGAGCCCGAACAGGACGAGCTGGAGCGCGCTGAAGTAGAACAGGATGGCGAGGCTGATCGTGTGGATCAGGTGCATCGCCCAGGGCTCGAGGACGTAGCCGTGCATCACGCCGTCTCCCTCTGGGGGGTCGCAACCATACCCATGGCGGACAGCCCCTCGGCGGCGCTGTCCCGCGCGAAGCGATCGTCGCTCGTGAGCGTCCGGAGGAGCACGTCCTTCGACGGCTCGCCCAGCGCGACGAGCGCGTCCAGCGCGTTCTTCCGGACCCACCATGACCGGTCGCGCAAGAGCTCGCCGAGCGCCTCGGCATACCCCGCCTCGCGGAGCTTGCCGAGCGATTCCGCGGCGTGCGCGCGGACGAACCAGATGGGATCGTGGAGCAAGGGGGCGAGGAGCGGCGCGGTCGAGCGATCTCCGACGTGCCCCAGCGCCCACGTCGCGGAGGAGCGCACGTCGGAGTCGGTGTCGAGGAGGGCGTCCGCAAGCGACCGCGTCGCGCGCGGATCCTTGATCTCGCCGAGGATGCGCGCGGCCCAGAACCGCGCCTTGGGCGAGCCGTCGCGGAGCGTCTTGATGAGAAGCGGTGCGGTGCGCGAGCCCATCTCGATGCAGATGGCGGCGATGCGCGCGGAGACGGCCTGATCGTGCTTGCCCAGGAGCGCGACGAGGGCTTCCTCCGTTGCCTGGAGCCGCATCCGTCCGAGCGAGCGCGCCGCGACGTTCCGCACGTCGGGATCGCGATCCTCGAGCGCGGCGAGGAGCGTGGGCACCGACTGCGGCAGCTTGAGCTCGCCGAGGATCCGGAGCGCGTGCGCGCGCGTCCACTTGAGCCGGCTCTTCGCCTCCTTCAGGTGCCGATTCACCGCCCCCGACTCCTCGAGCGCGCGAAGCACGTCGAGGCGGAGCGACAGCTCGAGCTGGCTGATCTCCTCGGCCGCGAGCTCCGACCAGCGTCCCGAGAGCGACCTCACGATCCAGGGGAGCGCCTCGCGCTGCCCCTCCGGCGTGCGCAGGAGCAGGAACCGCTTCCGCAGGTTCTCGAGGAAGCGCTGCTTCGAGTCCTCTTCCCGGTTCGAGTAGATCTTGTTGAGGATCGCGGCGACCGTGGTGAGCCCGACGATCGCGAGGAGGAGGAGCAGCGTGAAGATGAGGGACCGGTAGTCGATCATCTCACCACCGCGCCGATCCCGAGACGCCGAGGTACCAGGTCTCGTAGGAATTGTTGTCGACCGAGTAGGACGCTTCGAGGCCGAGCGGGAGCGTTCCGAACGCGGTCAGGTTCAGGTAGCCGCTCCAGCTGTGCGTCCAGATGTCCGCGAAGTTGGTGGAGTTGATTCCCGCGAACTCGTAGCGGAAGCCGTAGTCGACCGCCGAGCGCTCCACGTAGCCCGCGATCCCGACGCCGGCCGAGCCGCGAACGCTGCCGAGCGGGGTAAAGTAGCTCGGGCTGGCGAAGTCCCAGTCGCGGTACGTGAGCCGGCTGTCCACGGTGACGCTGGGGGTCGCGGTCTTCACCTTGTAGGACGCGCCGCCGCCGGCGGTCCACCGGCGATTGTCGTCGGAGTAGATGCCGCGCGAGACCACCGCGTCCGCGGTGCCGCGCGCGCTCCACTGCCACCCGAGCCCGCCCTCGTACTCGTTCACGTTCCCCGGCACGAACGCACTGTCGGGTACCGTTTCCTTGAGCGCGACGTAGTCGCGATGAATCGCGGCGCGTGGCGTGAACCGCCCCGCGAAGCGCCAGACGCGCGCGCCCCACCCGAAGAAAGTGTCCTCGTCGCCGAGCGGGAAGAGCATCGTCCCCGGGTTCTGCTCGAACGACCGGTACTCCACCGAAGCCGCGGCCTGCCACGGGTACCCGCGCAGGAAGGATCCGTCCACGCGCGTCACCACGCTGGACAAGTCGTAGTTCTTCGCGGGGCCGGAGCCCGGCGTCTCGACGAGGTCGACCCAGGAGACGCGTCCCGTGAGCGTGGCCCGGCGCGCCAGCGTGCCGCGCCCCTGGACGTAGGGGCCGTCGGTCTCGAGCGTGAAGTCGGGCGCGAGGTCCACGTACTCGCGCTCGTGCGACGCGCTCCACCCCGTGCCCAAGGAAGGCCTGAGCGCGGTCGCGACCGCGCCCTTCTCCTGGGTCGTCGCCTCGGGATCCGCGTGCAGCGATTCGGCGCGCGCCACGTAGCGGTCCGAAGCCGTCGCGGCTCCGCGCCAGCGGGCCACCGACGCGAGGCCGAGCCATGCGTCGCCGACGCGGGGATCCGCTGCGAGGATGCGCTGGTACTCGGTGGATGCCTCGGCGAGATCGCCGCTCCACGAGAGGACGCGCGCGTACCCGACGCGTGTCTCCAGATTCGTGGAGTCGGCCTCGATGGCGGTCTTGAACTCCCGCGCCGCCTCCTGGTGCCGCCCGGACCACGCGAGCACACGCGCGTAACCCGCGCGGATGCTCGCGTCGTTCGGCTTCTTGGCGAGGAGTGCGCGATACTCCGTGAGCGATTCGTCGTAGCGCCGCTGCCACGAGAGCACGCGCGCGAGGAGGAGCCGCGCGTCGTCGTTGTCGGGACGCATGCGGAGCTCGGACTGGAGGAGCGGGATCGCATCGGCCTGCCGGTCCTCGCGGAGACGCTCGCGCGCGGCGTCGTATGGACTCATGCCCGCCGTCGTCTGCGCGAGAACGGGCGTGGCGTGCGCTAGGACCGCGATGAGGAGCGCCGCGCGGACCAACGTGCGGAGCAGCTTATGGCCGGTTGGCGTCGACCTTCTGGCTCTGACTGGCTTCACGGGCTTCCATTCCCTCGAAGGCACGCTGGATGATTTCGGCGGAACGCTTGGCACGCTCTTTCGTTATCGGCGTTTCCCACGTCGTCCATGAGTAGGACGCCGACCGCGGTGTCTTTATCGTAACTTGTTCTGCCACAGTGCTTTGTAGCGACCCTGCGGGGCCCAGGACGAAGACCTCGTCCGGTTTCACGGGCTTGGCGCCGGCCAGGGTGGGCCCGAGCGAGTCGGGGCGGAAGCAGGCGGCGGTCGTCGCCCACGCGAGGAAGCCGATGCCTGGGGTCTGCGTGGTCTCGATGTCCGGCGTTCCATCCTTGTCGTCGAGCGCCGCGCGTGACGACGGATCGCCGACGATGAGGCCCCACGGGATCGCGATCTCCACCGTCGTCCCGAGCGAGTCGAAGGCGCACTCGAGCCGACCCCAGTCGAAGTACTTGGCCGGGAAGAAGGAGCCGTTCCGCGCCACGCGCTCGCGATTCGTCTCGACCACGAGCGGCACGTACGCACCCACGTCGTTCGCCACCGGACGTGCCGGCGCGCGGCCGCGCCGGCGCCAGTCGCGACCGTCCCATTCGCGCATGAAGGACGAAGCGTTCATCGCGCGGTCCTGATAGAGCTCCGCGCCCCCGCGCGAACTGCCCTTGGCCGGGGGCGTCACGAGCAGCGTGAGCTCGGCGCCGCGATTCCACGTGACGGGCAGAGGCTGCGGAAGGCGGGTGTCGCCGCGCGCGGGATCGAGCACGTCGAACGAGATTCCGAACGTGCGCACCGCGGGCTTTCGCTGTGCGACGTCGAGCCGCAGATAGAGCGAGGTCTGATCGGACGTGACGTAGAGAGCGCGCAGCGGAGACCCGCTCGTCGCGGCGTCGGAGGCCGCGTAGGGGATGATTCCGCTCCAGTCGCCGGTCTTGCCATCGACGCGAACGGGCGGAGGAGGGTCGAACGCCAGGAGACCGTAGTTCTCCTCGGGGTCGAGACGGTTCAGCCAGAGCGGATCGCGATCGCGAGGGCGCTCGCTCCGCTCGACGAGCCAGTTCACCTTGTACCACTCATCGAAGAGCGCGAACAGCAGCGATCCCGATGCGCCCGACTCGGCGATGTCTTCGAGGAGCCGAACGTCCTCCTCACCCTGCTGCGCCTCCGTAGCGCCCCCATGGTGGATGCCTTGCGGCTGCTGGTGCGCTACACCGCGGCTGGTCGGCACGCCGTATTCACCGATGAGGAGCGGGATCCCCTTCGTGTGTGCTTTCAGATCCGCGAGATACCCCGCGTACGAGCAGGCGCCGTGGCGGTCGTGGAAGGCTTGATAGCCCGGGTCCAGGTTCATGAAGTCCGGGTAGTAGGGATACACATGGTAGTTCGCGAAGTAGCCGAGGAAGCCCGACGTGAGCGTGGCGGAATCGACGGGAACGAGACGCGACGGATCGACGGAATAGGCGTCCTCGTCGTGCTCCGCTTCGGCGCCGCCCCGCTCGGTCTCGGTCGGATGCCGCATGGGGTCGAGCGTCGGCCAGTTCACGAACGAGACCGCGTGCGCGCGCGCGTAATGAACCTTCTCGTAGGACGCGGTGAGATCGCACACGCGCCCGAGCCAGGCTTCCATCGCCGTGCCGTTCTCGACCTTGAACCGCGTGCCCTTCCAGTCGGTGATGTCGGGATGGAGCCTCTGCGTCTCGCGCACGGCGTAGGGCTCCCACTCGCGACCGATGATCCAGCCCGCCAGCCAGGGGGACACGTCCGCCTCGTAGCGCCCCGAGGCATGTCCCGGCCGCTCGTCCACGATCGCGTTGCCGTGCACCGCATCGACGGCGAGCCGGAGCTCGTTCTCGAACCCCTGCGTGAACGATTCGTCCCAGAAGTCGTTCCCCTCCGGCAGCTCCGTCCAGACTTCCTGGAAGAGCCAGATGGGATCGTTCGGGTGAGCCTCGTTCTCCTCGCGCAGCGCCTCGTAGAAGCGGGGCGGATGGAGCGCGTAGACGCGGATCGAGTTCGCGTGGATCGAGCGCGCGAACTGGAGCCAGCGCCGGTAGTCCTCCTTCGTGATCGCGAACTCGCCGGGGTAGTGCCCCGGGGACGCGGCGCCGAGATTGAGTCCGCGGAAGAAGACCGTGCGGGACCCGGACGGGGTCGCGATCTCGAAGCGGTCGCCGCGCGCGAGCACCGCGCGTGACGCCGGCGCCGGAATGGGGGCGCGCGGATCGCGGATGGTTTTCCATGGGCGAGGCCCGGCGTCTCCCGCGATGGCGGGAAGGGCGCAGCCCAGGATCAGGACCGGAACGAGAATGTGCAGCCGCATGAGGATCCTCCCGAGGGGGTCTTCGGGAGAGATCGGCAGATCAGCCTCCGATCTGCAGCGCGCAGGGCTCCGCGCCGATCACGGGAAGAGCGCCCGAAGGGCGGCTTCGTGGTCCTCGAACGAGTCGAGGAGCGCGTCCGGATCGCAGGCAGCGAGCGCTTCCCGGCTGATCGAGCCGGTCGCGACCGCGACGGCGCGCGCGCCGATCGCGCGGGCGCAGGCAATGTCCTTCGGGGTGTCGCCGATGACCGTGGTCTCCGCTCCGGAGAACGGCCGGCCCGACAGGGCTCGAGCCTTGTCGAGCGCGATCTGCGCGAGCACGGATCGATTCTCGTGGTCGTCGCCGAAGGCGCCGAAGCGGAAATAGGGCTCCAGATTCCAGCGCCGGAGCTTGAGCTGCGCTCCCTGGAGCACGTTGCCGGTCAGGAGTCCCACGAGCACGTTGTCGAGCTTGTTCAGCCGCTCGAGCAGCTCGCGGACACCGGGGTAGAGATGCGCGTCCTGGTGCTCCCGGACCTCGATGGCGAGTAGCTCCACGTACCGTCGGAGGCACTCCTCGCGGCGCGCGAGGATGGTGCGCTCGTCGATACCGGCGAGTCGCATGATCTCCGACACGCACTCGGGGTCGGTCATGCCGGCGAAGCTAAAGCCCTCGATGGCACCGGACGTCTGGTAGGTGTCGCGAAGCGCGCGCGCGAAGGCGATCTTGGCGGCGATTCCGTCCCTGAGGAGCGTACCGTCGATGTCGAAGAGGATGAGTCGCATGGGGGGGGCGCAGGGCACCCCCCCAGAGATATCACGCGGCCCGAAGGCCGGTCAACGCGCGGCGGCGGACTGAGCCGCTTGCGAGGCGGCGATCCCGCTCTCGAACAGCTTCGGATTCGTGGACCGGGAGAGCGCCGCCTGGGCCGTGATCTTGCCCGAGGTCACGAGATCCTTGAGCGCCTGATCCAGCATCACCATGCCGTCCTTGGCCCCCACCTGCATCATGCTCGGGATCTGGGCGGTCTTGCCTTCGCGGATCAGGTTCCGGAGCGCGGGCACGCCGACCAGGATCTCGTGCGCGGCCACGCGTCCCTTGCCGTCCGCGGTTGGGATCAGGGTCTGCGCCACCACGCCTTCGAGCGACTCGCTCAGCATGGTGCGGATCTGCGCCTGGCGGTCGGCGGGGAAGATGTCGACGAGGCGATCGATGGTCTTGGGCGCGGAGTTCGTATGGAGGGTGCCGAACACGAGGTGCCCCGTCTCGGCCGCGGTGATCGCGAGCGACGTCGTCTCGAGATCGCGAAGCTCGCCCACGAGGAGGATGTCCGGATCCTCGCGGAGCGCGCCTCGAAGCGCGGCCGCGAAGCTCCCCGTGTGCGCCCCCACCTCGCGCTGGTTGATGAGGCAGCGCTTCCGCTCGTGCACGAACTCGAGCGGGTCCTCGATCGTGATGATGTGCTTGGGGAAGGTCGCGTTCACGTAGTCGATCATCGCGGCGAGCGTGGTCGATTTGCCGCTACCGGTCGGTCCCGTCACGAGCACGAGGCCGCGCTCCTTGGACGCGAGATCGCGGAGGATGGCGGGCCCCTTCAGCTCCTCGAGGGTCGGCACCTTCGTCGCGATGACCCGAAAGACGGCGCCAACGCCGCGGCGCTGCTCGAAGTAGTTCGCGCGGAAGCGGGAGATGCCCGGAACTTCGATCGCGAAGTCGAGCTCGTGCCGTTCCTCGAAGTCGGCCTTCTGGGCCGGCGTCAACAGGGTATAGAGCGCGTCGCGCGTCTCCTTGGGGTCGAGCGGCGGCGCCTGGAACGGAACGATCTCGCCCTTCATGCGGGCCATCGGAGGAGACGCGGTGGAGATGTGGAGATCGGAGGCCTTCGCGTCCACGACCGCCTTGAGAAGCGCCTGGATATCGACGGGCATCAGCGGACCTGGCCTTTCCAGAGGCGCTCGCGGTCCTCGTCGCTGAGTATCGTGACTTCGAGAATGCCGGCCCGAGCCTCGGACTCCTCGGGTACCGCCCAAGCGGACGAGCCTTCGTGGCGCGCGGTCGGGAGCCCGATCATGGCGAACGGCCGATCGCGGAGCACGGAGCGCCCGTTGGGACTGTCCGCGAGCCGCTGGAGGAGCGCCCGCCCGTCGATCCATCCCGTACGCGCGAAGACGAGCCGCCCCACCGCGGCTCCGTCCACGAGCTCCGCCACGGAGTCGCCGAGGAGAAGATCGTCGAGCACCACCACGTCGGCCCCGAGTCCGACCGCCACCTGCCGCCAGTCCACGCTCGAGCGGTCGCCCACGGGGAACTGGATCCGTGTCACCTCGGTCGGATAGGGCGCCGTGGGCCACGGCTCGAAGGCGACGACCCTGCGCTCGGGCCGCATGGCGAGAGACGCGAGCGAGGCGAGCACGGTCGAGCCGCCCGCGCGCGGCGGGCCGTACACGATCACGAGCCCCTCCGGGCCCTCGATGAACTCGCGAATCTCGGCCTCGCCGAGCGGGGACAGTCCAAGTGTCGAGAGATCGGGCGCCTGGACCCGATCGGGATGGAGCCGCAGCACGGTCGTCACACCGGAAGAGCCGCGCGCATGGCAGACGCCCACGTGCACGCGCTCGCCGCTCAGATCCGCCACCACGTGCCCCTGGACGGCGAGGTCGCCATTGTCGAGATCCGGGGCGCCCAGGTGCGCGAGGCGGGTGCGCAGATAGAGCATCGTCTCCGGCTGCTCGACGCCGCGGGGTTCGAGTCCCTTGTCGGTGCGGTAGTGCACCGAGATGCCCCCCGACTCGGGGACGAAGTGGATTTCGGATGCCCGCTCGCCGCGCGCGGTGTGGACGTGATAGAGGAAGAAGGTCGATCCGGAGCGGTCCCACACGACGCGATGGCGCTGCTCGCCGCTGGACGCGGCCGCGATCGTGGCCGCCTCCGCGGCGGTCGTCCGCGCGGTCTTCGCATCGCGCGACGGCCGCTCGGGTCCGTAGACGTTGTCGAGCACCCGGCGGATCGAGGCCGGGCATCCGATGACGAGGGAGACCGGCACGCCGGCGGCCTGCTCGATCTCGCTGACGGCTTCGCGATCGGTGGGATCGGACATCGCGATGACCATCTCCTCCGGGTTCTGGAAGAGTGGCATCGCTTGAATGCGGCGAAGGAGCGATTCGGGGAAGCGACGGATGAGATCCATGTCGGCCGCGCCCGACGCGAGGTCCACATAGGGAATGCCGAGCTGCTTGGAGAGGGCCCAGCCGATGTTCTCTTCGGTCGTGAAGCCCATCTCGACGAGGCTCTCGCCGATCAGGCGGCCGGTCTCGAGCTGTTGCTGGAACGCGGCATCCACCTGTTCCGGAGTCACGATCCCGCCGTCGATCAGGATCGACGCCAGGGTACGCTTCTTCTGGCCGGTCTCACTCACGGGGCACCTCTGCGTCCGGGGGTTGGGAATCGATTCGGCGCTCGGCGAATCGCAAGGCATGTGCCATGCGTACCCCGGGGCATGGCGCGCAACGGCCATGGCCGTCGCTTGGCTCGATCCGGAGG
The DNA here is from genome assembly GCA_035494915.1 of Candidatus Eiseniibacteriota bacterium. Classification (GTDB taxonomy): domain Bacteria; phylum Eisenbacteria; class RBG-16-71-46; order SZUA-252; family SZUA-252; genus WS-9. Next base: position 6,261 of record DATJGP010000205.1, on the reverse strand, counting down.
GAACGCGGTGCGAAATGGCGAGTTGAGTACCGACGAGGGCGGTGCGGACCACCCCGGGTCGGGTACCTACGTGGCTCCGCTGACGGCGCAATGCTTGCCCCTCGCTCGGCCAGCGGTTACTTTCTGCGCGGTTTCCATGCATCGCATCGACACCTCACCGGACGGGAGCCCATGGCGAACGCACAAATGAAACGGATCCCAGGAAAACCCGCTGCCGCCACCGGAAGGAAACGGAAGTCCGGCTCCGCCGAAGCCGAAGCGCCGGCGAAGAAGCAGCCGAAGATCGTGCGGCTCACGGCCACCGATCTCGCAGAGAAGCAGCGCGAGATCTCGGTCAGCGAGTTCTTCACCAAGAACCGCCATCTCCTCGGATTCGACAGTCCCGCGAAAGCGTTGCTGACGACGGTGAAGGAGGCCGTCGACAACGCGCTCGACGCGTGCGAGGAGGCAGGCATCCTTCCCGACCTCCTGCTCGAGATCCAGGAGATCTCGGAGACCCGCTACCGGATCGCAGTCCAGGACAACGGCCCGGGCATCGTGAAGGCCCAGATCCCCAGGATCTTCGGCCAGCTTCTCTACGGGTCGAAGTTCCACAGGCTGCGCCAGTCGCGCGGCCAGCAGGGGATCGGCATCTCGGCCGCCGGCATGTACGGCCAGCTCACGACCGGAAAGCCGATCACAGTGATCTCGCGCATCGGCGCGGGGAAACCGGCGCACAAGTTCGAGATCCAGATCGACACGAGGCGGAACGCGCCGGTCGTCGTGGCGGATCACGAAGTCGAGTGGACGCCCCAGCACGGCACGCGCGTGGAGCTCGAGATCGAGGCCACCTACAAGAAGGGGCGCCACTCGGTCGACGGCTACGTGGAGCAAACCGCGATGGCCAACCCGCACGCGCAGATCACGTACGTGGCGCCGACCGGTGAGCGGACGGAGCTTCCCCGGGTCGCCGCGGAGCTTCCCAAGCCCCCGCAGGAGATCAAGCCGCACCCGCACGGGGTGGAGCTCGGCATCCTCTTGAAGATGCTCCACGACACGAAGGCCAAGAACCTCCGCGGGTTCCTCACGAGCGAGTTCTCGCGCGTGAGCCTCGCGGTCGCCGAGGAGATCGCAGGCACGGCCGGCCTCTCCGCCGGGATGACGACGCACAAGGCGGCGCGCGAGCAGGCCGAAGCGCTCTACAAGGCGATCCAGGCGACGAAGCTCATGGCGCCGCCGTCCAACGTGCTCTCGCCGATCGGCGAGGAGCTGTTGCTCGAGGGACTGAAGAAGCAGATCGACGCGCGGTTCTACGCGGCGACATCGCGGTCGCCGTCGGTCTATCGCGGAAATCCGTTCCTCGTGGAGGCGGCCATCGCCTTCGGTGCGGAGCAGCTTCCGGCCGACGAGCCGATCACGCTGATCCGCTTCGCGAACCGGGTGCCGCTCCTGTACCAGCAGTCCGCCTGCGCGGTCACCAAGTCGGTGCTCCAGACGAACTGGAAGGCGTACGGCATCCAGCAGTCGCGTGGCGCGCTGCCGCTCGGCCCCATGATCGTCATGGTGCACATCGCCTCGGTCTGGGTGCCGTTCACGTCGGAGTCGAAGGAGGCGGTCGCGTCCTATCCCGAGATCATGAAGGACATCAAGCTCGCGCTGCAGGACGTCGGGCGAAAGCTCGGCATCTTCATCCGGCGCGGGATGCGGGAGGCGGACGCGGAAAAGAAGCGCTCCTACATCGAGAAGTACATCCCGCACATCGGGATCGCGCTGCAGGAGATCCTGGCCATCAGTGACAAGGAAAAGGAAAAGGTCTGCGCGACCTTGAAGGACACCCTGGAGCGGAGCCGGAAGCTATGAGCGACACCAACGTCGTACCCAAGATCAAGAAAGAGGCGAAGTCCGTCGAGGAGTCCATCCTCAAGAAGAAGACGCCTTCGCTGAAATTTCCCATCCGTTCGCTCGCCAACGTGCGCTACCTCGAGAAGGAAGGCTACTTCGAGATCCGCGGCAAGAAGAAGGAGCGGACCCTCACGGTGAACACCGTGAAGACGTTTGCTCAGACGCTGCGGATGATGGCGCTGTCGAAGACGCTGGTCGAGACCGACGACATGGCCACGAAGCGAGAGGCCTACTACGTCTCCAAGAACTGGGACGACGCGCGGTTCCTGGAGCAGACCGAGTCCGACACGGTGATGGACGACGTGGAGGCCCTGTTCGAGGTGAACCGCGAGCAGCTCGGCTTCGTCCCCGAGGAGAAGGGCGGGGACGTCGCGGGCACGCTGGTTGTCGTGGACAAGGACCCGGACACGGGGAAGGCGATCCGGATCGACTGCACCCAGTTCGGCTCCGGCGCCTACTCGATTCCGATCTCCGTGGAAGACCTGAAATTCGAGACCAAGGCCAAGTTCATTCTGGTGATCGAGACCGCCGGCATGTTCCAGCGCCTCGTGAAGCACGGCTACTGGAAGAAGGCCAACTGCATCCTGGTCTCGATGGGAGGCGTGCCCACCCGCGCCTGCCGCCGGTTCATTCGCCGGCTCGCCGATTCGATGAAGATCCCCGTCTACGTCTTCGTCGACGGCGACCCCTACGGCATCAGCAACATCTATCGCACGTTCAAGGTGGGCTCCGGCAACGCGGCCCACATCAACGAGTTCTTCTGCGTCCCGCAGGCGAGGTTCCTGGGCATCACGCCGCAGGACATCATCGACTACAAGCTTCCGACGCACCCGCTGAAGGACGTCGACGTGAAGCGCGCCAAGGACGCGGTGAAGAACGACCCCTTCTTCCAGCATCACAAGCTCTGGGTGAAGGCCATGGAGCAGCTCATGTCCATGGGGGTTCGCGCTGAGCAGCAGGCTTTGGCGGCGCATGGGTTGAATTACGTGATGGATACGTACTTGCCGGAGAAGATCGCGCATCCGGAGCGGTTCCTGCCGTAGGGCTCGTGACTGGAGCAGCGCTGGCCCCGCTCGCCGCATGGTGAGCGGGGCCGTTCTGTTCGTGAATTGTTTCTCGACTTGCCCCGGGGCAAGTTGGCTATGGATGGGCGAGGAAGAAGTAGTTCAGCCGCTGGTCGAACTGCTCCACGAACTCAGACCGACTCAGTGGGCCCGCAGAAGCCAGCCAGCTGCCGAGCAGGGAGATCCTGAGCCCTGCCTCGGTCAGTGTCTCGAAGATCGCACTCGGTTCCGATCCGAAATAATCCGCCCCTCCGATTCCGCATTCGAAGAGAACGTAGGGACGGTTCCTGCGAAGCGTCTCCATTCCACCCCGGAACACGCCTAGCTCCGCACCCTCCACGTCCACCTTCACTAGTCTCACAGGGGCATCCGCCGGAAGCATTCGATCCAATGTCTCGACCGTAACCGTTACCTCGCGCCGCTCCTCGCCTGCGTGATCTCGCTCCCGGGCACTCAACCCGCTCAAGGCCGGGTGCTCGACCATGCAGTGAAACGTGGCCGAGCCGGGCTCCGCACCGATCGCATACGGACGGACGTTCATCCCAGGGAATTGAGCCGCTAGCTTCGCGAACTGATCCGGATTCGGCTCGAACGCGTAGTGCTTCACGCCGGGAGCGATTCGCATCATGTGCCGCAGGAATGCCCCCTCGAATGCCCCGACATCGACGCCAAGCTCGCCGGGGCGGAGCACGCGGCGCATGACGGCGATCGTTTGTGAATCGTAGAGGCTGCCCCGATGCCCGGTCAGCTTGGCGTGGAGATAGCGGAACGGTTCTTCCCAGCGGGTCCCAATGAGGGTTCGCTTGGCGAGATCGGCGAGCATGCGCGGAGTGTACCCGCGCCCGGGGGAGGAGCCTAGGTGCGCTGGGACCGCACCCTCTAGAAGTCCGCCGCCCTCGTCGAGTCCACCGGGGGCCGCCACGTGCTGTCCGGCGGCGTTCCGCGTTCCTCGATCCAGACGTAGACGTCCGCCTCATCCTCGGCCAAGTGAAACTTCTCGCCCTTGGGGAGCCGCTGGACCTTGCCCCAGACGTCGTTGATGTTGAAGTGGTCGTCGAGCCCGACCTCGACGTCGGACTTGACGTTGAACGCGTGGGCCCAGTCCAGGGCCTTCTTGGCCATGGTCATCGACACCGTGGCCATGTCCTTGCCACGCTCCCAGACCTGGATTCGCACGACGACATCCTTGCCGTACCACCACGGCTTGGGACTGGGGATGTCCAGGCGGGCGGTCCACCAGTAGCCGATCCCGAGACAGACGAGGAGGCCCAAGGCCAGGGCTATCCAGAACTTGCGATTCATGGATCTTCCTCCTATTCGCTCGGGACCGGCCGGGTTCCGCAAGGGGGGACCTCCGCGGAGCCCACCCTCCCTCTACGCCACGGAGCGCTCCTCGGGTTTCATCGCGACGCTCCGGGACCCAACCAAACCGCGCCAGGCCAGTGTCAAAGCGAGCGCCACCCCGAACGTGGTGACGACCGTCGCCCCCGTGGGCAGGTCGAAGTGATAGGAGGCGAGCATCCCGCCGACGCTCACGAGCACCGATACGATCCAGCCCACCATGAGCCGGCTCCGATCCCGGTCGGCCAGAAGCATGGCGATCACCGACGGCACGATCAAGTACGAGAACACGAGGAGCACTCCGGCCACGGCCACCGACTGGGTCACGACGAGGCCGAACGTGAGATAGAACAAGAAGTCCCACCAGCGCACGCCGGCGCGCGTGAGTCCAGCCTCGCGGTACCGGCCCTGCGTGATCGCGAAAAACGGCCGGCGCCAGACGAAGTGGAGCACGCCGATCACGAGGTAGAGCACGGCCAGCGTCGCGACTTCCTTGGGGGACGTCGCGAGCAGATTGCCGACGAACATGAATTTGATGTGCTCCGCGCCTTCCGGCGTGCGATCCACGATGAGGATCGCCGCGGCGGCGGAGACGGCGTACACGATGCCGATGAACGCTTCCTGCGGGATGCGCCGTTTCTCGGCCTTCAACAGCGCGAGAAGTCCGGCGCCCACGACGACCGCCGCGATCGAGAGGTAATGCGACGCGGGATCGTGGAGGTCCAAGCCGAACAGGAACCCGATCGTCGCGCCGAGCGCAGCGACCTGCGCGAGCGCGAGGTCGACGAAGATGACCCCCCGCTCGACGACGTGGAATCCGAGATAGGCATGGATGCCCGCGATGACGACGCAGGCGAGGAGCGGCCAGAGGAGGAGCTGTAGGGCGTCCATCACGACCCCTTTCCCGTGAGCGCGTTCTGGATCAATGCGAGCTGGGCGTCGAACAGGCCCAGATAGCTCGTGACGTCCTTCGTCGCGCCCACCGACGGAGGCAGGATGACGAGGGCCGCGCCGGTGTTCCGGGCGATCTGCTGCGGCATCTTGGGATCGAAGTAGGGCTCGACGAGGAGGAGCTTCACGCTCTGAGCCTTCATCTCCGTGGTCAGATCCTGGATGTGCTTCGGTGTGGGGGGCACGCCCGGCTTCGGCTCGACGAAGTCCATCACCTCGAACCCGAACGCGCGGGCGAAATAGGGCCACGAGCGGTGGTACGTCACCACCTTCATTCCGGTGAGGCCGATCGACTTCGCGCGCTGCTTCCACTCCGCCTCCTTGGCCCGCACGCGCTTCTCGAAGTCGGCGTACCTGGACGCGAAGGTCGGTGCGCCGGCGGGGGACACGCGGGAGAGGCCGTCGCGAATCGCCGCGGCTATGACGATCCCGTTCTCCGGGTCGAGCCAGTAGTGAGGATTCCCGAGTGGATGCACGTCACCCTGCTCGCGTCCAACCGGCCCGCCCAGCTCCATCACCTGGATGTTCTTCGACGCGTCCACGAAGCCGGTGCCGCCGGGGAGGATCTTCGAATTGCGTGCGCTGTTGAGGAGGCCGGGCACCCAGCCCACCTCGAGGTCACGCCCCACCTCCACGAAGACGTCCGCCTTCTTCAGCTTCACGAGGTAGCTCGGCTTGGCGTCGACGAAGTGCGGGTCTTGATAGCCCTTCGAGAGCGATTCCACCGTGACGAGGTCGCCACCGATCTCGTTCGTGATCGAGGCCAGGTCCTCGGTGGTGGTGACGACGTAGATCTTCTTCTCCGCGCGCGCGGCTTGGGGCGCCGCCACGATCGCGAGCGCGAGAAACGCGGCCCATGCTGTGATTCGATTCATGATCTCTCTCCTATCTAGAACGGGTGCTGCCCGTGCGGGCCGATGTTGAACGTGGTCTTGAAGAAGTAGCTCATGCTGCCGGCGTCGAAGTCGCGGTCCTGGGCCTGCAGGCTCAGCGCCCAGAACTCGCTCGGAGTGAACGTGAGGAA
>DATJGP010000204.1:0-14894 GCA_035494915.1 Candidatus Eiseniibacteriota bacterium | reverse complement strand
GCTCGGCAAGCCAGCCCGCGACCACCGCGCTCGAGGAGAGAGCGACGATGCTGACGTGGTCGCCCAGGCCGTGCGCGATGTCGACCGCTTCACTGGATAGCCCCACCAGCTCGTCCGCGGTGAGCGAGGCAAGCACGTCGTGCGGCGCATCCGCGATCCCGTGTCGAGGCATTCGCGGGACCAGCACGTTGGCACCGTCGTCGTAGAGGAGCTTCGCGAGATCTCCGAACTGGCGAGGGCAATTCGTGAATCCGTGAAGGAGCACGTAGACGCGCGCCGTGTTCGCGCCATGGTCCAGGACCATCGTGCTGCAGGGGGCAAAGAGCGCGGCGGAGTCATCGAGCGCCCGGAGCCTGCGGATCCGCTCGAGCGCCTCGTCGCGGCTTCGAGCCGGGTGCGCCGCCGCGGACGGCGGCTTCCACCGCGGTGGAAGGAGGGGCCAGGTCAGGGCGGCGAGGACGGTCGCGAGAATCGCGAGGAGCGTCCTCCGCCCGCGCGTCACGCGGGGGTGACCTCCGGCGCGAGTCGCGCGTCGTTCCAGGTCTTGAGGGCGCTCGCTCCCAGGATCAGACCGCCTCCCACGATCGCCCAGGCGCCGGGGCGCTCGCCATGCACGAGCCACGCCCACACGGGGTTGAGCGCGGGCTCGAGGAGCAGGATCACCATCGCCTCGAACGCGGGGACGCTGCGGATCCCGCGCGTGAGGAAGACGTACGCGAGCCCGATCTGCACCGTCCCCAGTCCCAGCAGGACGAGCGCGTCGACGCGTCCCAGCGCCGGAATCGGAACCGCGAACGGGAGCGCCACGATGACCGCGATCAGATTGCCGGCGAGCACCGCCGGCACGGTGGGGTTGGGGGTGTCGTGCCGCTCGCGGCCGAGGAGCCTCATCCCCATGATCGTGAGCGCCCAGGACACGCCCGAGATGCACGCGAGCAGGTTCCCGCGAAACGGATCGGGCGCGGTGCGCCACGGATTCTCGTGCCCCACGAAGAAGAGGCAGAGTCCCGCCACGAGGATCGCCATGATGAGGAAATCGGACGCCCGGTTCCGCTCCCGCAGCAGCCACGGCCCGAGGAGGAGCACGTACAAGGGCGCCGTCGACTGGAGGAAGATCGTGTTCGCCGAGGTCGTGAGCTTGTTCGCGATCACGAACAGCAGCATCGTGGACGCGTAGCCCGCGCCCACGATCCAGGTCCACCGGGTCCAGCCCCGGCGGGACTCCGGGAGGAAGATGAGAAACATGGCCGCGGCGATCGCGGAGCGGAACATGGCGATCTGCCAGCTCGTGAGCGAGCAGGCCTTGATGCCCGCCCCACCCAGCGAGAACAGGATGGCGGTGATCGCGATTTCCGCTCGGGCGATCCCGGGCTTTCGGTCAGCCATCTAGTGGCCGGGACTCAACGAGTGGATCGCTTGCTCTCTTCGATCACGGCGACCACGTCGGTCCCGATGGTGAAGGCCTGGCGGAAGGTGCCCTCCACGCCCACCTCGGCACCTTGGGCGGGGGCGCCGCCGGTCTTGGCCACCACGTTGATCTTGCCCGTGCCGTCGTCCACGCGGTAGACGGCGTAGCCGAACGCTCCCGCCGAGTTCTCGACCTTGCCGGCGATGCGCACGATCTTGCCGTCCTGGGCGGCCGCGTTGTTGAGGAGGTCGCGGATCGGGGTGGCGCCTTTGCAGCCCGTGATGGAGACGAGGATTGCGGCCGCGAGCACGATGCCAAGGCGGCGCGTTGCGGCGCGCGCCGGATGTCTCAGAGTTGCCGTCATGGAGTCCTCCGTTTCGGGGTCGTCCCGGTTTTCGGGAGCTGGGAAGCAACTCTACGCCGGAATGCCGACTCTCGGCTAGACTCGTGCCCGGCGCGTAGCCCACGACCCCCATCGAAAGGGAATCGATGTTCTTCGTCCTCCTTCTCCTCACGCTGTTCGTCGCCCTAGCCACCGCCGGGCTCGTCGTCCTCCTCTTCCGGAAGCCGATCCGCCAGATCCTCGACCGGATCATCGGCGAGCAGATCGCGGACGGGTGGCACCGCTTCCTTCTCTTCGCGGTGTTCGTGGTCGGCATCTCGTCGGGCGTGCAGATCTGGAAGCTGGAGCAGTACGTTCATCCGGAGCGCTACGGCCCGGACCAGGCCGCAAAGACGCTGCCGCTCGATGCCCCCTCGATCGGCCTCGAGATCTACCGGACCATCATCCAGACCCTCCAGGGTGTCGCGTGGGCGCTCCTCGTCTTCTTCGTCGTCGCGCTGATCGCGTTCGCCATCGTGCGGCGCGGGGAAACGCGGCCGGCGCGGTAGCCCGATGACCGAATGGATCGGGCTCGTCGCGGGCACCTCGTTCGCGGCCGGACTCAATCTCTACGCCACCGTGGCGACGCTGGGTATCCTCCAGCGCTTCCACGTCGCCACGCTCCCGCCGTCGCTCGCGGCGCTCAGTCATCCCGTCGTGATCGCGGTGGCCCTGGTCCTCTTCGTCGTCGAGTTCGTCGCGGACAAGGTACCCTTCTTCGACAACGTGTGGGACGCCGTCCACACGTTCATCCGCCCACCGGCCGCGGCGATCCTCGCCTACGCCGCGGTGGCCGGCATCCACGAGCCGTGGCGCATCACGGCCGCGCTCCTCGCGGGGGGCGTCGCGCTGACGTCGCACGGCACCAAAGCCTCCGCCCGCGCCGCGGTCAACACGAGCCCCGAGCCCATCTCGAACAGCATCCTGAGCACGATCGAGGACGCGATCGCGATCGGCCTCGCCTGGCTCGCCGCGACGCACCCCGTACTCACGCTGGTCTTGACCGCGATCCTACTCGTCGCGGCGATCCTGGCCCTGACCTTGATCTATCGCCTCTTGAAGCGCGTGTTCGGAGGAGCCCGAGCGTCGCGCCCCGCCCACTAGAAAGGAGCCGTCGTGAGCCTGCGTCAGCTTCAGCGCCTCTTCGAAATCGACGCGTACGCGTTCGGAGTGAACGTGAAAGGGCTGAGCCACGAGGACAGCCTGGTGCAGCCCCCCGCGGGAGGGAACTGCCTCAACTGGGTCGCGGCGCACATCGTGGCGAGCCGGGGCGCGATCCTCGACCTCCTCGGTGAGGCGCAAGTGTGGGACGCGGACCGGGTCGACCGCTTCAAGCGCGGCTCGCGCCCGGTGCAGGACACCAGGGACTCGTTGCCGTTCGAGTCGATCGTGGCCGACTTCCGGCGCTCGCAGGAGCGGATCCAGGCCGGCCTCGCGCGGCTCGACGACGAGGGCCTCCTCGCGAAGCGGGGCGAGGACACCCTCGCGGACAAGCTCCACTTTCTCCAGTTCCACGAGGCGTATCACATCGGGCAGGCCGGACTCCTCCGCCGCATGGCTGGGAAGGAGTGCGCGATCCCCTAGAGCCGTCGGACGATGGTACTTCCGGCCACCGTGTGGCCGGCGAGGAGTGGACCTATACTCCCGACATGATCCGCTTCGAGGAACGCACCGATCCCCGGACCCGGGACATCTACTGGGCCGTGAACGGGGAGGGGGAAGCGATCCTGGACGATCCCCTCCTCAACAAGGGCACCTGCTTCACCACGGAAGAGCGCGACGCATTCCATCTCCACGGGCTCCTGCCCCCGGGCGTCGCGACCGAAGAAGAACAGCGCTCCCGCGCCTACGAGAACTACCTCCGCTCCGGCTCCGACGTTCAGCGCTACCTCTTCCTCGCATCCCTTCAAGATCGCAACGAAACGCTCTTCTATCGTCTCCTCCTGGACCACCTCGAAGAGATGGCCCCGATCGTCTACACGCCCACGGTGGGCAAGGTGTGCGAGCAGTTCAGCCACATCTATCGGCGTCCACGCGGCGTCTACGTGTCGATCGACGATCGCGGGCGCATCGCCGAGATCCTTCGCCAGGCGGCCCCGCCCGACGTGCGCGTGATCGTCGCGACGGACAACGAGGCGATTCTCGGCATCGGCGATCAGGGCGTTGGGGGGATGGGGATACCGATCGGGAAGCTCGCCCTCTACACCGCCGGTGCGGGTCTTCATCCATCGCGGTGCCTGCCGCTCGACATCGATGTCGGCACGGACAATCAGGCGCTCCTCGACGATCCACTCTACCTCGGCGTGCCGCGGCGGCGGGTGCGGGGCCAGGAGTACGACGCCTTGATCGACGAGATCGTGGAGGCGATCTGCGAGGTCTTTCCGGACGCACTCCTCCAGTGGGAGGACTTCTCGAACCGGAACGCGTTCCGCATCCTCTCGCGCCATCGCGACCGGATCCTCTCCTTCAACGACGACATCGAGGGAACGGGGGCGGTGGTCACGGCCGGCATCCGGAGCGCGGTCCGTCAGGTGCACCGAACTCTTGCTGAAGAGCGCATCCTCTTCTTCGGAGCGGGCGCCTCCGGCGCGGGATCCGCGCTGGCCGTGCGCCGTGCTCTCTCCGACGCCGGCGTGCCCTCGAACGAGCTCTCCTCGCGCGTGCTCTGCCTCGACTCGAAGGGGCTGATCGTGGACGACCGTCCTGGTCTCGAGGCGGAGAAGGGGGCGCTCGCCGCGCCGGCCGAGCTGGTCCGGAGCTGGGGAGGGAACGGACCGTGGACCCTGGATCGGGTGGTGTCGAAGTTCCACCCCACGGTCCTGGTCGGCGCGTCGGGGCAGCCGGGCGCGTTCACGGAGGCGATCGTGCGCGCCATGCACGAGCATTGCACCCGCCCCGTGATCCTTCCCATCTCCAATCCGACGTCGAAGTGCGAAGCCACTCCGGCGGATCTTCTCAGGTGGACCAGCGGCGCCGCCGTGGTTGGAACGGGAAGCCCGTTCGAGCCCGTTCGCATCGGCGGCGTCGACCACGAGATTGGACAGGGGAACAATGCGCTCGTCTTCCCAGGGATCGGGCTCGGGGCGGTTGCGGTCGAGGCCGAGCGCCTCACGGACGAAGCCTTCGCGGCCGCGAGCAGGGCGGTCTACGAGTGCACCGACGCGAGCCCCCGGGCCGGGACTTCCATCTACCCGCCTCTGTCGAAGCTCCGGGACATCTCGTTCCGCGTCGCCCTGGAAGTGGGAACCGTACTCATCTCCGAGGGCGTCGCGCCGGAACGGAAGCCCGAGGAGGTCGAGGAGCGCGTGCGAGCGATGATCTGGCACCCAGTCTACCGGCCGTATCGGAGGATGTGATGTCGTCACGACTCCATGGCAAGACCGCGATCGTGACCGGCGGCGCTCGGGGCATCGGCGCCGCGTGCTGCGTCAAGCTGGCAGAGGAGGGCGCGTCGGTGCTCGTCACCGACGTGCTCGATGCCGAAGGAAAGGCTGTGGAGGACGCGATCCGCGCCTCGGGCGGCCGCGCGATCTATCGCCACCACGACGTCTCGAGCGAATCCGAGTGGGGCTCGGTCGTGCAGGCCGCGATTCGTGAATTCGGTGGTCTCCACGTCCTCGTCAACAACGCCGGCATCGCGCGCATCGAGGATGTGGAAGAGGAAACGCTCGAGGGCTACGAGAGAGTCATCGCCGTCAACCAGACCGGCGCCTGGCTAGGCATGAAGGCCGCGGTCCCGGCCATGAAGCGCGCGGGTCAGGGCTCGATCGTCAACGTGGCCTCCATCTACGGAACCGTAGGCGGAAACGGAAACGCGATCGCCTACCACGCCAGCAAGGGCGCCCTCCGCCTCATGACGAAGAGCGCCGCCCTCCGCTACGCCAAGGAGGGGATCCGGGTCAACTCAGTCCACCCCGGCTTCATCGACACCCCCATGGTCACCCCCTTCCTCAAAGAAGAAGGCGCCCCCAATCCCATGCGCGACTACATCCTCACCCACACCCCGATGGGAAGAGTGGGCCGCCCGGAAGAGGTAGCGAATGCGGTCGCCTTCCTGGCAAGCGACGAATCCTCCTACATGACAGGCTCGGAACTCTACGTCGACGGCGGCTGGACCGCCGCCTAGGAACCGGAAGGACCGCAGGAGTTCTTCGGAGTCAGGGAAGGCGAGGGGAGGGTGTGAGGGTCCTGGATAATGCACGCCCGGCGCCGACCAAAATCACCGCAGGGGTGCGATAGCGAGCGCCGGGACGCGCTGTCCAGGACCCTCACACCCTCCCCTCGCCGGCCCAGTCACCGCAGACCTACTTACCGTCCTCCGAATCCGAGTCGTCATCATCGGAGTCGTCGTCAGCGTCTTTATCGCTCTTCACCGACTTCTTGAGATGCTTGTACTCATGCTTCCGCTCGAACTGCTCCTTCACCCGCTCCATTCGCTCCTGAAGCCGCTGCATTCGCTGGTTCTCGACGTCGGTGACCGGACCGCGGGTGCCGGGGCGGAAGACGTGGATCGTGCCCTGGAAGGACTCGAGATCCACGCGGGCGCCCCCCTTGCCGAGCGTGAAGCAGTAGCGCCGGCCGGGGCGTGACTCTTGAAGTGTGACGGGGAAGTCGGAGGCGAACTCGCCGGAGAAGGTGGAGACGTTGACGGTGGCACTGGTGGTCTGCGGAATGGCGACCGCGATATCGCCGTTGTGGCTCGTAAATCGGTAGACGCCGCGAGCCCGGAGCGAGCCCTCGTAGAAGATCTCTCCGTTCACCGTGGAGACGTCCACGCTGTCCGATTCGATCCGCTGCAGCGTGAGGTCCCCGTTCACCGTCTCGGAGACCACGACGCCAGACGCGTCGGCGAGGTGGATGTCCTGATCCACCGCGTTCAGCTCGATCTGCCCGCGTCCGCCGGACACCGCGATGTCGCCGTGGATGGTCGCGACCCGAACGCGCCCGCGCGCGCCGTCGATGGAGACGTCCGTCTGAACTCCCGAGACGTCGAGGTCCATCCAGGCGGGCACGGTGATCCTGAGATCCACGGAGCCCTCGGCCACGTGCTTGGAGCCCGTCTTGATGGAGAGCCCGCGGGTCGTGGGCTTCACCACCACGCGCTCGCCGCCGGCCTCGGGTGCCTGGATGCGCACCGCGTTCTTGTCCCACGCGCTCAGGACGACCTCGCCGGCGAAGTTCTCCACCTGGAGAGCCGCTCCCGGCTTCACGGCGAAGGTGGTGTCGACGTCGGATCCGAGCGACAGAACCGCGGCGGCGGCGAGAACGACGGGCAGGCTCATGGTGTTTGGGTTCTCCGGTTCGCTAGTCCGCGCTCGCGAGCATGGTGGCTCGGCGCATGAGGTCCACCTTGCGGCGCATCGTGTCGTCGAGGTGGTCACGCAGATACGGGTTCTTGGGATCGGCCGCCAGCGCGAGCTGCGCCTGGCGGATGGCGCTGTCGATGGTGCGCAGGCTCGTCTCGAGCGCGGCGACCGTCGCTGGATTGAGATCGTTGCGACGCGACGCGAGCAGCTCCCTGAGGCGTTCCACGTCCTTGATGGCGTCCTGACTCTCGACCATGGTGGCCGCGGCCGGGGCCGGAAGCTGGGCGATCGGGGCCGTCTCGGCCTTGCGCGAGCCTCTGCCGACATAGAACGCGCCCGCGGCCGACAGGACCACGAGGGCGAGGCACGCGGCGGCGAGCTGAGGAATGGTGAAGGAGATCCGCGGCTTGAGCGAGCGGCGCTCCGGCACCGCCGTGATCCTGACCGGAACCGGGAGCGGCGCATTCGCGGCTCGGCGGAGCCTCGCCTCGATGCCGGGCCAGAGGTCCTCGGCGGGGAGCGTGTCCTCTTCGACGAGCATGCGGGCCCGTCCGACGACGCGCTCGAAGTCGCTCAGGAGCGCGGCGCACTCCGTGCAGCCCGCGAGGTGTCGCTCGACCTGCCGGTGGGTTCCCGGGTCGAGTGTCCCGTCGAGATAATCGGAGATCAGATCGGTATAGCGATCGCTCATCGTTCGTTCCGTCTCACCGTGTGAGGTGCTGGCGCAGGATCATCCGTGCTCGATGCAGCTGCGCTTTGGTCGTTCCCGAGGTGATGCCGAGGAACTCGGCGATCTCCTCGTGCTTGAATCCTTCCACGTCGTGGAGCACGAACACCACGCGCGCCCCGCTCGGGAGCTTGTCGATGGCGCGGTCGAAGTCCATGCCGAACTCGGCCGTCGCGTGGCGCACCGGCGCCGGTATGACGTCGAGCGCCTCCTCGTCCTCGTCGAACCGCATCCGCTCCAGTTTGAGCGCGGCCCGGCGGTGGAGCACCACGTTCACCGCCACCCGATGGAGCCAGGTTCCGAAGGCCGACTCGCCGCGGAACGTCCCGAGCTTCTCCCAGGCCCTCACGAAGACGTCCTGGGTCACCTCGGCCGCGTGCTCGGGGCCGATCATCCGGCGAGCGAGTCCGTGGACGCGCGCGACGTGGCTGCGGTAGAGCCGCTCGAACGCGCGCGTGTCGCCATCCTGGGCGCGCGTGACGTCGGTTCTATCGATGGCCTGCGGCACGACTAATCCGAGTGTGGTCGACGCGGTCACTCCTGGATCTCTCTCGGGCCCCGGTGTCGCCAGAGTTGGACAGTTGGGGCAGGGCAAGGGTTGGAAACCAGGCTGGCGGGGGACTCGTAGGGAGTCTAGGGGCTGGCCCCATCGGGCCTCAACGTTTTCAGCCCCGGGACCCTCTCAACAGGCGTCCCTGCAACAGAACTCGAAAGGAGCGACGCATGAGCCTTCGACGTACCCAGGCCGGAGCCCCCGCTGCGGGCCTCCTTCTCGCCCTCATGGGGGTCTCCGTAGGATCCCCTGCCCAGGCCGCCCCGGTCCGCTACACCATCACCGGCAACAAGGTATCGGTCTATAACCTCGTGGGATCACTCGAGATCGTGCCTGGGACCGGCTCAGGCGTGGTCGCCGAGGTCGACATTCAGGGGCCCGACGCCGCCAAGCTCAAGGTCCTGACCGGGTCGGTGCGCGGCCGCCAGACCCTTCGTGTCCAGTATCCGGGAGACCACGTGCTCGACCGCTCCATGGGGCACGGCTCCACGACCACGATGCGCGTGAGAGACGACGGGACCTTTGGGGACGACAAGCACGAACAGGGACGCCGGATGACCATCTCCGGCCGCGACGGGATCGAGGCGAGCGCCGACGTGAAGCTCCTCGTCCCGGCCGGGACCAACCTGATGGTCTATTGGGGGCACGGCAGCGCATCGGTCGCCCGGGTGGACGCCGACGTCTTCGTGGACGGGGCCTCGATGCCCATCCACGCCGAGGATCTGCACGGTCCGTTTCACGCGGACATCGGCTCGGGCGAAGTCGAGGTGATCGGAACGGATGCGACGCTCAACATCGACACGGGGTCCGGGCGCGTCCACCTTCAAGATGTGCGCACGACCGAGGACGTACTCGTGGACACGGGCTCGGGCGAGGTGGCCGGCGAAAATCTGACGGCGAAAACGCTCGCGATCGATACGGGCTCGGGCTCGATCGATCTGGAGAACGTGGATTCGAGGTCGGTCACCATGGATACCGGATCGGGCGAGATCGACCTCGATCTGGCCGGCGACGTGTCGACGCTCACCGTGGAATCGGGAAGCGGCGACATCAACGTCTCCTTCCCCCCCGGCGTCGGCGCGCAGGTATCCGTGGAATCGGGAAGCGGCGGGATCCGCTCCGAGCTGGCGCTCGAGACGCAGGTGCGGAAGCACGACGCGCTGGTGGGCCGGCTCGGGGACGGGCGCGGCACGATCGGCATCGAGACGGGCTCGGGCACCGTCACCTTGCGGGAGCGAAAGCCCTGAGCGTACCGTTGTGGGATGAACGAATCCTGGGGGCGCGTGCTCCTCGTCGTCGGAGCCGCGCTGTTCCTCCTCGGGGCGGTGCTGACGTGGGGGCCGCGCATGTCGTGGCTGGGGCGCCTGCCCGGCGACTTCCGCTTCGGCGGAGACAACTGGAAGGTCTACATCCCGCTCGGAACGTCGCTCCTTCTGAGCGTGGTCCTCTCGCTGATCTTCTGGGCGCTGCGCCGCCGGTAGGCGCAGCGCCCGTGTTCCTGAATCCGCTACTTCCCGTCGCCGTCGAGGAGATTTCCGAGGCCACCGAGCAGTCCGCCCTCCTCGCGCCGATGTCCTCCGGTCTGCGGCGCCGCGGCGTAGATGCGGCTCGCGAGCCGGCTGAATGGCAGCGACTGGAGCCACACGGTTCCGGGTCCACGAAGGGTGGCGAAGAAGAGCCCCTCGCCGCCGAAGAGGGCGCTCTTCAGCTTGCCCACGTACTGGATGTCGTACGAGACC
Organism: Candidatus Eiseniibacteriota bacterium; assembly: GCA_035494915.1. Taxonomy (GTDB): domain Bacteria; phylum Eisenbacteria; class RBG-16-71-46; order SZUA-252; family SZUA-252; genus WS-9. The sequence goes on along the minus strand of DATJGP010000204.1, from coordinate 4,779 downwards.
GACGGCTGGAGCGCGACGAGGCATCCCGTGTCCACGCGGAGCGTCTCGCCCGGCGCGAGCTGCCGCTTCTCCAGCGTGCCGCCCGCGTGCACGAAGCACCAGCCGTCGCCGGTCAGCCGCTCCATGATGAAGCCTTCGCCGCCGAAGAGTCCCGCGCCGAACCGCTTGTTGAACGCGATCCCGACGCTCACGCCCTTCGCGGCGGCGAGGAACGAATCCTTCTGCGCGATGATCTCGCCACCCAGCTCCCGAAGGTGGAGCGGCTCGATCTTCCCGGGGTAGGGAGCGGCGAAGGCGACGGCGCGGCGCTCCCGTCCCTCGTTGTGGTAGACGGTCATGAAGAGCGACTCGCCCGTGAGGAGCCGCTTGCCCGCGCCCACCAGCTTGCCGAGGAAATCCTGATTCGGCTGCGAGCCGTCGCCGAAGATCGTGTCCATCTGGATTCCGTCTTCGATGTACATCATGCTCCCGGCCTCGGCGACGACCGCCTCGCCCGGATCCAGGATGATCCGGACGAACTGCATGTCGTCGCCCAGGATCTCGTAATCGATCTCGTGCATGGTGGGCATCCAGCTCCTCCTGTTGGAATGTCGTGACGCCCCCGACGGCGATCTCGCCGGAGGGAGGCCTTCGATATGCGGTCACTATAGGGCCGGGGGGCGCCGCGTGACAGGGACCCCGACCGGTACTAGACTCGTCGATCTTACGGAGGATTCGAACGCCGTGTTTCGAAGAATGGCTCAACGCAGTCCACTGGCCCGGTTGCGCGTCTCGGCCGCGCTCCTGACCGTCCTCTTGGCGCTCTCATCCGCGCCGGTGGCGACGGCCCAGCCGCGCGAGACCTCCAAGCCCAACCCCAAGAAGAGCGCGATCGGCTCCGACGTCGTCGCCAAGACCCTCCCGAACGGCCTTCGCGTCATCGTCTGGCCGGACCACGACATCCCGAACGTCGCCGTCTACATCTGGCACAAGGTGGGGAGCCGGAACGAGCACAACGGCATCACGGGGCTCTCCCACTTCTTCGAACACATGATGTTCCTCGGTTCCAAGAACTATCCGAGCGGCGAGTTCGACCGTGTCATGGAGGGAAACGGCGGCGAGAACAACGCCTATACCACGCAGGACGTGACCGTCTATTCCGACTGGTTCGCGAAGAGCGCGCTCGATCTCGTGCTCAAGATGGAGGCGGACCGGATGTGCTGCCTCACGTTCGACTCGACCTCCGTGCAGAGCGAGCGCGAGGTCGTGTACTCCGAGCGGCGGACGAGCGTGGACAACAACAATCAGCAATTCCTCGACGAATCGGTGATGGCGACGGCGTTCGAGGCGCATCCCTACCAGATCCCGACGATCGGCTGGCCGAGCGACATCGAGCGCTGGACCATGGCCGACCTCAAGGAATACTTCCGCATCTACTACGCGCCCAACAACGCGGTGCTCGTCGTCGTCGGCGACGTGACGGGGCCCGAGGTGATGGCGATCATGGACAAGTACTTCGTGGGCATCAAGGCGCAGCCGCCGCCCCCCGAGGTGCGCACCATCGAGCCGCCGCAGCTCGGCGAACGGCGGACGGAGATCCGTCGCCCCGCCCCGGTGCCGCTCCTGGAAGTGGGCTATCACGCCGGAGCCGCGGACGGCCCGGACGCCGAGGCGGAGGAGCTCCTGGACCTCATTCTCACCGCGGGAGAATCGTCGCGGCTCTACCAGCGGCTCGTGGATCGCGACCGCGTGGCGGTGGACGTGGACTCCTGGCTCCAGCGCGGCTTCGATCCCGGCATCTACGCGTTCTTCGTCACGGTCTCGCCCGACAAGGGGATCGCGGCCGCGGAGGCATCACTCGAAGACGAGCTGGCCCGCGTCGCGAAGAGCGGCGTCACGGAGGCGGAGCTCCAGAAGGCCAAGACGATCCGCCTCGCGTCCTACTGGCGCTCGCTCAAGACGATCGACGGAAAGGCCTCGGCGCTCGGACGGTACGAAACGCTGCGCGGCGATTACCGGATGCTCTTCACGGCGCCGACGCGGTACGACAAGGTGACGCGGCAGAAGGTCCAGGAGGCGGCGCAGCGCCTCTTCACGGAGAAGAATCGCACGGTCGGGACGCTGGTCCCCGAGAACGAGCCGGGCGCGGACAAGCCCTCGGCGGGACGGGGGAAGCCATGAAGCGCGCCTTCCAGCGGCACGTGGCCGCGGTCGCCGCGCTGGCGCTCGTTGTCACGCTCGCGACCTCAGCGCGCGCGGAGATCGTCTTCCCGAAGAATCACGAGATCACGCTCTCGAACGGTGCGCGCATCCTGCTCGCGGAGAAGCACGACCTGCCGCTCATCGCGATCCAGGTCACCGTGCGCGGAGGATCGCTCGTCGACCCGCCCGGCAAGGAAGGACTCGCCTCCATCACGGGGTCCATGCTTCGCAAGGGAGCGGGGAAGCGCTCGGCGCTCCAGATCTCGCAGGCCGCGGACGGCGCCGGCGCCACCTTTGGGACCGGAGGCTCCTACGAGACCTTCTGGGTCTCGGGGGAGTTCATGGCGAAGGACGAAGCGCTCATGGTCGAGCTTGTGCGGGACGCGCTTCGCAGTCCGCTCTTCCCCGATTCCGAGTTCGTGAAGCTCCGGGCTCAGACGGTGGACGCGCTCAAGGCCGAGAAGGACGATCCATGGGACGTGCTCGGCGAGTACGGCCTCGCCTATCTGTTCCCGAGCCATCCGTACGGGCGTCCGCCCGACGGGGACGAGAGCACCGTGGCGGCGATCACGCGCGACGACGTGCTCGCGTGCTACCGGGGCCAGTTCGGGAGCGACCGGATGATCCTCACGGTGGTGGGGGACTTCGACTCGAAGCGCATGGAGTCGAGGCTCCGGGCGGCGTTCGGCGATTGGAAGCGCGCGCCCAACCCGGTTCCCGACCTCCCCACGACGCAGCGCATCGAAGGACGGCGCGTGCTCCTCGTCGACAAGCCGGACGCCACGCAGACCTATTTCTGGATGGGCAATCGCGGTGTCGCCACGAAGGATCCCGACCGCGACGTCATCGACCTGGCCAACACCGCCTTCGGCGGACGCTTCACGTCCATCCTGAACCGGGAGATGCGCACGAAGAGCGGCCTCACGTATGGCGTCCGCTGCCGCGTCATGCGTCTGAGCCAGCCTGGATCGATCGCGATCTCGAGCTTCACGAAGACCGACTCCACCCAGCGCGCGATGGACATGGCGATCCGCCTTCTCGGCGAGCTTCGGGAGAAGGGGATCGACGCGGCGACGGTGACATCCGTGAAGAGCTACCTGAGCGGCCTCTATCCTCCCGATCTGGAAACCGAGGACGAGATCGCGACCCGGCTCGGTCAGCTCGCGTACCACGGCCTCCCGATCACGGAGGCGACGCAGTACGTCGAGCGCATCCGGGCCGTGCCCGATGCGGCGATTCTTCCCGTGATCCGGCGCGTCTATCCCGATCCCAAGGATCTCTCGATCGTGATGATCGGAAACGCGGCCGCCATCCGGAAGGTGGCCCAGAGCTACGGACCGGTCCGCGAGATCCGCCTCGACCAGCCCCTCCTCCAGACCGTCCACGAGGCTTCCGCCCGGGCACGTTAGTTGCCCTTACCTCCGGCATCGGTCCGCCCAGCGGGCCGAACTCGTTGTGCCCCAACGCCCCGAGCCGGAGGAGACGCGATGCGCGCCGACACAGTGTGGACGAAAACCTACGAACGCCCATGGATCGTGGCGGCCATCGCGGCGGGCACCGTCGCGACGCTATTCCTGCTCTTTGCCCCGAAGGCCCAGGCGCAGTACGGCGGGGAGATTCGTGGCGACCGGCAGGAGTTGCGTCAGGACCGGTGGGACCGGAGCGGCGACTGGGCCGACGTTCGCCGGTTCGACCGGCAGCTCACGCGCCTGACGCGCGCGGAGCAGATGGGGAACCGCTTCGAGGAGCGGCGTGCGCGCGTTCAGCTTCAACGAATGATGCAGCTCGAGCTGGTGGAGTCGCGCCACGATCTCGGGGTCGATCGCGGGGAAGCTCGGCGGGACCGGGACGATACGGGCCCGCGCTGGGACGATCGCCGCGACGCCATGGCCACGCGCGCACGGCTCTCGCGCGAGCGGCGCGTGGTGCGCGAGCTCGCGTCCATCGAGACCGACGTGAACCGCGGGGCGCCGTGGGCGCTCGATCGGGAGCGGAGGTTGCTGCGGGAGTTTTCGAGGCTGACGAGGGAGGACGCGCTTGCGAGCGGGAGGGAGTTGCGCGAAGACAGGCGCGAGCTCCGGAACGATCTCAGGGACGACCGAGATGAAGGACGCCGCGATCTCAGTGGCGAGGGTGATTCAGGCCCGTACTTCAAGCACGAGGATCGTCCGGCGCTTCCCCCTCCTCCGCCGAACTGGAACTACGATCCGGACCGCCAGGACTTGAAGGATCGCTCGGACGATCGCGAGGACCTGAAGGATCGCCCGGACGAGCAGAGCGCTCCTCCGGATCTGGATGGCCAGGACGAGGACCAGACTCCTCCTCCGGCGAACGATGAAGACCAGGCTCCGCCTCCGACGGACGAAGACGCTCTCTAGTCTTCGAGGTCCTGAGACGGCCGGCGTCCTTCACGGAGCGTGCGAGCAGATACTCGATCTGCCCGTTCACGCTCCGTAGCTCGTCGGCCGCCCAGGCCTCGATCGCCCGCCACAGCTCCGGATCGATCCGGAGCAGGAATGCCTTGCGGGGCGCCATGAGCTAGGTGTGAAGCGTTCCGGTGTTGAGAACCGGGGTCGCCGCGCGCTCGCCGCAGAGAAC
>DATJGP010000203.1:0-7590 GCA_035494915.1 Candidatus Eiseniibacteriota bacterium | reverse complement strand
AAGTTGGTGCCGGAGGGGGGAATCGAACCCCCACGGGATTGCTCCCACGGGATTTTGAGTCCCGCGCGTCTGCCAATTTCACCACTCCGGCACGAATCCAATTGACTTTTCTGCAGCTACTTAGCTATAATTCTTCTAGTGGCTCTGGAGCGTCCCCCGTTCCAGTGGAACTTTCTACCAGATCGCGAGTCTAAAGCTCTAGCGCATTGGGTGTGAAGTTCCCTGTAATTCGCGTCACCTGGGTGGCTTGACCCGGCGTTCGCCGGTGGGTTTTTTGGGCCTTACAACAGGTCGTTCAGGATACGGTCTACACGGGGAACTTCCATTTTTTCAGCGGGCGGCGTGGCCGAGAGGCGGCGCCGCCCGCTTCTCTTTGACCCGAAGCGCGCCGCCCGCCTCCAAAGCCCCGCGGCTATCCCGTCCCCCGCAGCACCACGATCGTCAGGTCGTCGTCCTGGTCCCCCTCCCGGAATTCCCGGACGGCGTCCCAGATCCCCCGGACTATGAGCGCGGCCGGCTCGCTCTTCCGGCGCCGGACCACCTCCTGGAGCCGCTCCTCGCCGAAGAACTCCTGCGACCCATTCATGGCCTCGGTGACCCCGTCCGTGTAGAGGACCAGGACGTCCCCGGGGCCGATCTCGACCGTGCGCTCCTTGAACGAGACCGTCTGGAGGGTCCCCAGCAAGGGTCCGGTCGCGTCGAGTGAGTCGAACCGATCCGTCGCCTGGCGATACAGGAAACCCGGGTTGTGTCCCGCGTTCACGTACGTGAACCGCCGCGCGCCGATGTCCAGCACGCCGTACATCGCCGTCACGAACCGGTCCGCCTCCACGCTTTCCCACAGAAGCCGGTTCACCTTCGTCATGATCGTGCGGATGGCGTAGTTGTTCCGGATCTCGGCGATCAGGGATGCGCGGAACGAGGCCATGATCAGCGCGGCCGCGATTCCCTTCCCGGAGACGTCGCCCACCACCACGCCGAGCTGCTGATCCGCGATCCGAATGAAGTCGTAGTAGTCACCCCCCACGAGCTCGGAGGAATAGTTGGCTCCCGCGATGTCGAAGTTCGGCAGCTCGGGGTTCCGCTCGGGCAGGAACGTGCGCTGGATGCGTTGCCCGATCGTGACCTCCTCCTCGAGCCGCCGCTTCTCCAGGACCTCCTCGTGGAGCCTCGTGCGCTCGATCGCGACCGCGGCCTGCGAGGCGAACGCGATGAGGAGCTCCATATCCTCGGCCTCGTATGCGTCCGGCTCGTCGGACTCGAGATTGAACGCGCCGATCACCTCGCTCCCGATCCGGATGGGCGCCACCATCTCGCTCCGGGTCTCGTCACGCGCGTTCATGTAGCGCGGATCTGTGGTCACGTCGGAGACGATGACTCCCTGCCCCGTCTTCACGCACCAGCCGATCAAACCCTTCCCGACCTTCAGGCGCACGGCTTCGTCCCGCGCGGGATCGTAGCCGCGCAGGGTCTGGCGAAGGATCCACTGCGTGCGCTTGTCCACGAGGTAGATGCCGGCGGCGTCGTAGCGGACCACCTGGAAGACGAGATCCAGGATCTGCTCGAGCAGCCGGTTCATCTCGAGGCTGCTGGAGATCTGCGTCGTGAGCTCGAGCAGGAGCTGGTTCTGAACCTTCTCGCGCATCGCCTCGGCGTAGAGCCGCGCGTTGCCCAAGGCGATCGAGAGCTGCACGCCCAGCTCGCCGAAGAACTCCATCTCCTCCGCCGGCAGGGGATCGCGATCGGCCTTCACCAGCACGGCGACGCCCAAGGGCTCGGTGCCGCGCCTCAAGGGAAGCGTGAGCACGCCGCCCAGCAACGTGCGCGGGCGATTGCCCCACTCCTCCGAGACGAACACGGACTCGGTCACGCCCTCGAGGAACGCGGGCGCCTCTTCGGCGCACGCCTGTCCCGCGACGCCCTGCCCCACCTGGAGCCGCGGCCTGCGACCCACCACGGGGGTGTTTCCGAGGGCCCACGGATAGAGGACCTCGGTCCGCGGGTCGAGCACCCAGAGGTTCAATTCCGAGAAGGAGCCGGTGCTGAGCAGGAGGTCGCGCGCCCGGCGCACGAGGGCGTCGCGCTTGAGGAGGGCCAGCTCTCGGGATGCGCGCACGAGAAAGCGAAGGCGATCGACCTCCGTGCGCACGGGCGTGGGCAGCGTCGCTTCCCCGCTCATCGCCTCCGACGGCTCCGAGCCGTTACGTCGCCGCGGGGTCCCTTCAGCTCCTCGAGGTAGGCGCGAAGCTCGCGCGGTCCGAGATGGTCCGCCCGCCAGAGCGCGCGGAAAACGCGCTCCCCGACCGCGGCATAGCGCGGCGTCGATTCGAGCGTCCGCGCGAAGACGCGCCGGCGCTCGCCGCGAGACATGGCCGGCAGACCGCGGCGATTGAGCCGGCCGTCGATCCACACGTTCCAGAGCTCGTTCAGGGCTTCACGATCCGACTCCGGGTGGCCGGAGAGATCGACACCCGATTCGTGATCGTCTTTCAGGTGGCAGAGCTCGTGGAGGCAAGCCTCCGCGAAGCTGCGCGCTGAGAACTGTCGCACCATCAACGGCGGCGTTCCGGAGCGGCGCGCCCAGGTGCGCGACCACATGCGGCGCCGCGTCGGCGTCACGAAGTTGCCGAGCGCGAACCAGAGCCGCGCGGCGCGATGGTCGTGCGTGTTCCACTCGATGTACGCGTGGTCGTCCCGATTGGCCGCGTCGATGAAGACGTGCAGGTCGTGGATCACGCCCGCGAGCCCTAGCTCGCGCACCGCGGCCGCGAGCACGCGCTCCGCCGGCTCCCGCAGCGTGAAGTCGGGTGGATTCCAGCGGACGCGCAGCGTGGCGCCGCTCCCCTCACTCGTCCCCCGTCGCGACATCACTCCGCCAGATGCGTGACCGCGATGTGGAGCGCCGCCAATCCGACAAGGATGGCGATGGGATGGATGCCGAGGATTCCGGATCTCGGCTTCTTCTCCGGTATCGTGGGACCAGGAGGATGCGCGCCCTGAGGCTGCGCCTGCGTCGTCGGGGTCGGAGATGCATCTGGGTTGGTCAAGAGCACGCCCGATGGCATGCGGAGCGTATCGGGCTGGGCACCGGTGTGGACCGAGTCGGCCGTCGCGCCCGGAGGAACCGCGTTCAAGGTATCGGGCCTGAAGCCGGGCGTCTCGTCCAGAGCCGGAGACTGCGGCGCCTGCGAGGTGTCCGGCGACGCCTGCTGCGGCGCGGTGGAAGGCACGACGTCGAGCGTGTCCGAATCGTCCTCCCCGTCATCGGTCGTGTCGGGGAGCTGGAACGGCTGATCGACGGAAGCCTGCGCGAGCTGTTCGAGGTCCCCTGGGGCGGGCGGCGCGTCCGCGGAGCGTGCGCCGGTCAATGCGAGCAGCGTCGCGGCCGCGGTCACGAGGACCGCCGCGCGCGCGAGCCAAAGTCGCAACGACATCTGGGTGTGTTCAACCGTCGCCAATACTCGCCCTTCCCATGGACCCGCGGCATCGTTCCCACCCCCCCTGGCCGGATGGCGCTCGGCGCAGCATGCGCGATGCCTGGATTTTAGACGACGTGGAGCGCGGGGTGGTCCGGAAAGATCAGCGTCCCGACCGGAGCGCGTCGAAGCGGTCGCCATCCAGGAGCACTCCATCCCGGAAGCGAAGCGGCGGACCCGCGGGACCGTAATACCAGTGCTCCTCGGTATGTCCGTACGGCGTGAGCAGCACCCTCCCCGTGGGATACCCCAGCTCGTCGAAAACGAGCCGCATATCGTCGGGCAGGTGGTCCCGCCAGTACTTCATCTTGAGGCCATGGAGGAGCAGCTTCTCCTGGTGCCTCACGTTCCCCGACCACCACTCCTGGCTGCGCAGGAAGTAGACCGAATCGGCATCCATGTAGAGGATCTGCGTGGGTCCGACGACGGTGGGCGGAGGAGGCTCGGAGCGGGCGAGACAGGTGAGGACGATGCCCAGGGCCAGGATGGCGAGGGCCGAAGCCAGGGTCTTCTTCAACATTCGCTACTGCCTTCGGATCGGGTCGACGGGGGCTGGCCGCGAGGGCCGGAACGCCCGTAATTATACCCGATCGGAGCCCTTCAAAGCTTCTAGATTCGGTAGAGGATTCGCCCGCAGTTCTCACAGGTTTCAATAGTTGTGCCCGGCATGTTTCGGGCGGCCGAGGAGGTCGGCAGGCTCATCTTGCAGCCCTGGCAGACCCGCCCCTCCACCGGCACCACGAGCCGAGGGATCCTCGGGCTCATCCGCTCGTAGGTGCGAAGCAGCGGCTCGTCGATCTGGCTACGGAGCCGCTCCCGGGTCTTCTCCAGGCCCTTGACGTTCTCCCGGGCGAAGCCGAGGCGGTCCTCGTGGGTCGCCATCTCCGGATCGCGGGAGTCTCGAAGCATGAGGTCGATGTCTTGAAGCGTGACGAGGGCGTCGAGCTGCTCATTCAGAGGCGGCATGGATCAAGATCTCCCGAACGGTTTCGAAATCGGGCGCATCGCTCAGCTTCTGACGCGTCCGGGACAGCCGCACAGCGCGTACGACGTCCGCGAGCACCTTGAGATAGATGGGGTCCCGCTCCATCGGCGGGGCCACCACGAGGAAGAGCAGGTGCACCGGCTCCCCGTCGACGGCTTCGAAGTCGATCCCCTTCCGGGACCGTGCCACCACCACCGCGCGCTCCGCGATCAGCGTCGAGCGCGCATGCGGCACGGCGATGCCCTTCCCGACTCCCGTGCTCCCGAGGGCTTCTCGCTCGCGCAGAAGCTCCGCCACGAGGTCCGGCGATCGCGTCACGCCGGCCGAAGCCAGGGCGGCCGCCAGCTCGTCGAGGATGTGTGCCTTCTTCTTGAATCGAAGCTCGGAAACGAAATGGGTAGGCCTGAGAAGTGATTCGAGCGACGACGCAGTCTTCGTAGCGGACAAGCTGGGGGACGTCATGTACCTCCGGGTCCGTGGTGTGTGGCGCTGACCCTCGGCTCTCACCTTACAAGACGCAATTCGCTGGTGACAAGTGCCTTATTGCGCATGACTCAGGACCGAGCTGCCCGAAGGAGGGTCTAGACCTTCTGAAGTCGTTACCCTAGTTTGATGTCCTGTAGTGTCTTAGAGGTGCATGCAAATAGCCCCTGGAGGGGCTCTTTTCAGGCACGCGTATTGCGAACGTTTCCGCCCGCACGATCGACCTTCCCCCTGGAGCCGAGCATGATCTCTCCGAAGCAGCGCCGTCAAAAGCAGCTGGCCGTCGTCGTCGCCATCGGTCGGGAGCACTTCCTGACCGGGGTCCGGATGATGTACGCCTGTCGCTACGGGGATGCCCTGGTCCATTTCCAGGAAGCCGTCATGCTGGAGCCGAGCTCGAAGGGGTACCTGAGCTACCTCGGCGTCGCGATCGCGCACGCGGAGCGAAAGTACTCGGACGCCGAGCAGCTCTGCCGGCGCGCCATCGAGGCCGAGTACCACCGTCCCGAGCACTACTACAACCTGGGCGAAGTGCATTTCCTGGCGGGACGGAAATCGGACGCGATCAAGAGCTTCAACCAGGCGCTCTCGTGGAATCCGAATTTCGAGGCCGCGCAGGACGCGCTCCGGAAGCTCGGCATCCGGAAGCCGCCGGTGCTTCCGATGCTGTCGCGAAGCCACCCCGTGAACGTGATCCTCGGCAAGGCGCTCCGGAAGAAGGCCCGCCGTCCCCTGCCCGCCTGACCTCATAGCCGCGCGTCAGTAGTTCGTCTTCCAGTCGATCAAACCGCGCGAGCGCGCCACGTGCTCGCAGAAGCGGAACCACACCCACGCGAAGATCGCGATCCCCACCGTCGAGATCACCAGCACGAGCCAGAGCTTCGCATCGCTCACGCCGTGGAGCGCCTTCGAGAACGATTTACCGAGGATCAGCCGGCGGAGGAGCTCGAGCCAGTAGGTGAACGGCAGCCAGAGCGAGATGCGCTGCGCGAAGCCGGGCAAGACCTCGATCGGGAACACGGCGCCGCTCAGGAGATAGAAGACGCCGCTCAATCCTTCGTTCAGGTTGATGCTGTGCCGCGCCACCACGAGCGAGACGCCGGCCAGGACGATCCCGAGCCACGCGACCGCGACGAGACCGATCAGGACCGCAAGGACCACGAGGCCCCAGGGCGTGTGCGCCGTCCCGATCGGCAGGTGGAGCACGAAGCGGCCGAAGAGGAGCGCGAAGATCACTCCGAGGGTCGCCGTCGCCATCTTCGCCATGCCCCGTCCGAAGAGATAGGACCGAAGCGGCATGGGCGCGAGGTAGACGTACTTCAAGGTTTCGTAGTCCTCGCGATCGCGGAACACGGTCCAGGAGATGCCGATCAGGACCTCCGTCACGTAGAGGAAGAACGTGTTCCCCAGGAAGAGGAAGAGGAACGCATCGCCCGTCGCGCTCGCGGGCGAAACGATCTTCACCATGAAATAGAGGATGAGGCTCGTCGCGAGCGGCTTCGCGATGGAGAAGGTGAGGAACGTGAGCGGATCCGCCCAGTTCGCGTCGATCTGCCAGCCCAGCCACGCGGACGCGGCGACGACGTCGACTTGGCGCCTCAGCGAGCGCGGATGCTCCCCTCCCGTCGCGCTCATCCGCCCCTCAGCGTGAGCCGCCCTTCCCGCTTCCCGAGATTCTCCATGAGCGCGAGCGACCGGTGCGCCAGGAACAGGAAGAAGACGAGGAGCAGGATCTGGAGCGGCGGAATCCAGACGAGCGGGATGAGTCCGTGGGCCGCCTTCCCGTAGAGGATCTGCCGGATGCCGTCCAGCCCGAGCGTGATCGGGAGTAGCGACGCGAGGCCCGCCGTCACCGCGCCGAGCGCCCGCACCGGGAAGTAGAAGCCGGAGAGGAGATGGATCGGCTCCTGGAAGAGCGTGGCCGTGTGCCACACCTCTCGTCCCCAGAGGAGAAAGAGGCTGCTCAGGATCATCCCGAGGCTGTAGACCGCGCCCAGGGTCAAAAGGAACATCAGGAACGCGGGAAGCGCGCGGTCGAGCGGAAGCGGCACGTGGTAGACGAGGATGCCCCCCGCGAGGATCACGATCGCGCGGCTCGTGGTCATGATCATGCCCCCGAGGGCCATGCCGAAGAGGATGGACATGCGCGACACGGGCGCCATGAGGTAGAGCTGGAGCTGTCCCTGCTCCTTCTCCCAGAAGAACTGGCTCGCCATGCTCCAGAGCACGTTGTTCCAGTACGCGATCATCGCGCCGCCCAGGACGACGAAGGCCTCGTAGATCTTGGGCGCGTGGAGTCCGCGATAGACGAGGATGAAGGCGGACATCGCGAGGAACGGGAACACCGTCTCGCCGATGATCCAGGACTTCTCCCGCCAGGAGGCGACGGTCCTCACGCGGGCGCGCGCCAGGACGGCGCCCCAGTTGAGCCGCAGCCGCTCGCGCCAGTCGTCGGGAAGCACGCTAGCCCTGCCCGTCCATGTCTTCGTCCTCCAACCCACGTCCGACGAGGTGGACGAACACGGTCTCGAGCGTGGGCTCCGATTTCGTGAGGTTGAGAACCGGCGCCCCGCGCTCCTTGAGCCGGCCCAAGACCTCTCCAATCACCTGGTCCTCGACCACGGCGACGCGGAGCGCGATCGCCCC
>DATJGP010000202.1:0-9620 GCA_035494915.1 Candidatus Eiseniibacteriota bacterium | reverse complement strand
AATGAAGGCGATTGCCTGAACTTCACCGTGACCGGGTCGGCTCCCAACGGTCACCCCATGTCCTTCTTCCTGATCCTGAATCCGCCATCGGGCGCGTCGATCACGACCGGCGGCCAGTTCTCCTGGTGTCCCACAGAGGCTCAGGGCCCGGGCGACTACTCCATCACGGTCAGTGGGGTGGACAACGTCACGAGTCTCTCGAGCAGCGCCACGTTCCAGGTTCATGTCAACGAGGTGAATCAGGCACCGGTGCTCAGCCCCATTTCGGACAAGACGGTCAACTTCGGCCACATCCTCAGTTTCGTGGTCTCGACCACCGACCCCGACCTTCCGGCCAACGGGTTGACCTACTCGACCGATCCGGGTACTCCGTCGGGCGTGCAGGTCTCGGGCAATATCTTCCAATGGAACCCGCTGGGGAACGTGCCCCAGGCAGGGGTCTATCCCTTCACGCTCCGCGTGACGGACAACGGCGTGCCGCCCTTGAGTGACGCGAAGACGTTCAACGTCACCGTGCAGCCCGCGGGCACTGGGGCGCCGACCATCAACAACCCGGGGAACCTCACCATCCAGGCCGGAACGATCGTGGATACTCCGGTCACCGGCAGCGATCCGAATGGTTTGGCGCTGCACTTCTCGAAGGGCGCGGGCAGCCCGATCTTCATGTCGGTCACGACCGTCAACGCGACGACGGGCAACATCCGGGTTTCCACGTCCATCTCCCAGACGCTCGGCACCTACCCGGCGTCGGTGATCGCCGATAACGGGATCGAGACGTCACAGACCTCGTTCACGATCACGATCACGCCGGGCGACAACCCGCCCGTGCTCCAAGCCCCCGCCAACATGACGGTGGCCGAGGGAGACGTGGCCGATCAGACCTTGACCGCCACCGATCCGGACAACACGCCGATCACGTTCACCAAGTTCACCGGGCCGCTCTTCATGACGGTGACGACGACCACCTCGACGACGGGCAATATTCATCTCGCGCCCGGTTTCGCGGATGGTGGGTCCTATCCTGCCTCGATTCAGGCCAGCGATGGGCAGCTGTCCGATTTCAAACCGCTCCAGATCACGGTTCTGAACGTGTGCCAGGCTCCGATCGCGAACGCCGGTGGCCCGTACTCGGCCTTCGTGGGTGCCCCCGTCATGTTCAACGGTTCGGGCTCCTCGGATCCGGACGGCGGCGCGCTGAGCTACGCCTGGAACTTCGGCGACGGAACCACGGGAACGGGACCGACGCCCAGCCATGCGTACGCGGCCGCCGGCTCCTATGCGGTCACCCTGCGCGTGACGACCTCATGCGGTCGGTTCGCCGATGCCACATCGACGGCCAGCATCACGGGAACCTGCCTGAGTGCGCTCGCCTTCACGGAGGGGGGCAACAACAAGACCTCGCTGGGCGCCGGCAAGCCTCAGACCTGTTTCCAGATCCAGCCGGTGAACGGCAGCTTCTCGATCGACAACGTGGACCTCTCGACCGTCGTCATGATCTCCCAGGGAACAGGCGCCGTGAGCCAGATCCACGCCGTGGCCAACAAGACGGCCGTGGGCGGCGACAAGAACAACGACGGCATCGACGAGATCAGCGCCTGCTTCACCAAGGCGGACCTCCAGCAGATCTTCTCGAACATCCAGGGAACCCAGGTCGTGACCATCAGCCTCCAGGGCAATCTCTTCACGGGCGGATCGTTCTGCACGACCTTGAATCACACGGTGAAGTCGGGCGGCGGCGGCAATCACGTCGCGAGCATCTACCCGAACCCGCTCAACCCGTCCGCCGTGCTCACCTTCTCGACGACGAAGGCGGGAGCGGCGAAGGTGCAGCTCTTCGACATGCACGGTCGTCTGATCAAGACGCTCCTCGATGACGCGACGACGACGGCCGGCTATCACGACGTCCGGATCGACGGCAGGGACGCGATGGGGAACAAGCTCGCGTCGGGCGTCTACTACGTGAAGATCCAGTCCGTCGAAGGGACGGAAGCGAAGGCGATCACCATCCTCAAGTAAGGTCCGCAGGTCGGTTTCGAAACCGGTGGGATGCCCGGGGGCTTCGGCCCCCGGGCGCTCGCCCATGGATGGTCGTTTCAGGGGGACGCTATGATCTCGAACCGTGCAGCCATAGCTTTGCTCCTCGTCGCGGCGCTCGTAGCCGTGGCGTCGCCCGCCGCCGCGCAGTACATGTATCTCGACGCGAACGGCAACGGCTTACACGACCCCGGCGACCGTCTTGCCGCGAACGGGTCGCCAACGACCGTGAATGTGTGGGTCGTGACCGATCACAACCGGGACGGCTCTCCCGTCGTCTGTCCACAAGATGCAGGCGCGGCCATGGACATCATCTCGTATGTGGTCAATCTGCAGGCCAGTCTGGGCACCGTGTCCTACAGTGGGTTCTCGAACCTCTTTGGAACGGTTCCGTTCGGCGAGTTCAACCCCGCCGATGGGATCCACTACAAGAACGGATTCGGGGGGATCGTGCCCGGGTCGCCCGGCACGTATCGCCTTTGCGCGTTGACCGTGACCGGATTGACCGGAACACCCCAGATCGACATCGTCGACAGGATCGATGGGAGCGGGACGACCAACGGTGGTGCCGAATGGACGAGTTTCGGCAGCTCGTGCTTCGGCAATGACTTCGATAACACACTGAAGCTGGCCGGGCCAGCCGGCGGGACCGATTGGACCGACGTGGATGGGTTGGGCCCGGCGGTCATCGATGAAGCGATTCCCTCGATCGCCCCGATCGGGAACAAGACGGTGAGCGAAGGGAACTGCCTCACGTTCACGGTCACGGCCACGCCGGCGCACGGTGGCGCTCTGGTCTTCACGCTGGACCCGGGCGCGCCCATCGGTGCGTCGATCACAACAGACGGCCAGTTCAGCTGGTGCCCGACGGAAGCTCAGGGGCCGGGAGTGTATTCGATCACGGTTCGGGTGACTGAAGACGGGACCCCGCCGACGAGTGATGTCGAGACCTTCCAGGTCACGGTCGCCGAGGTGAACCAGCCTCCTGTGCTCGACCCCATCGGCAACAAGACCATCATGGCGGGGAACACGCTTTCGTTCACAGCGACGGCCACGGATCCCGATCTACCCGCCCCGACGCTGACGTTCTCGCTGGATCCCGGAGCGCCCGCAGGGGCCACGATCACGCTGGGCGGGCTATTCAGCTGGCCGGTGCCGGTCAACCAGGTCGCCGGTGTCACGATCACCGCTCGCGTGAGCGATGGATTCTTGAGCGACGCAAAGTCGTTCGCGGTCACGGTGCTCATCCATGAGACCGGATCCCCTGTGGTCACGAATCCGGGGGACAAGACGGTGAACGAGGGTGCGTGTCTCAATGTCCCGATCGCGGCGACGGGCGGGCAGGGAACGCTCACGTTCACTCTTGGAGCTGGAGCTCCTGCCGGAGCCTCGATCACGGCGCTGGGTGGTCAATTCAACTGGTGCCCGACGGAGGCGCAGGGGCCGGGACAGTACGCGATCACGGTCAACTGTTCGGACGGCGTGAGCGTGGGATCGACCACGTTCAATATTACGGTCCTCGAGGTGAACCAGGCGCCGGTGCTGAATCCGATTGGGAACATGGTGGCATGCGGCCCTGGCACGGCGGTCACCTTCACCGCCACGGCCACGGACGCGGACATCCCCTCCAACCTGTTGACCTTCTCGCTCGACCCGGGCGCGGCTCCAGGGGCCACGATTGGAGCGGTTTCGGGAGTCTTCAGTTGGAACCCGCAGAGCCCCGGTTCCTTCCCGTTCACGATCCGGGTCACCGACAACGGCTCACCGCCGCTCAGCGATTCCGAGACCATCACGATCACTGTGGCTGCGTCGAACCAGCCTCCGGTTCTGGATCAGCCCGCGGACATGACGGTGACGGCGGGATTGACGGCGGATCAATTGCTCCATGCGACGGATGCGTGTGAGGCCACCACGTTGACGTTCTCCAAGGTATCCGGGCCCGCGTTCGTCACGGTCGGCACGAATGGCAATGTCCACGTCGCGCCGGGTTCAGCCGATGTGGGAACGCACTCGGTCACCGTGGCGGTCAGCGACGACGGCACTCCCGTTTTGGTCGACCAGAAGACCTTCACCGTCACCGTGACTCCGAACAGTGCCCAGCCGGTGCTGCAGCAGCCTGCGAACATGACCGTGGACGAAGGAGTGGTGGCCGACCAAACCCTCATCGGATCCGATCCCGACAACGCGCCCCTCACGTTCACGAAAACCTCCGGCCCGCTCTTCATGACGGTGACCACGGCCGGTCCGACGACGGGGAACGTCCGGCTCGAGCCGGGATTCGCGGACGCTGGTTCCTACACGGGCGCCGTGCGCGCCAGCAACGGTACGCTGTTCGACCAGAAGTCGTTCACGATCACGGTCACGAACGTCTGCCGCACGCCGACGGCGAGCGCGGGCGGCCCTTATTCGGGAGCGGTGAACATCCCCCTCGCGTTCCACGGGACGGGCTCCTCGGATCCGGACGGAGGAACGCTGAGTTACTTGTGGGACTTCGGCGACGCGTCCTCGGGGTCGGGGTCCGATCCGAGCCACACCTACCAGGCCGCGGGCACGTACACCGTCACGCTTCGGGTCACCAATCCCTGCGGGCTCTTCGATGACGACGTGACGACGGCCACGATCGGGTCCGGCTGCGCCGTTGCGCTCGCGTTCACCTCCGGGGGAAACAAGTCGGTCAACCTGGGAAGCGGAAAGCCCTCGACCTGCGTCCAGATTCAGCCGTTGGCCGACGCGTTCGCGATCGAGAGCGTCGACCTGACGTCGATCGTGATGCAGTCCGACGGGACCGGCTCGGTCGCTGAGATCCATGCCCTTGGGACCAAGACCTCGCTGAGCAGCGATCGGAACAACGACGGAGTGGACGAGATCGCGGCCTGCTTCCGCAAGGAGGACCTGCAGCAGCTCTTCTCGAGCATCAGTGGAACCCAGCAGCGTGAGGTGATCCTCCGGGGCGACATTCTTGGCGGAGGTTCGTTCTGCACGTCGCTGACGCTCACGATCAAGGCGGGTGGAGGGGGCAATCTGGCTGTCAGCATCACCCCCAATCCGCTCAACCCCTCCGCCGTGCTCACATTCCATACGGAGGGGCGTGGACGGGTGCTCGTGCAGCTCTTCGACGTGCGCGGACGCCTCCTGCGCACGCTCCAGGATGAGAACGACGCCGCGGCGGGATACCACGACGTGAGGATCGATGGCGTCAATGCCAACGGCGCGCGCCTCAGCTCGGGCGTCTACTTCGTCCGCATCCGGGCCGGCGCCGACGAGGAGCGCAAGGCGATCACGATCCTCAAGTAGCGCCACGCGACCACAAACCATCACGGGGCCCCGGTGGACGCTGCCGGGGCCCCATTCCTATGCTACAGTGCGGCCCGTGAGCCTGTATCGTCGCGGCGGAAAGCGGGTCCTCGACGTCGCGCTGACCCTGCTACTCGCTCCGATTGCGCTCCCGGTCATCCTCGTCGCGGCGGCCGCGATCAAGCTCGACTCGCCCGGTCCCGTCTTCCATCGCGCCATCCGCGTGGGGCGCGGCGGGCGGAAGTTCACGTTTCTGAAGCTCCGCTCCATGCAGGTGGGAGCGGAGGAATTGCGCGGGCTCCTGCTCCATCTCAACCAGGCGGAAGGGCCGGCGTTCAAGCTCCACAACGATCCGCGCGTCACGCGAGTCGGCCGCCTCATCCGCAAGGCGAGCCTCGACGAGCTGCCGCAGCTCTGGCACGTGCTCGTGGGGGACATGAGCCTCATCGGACCGAGGCCGCCGTTTCCCGAAGAGGTGGAGAAGTACGAGCCCTGGATGCTCCGGCGTCTCTCCGTGAGGCCGGGGCTCACATGCCTCTGGCAGATCCGGGGGCGGAGCGACCTCTCGTTCGACGAGTGGATGCGACTCGACATCGAGTACGTCGAGCGATACTCGCTCCCGCTCGACATCAAGATCCTCGTGCTCACGATCCCCGCGGTGCTCTCGGCGCGCGGCGCATACTAGGAGGACCATGCGGCTCTACCCCGTGATCCTGGCCGGCGGCCGCGGCGAGCGCTTCTGGCCGCTGTCCCGGCGTGCGCGTCCGAAGCAGCTCCTGCCGCTCCTCTCGGAGCGATCGATGCTCGCCGATACGCTCGCGCGTCTCGACGTCCCGCCCTCCGATGCCTGGATCCTGACGGCGCGCGATCTCGCCCCGGCGGTGCGCGCCGCGGTTCCCGAGGTGCCGGAGCTCCAGGTCGTGGGCGAGCCGGTGGGGAAGAATACGGCCCCCGCGATCGCGCTCGCGTCCTGGTGGCTGCACGGGTCGGGAGCCGATGCGGTGGCCGTGGTGCTCCCCTCGGATCACAAAATCGAACCTGCGGATGCGTTCCGGGAGGATGTCCAAGAGGCGGCGCAGACGGCGCTGGAACGGAGCGCCATCGTGGTCATCGGGGTT
Source organism: Candidatus Eiseniibacteriota bacterium (assembly GCA_035494915.1). Classification (GTDB taxonomy): domain Bacteria; phylum Eisenbacteria; class RBG-16-71-46; order SZUA-252; family SZUA-252; genus WS-9. The sequence goes on along the minus strand of DATJGP010000202.1, from coordinate 3,174 downwards.
CCCGCGACGCGCCCCGAGACGGGATACGGCTACATCGAGATGGGGGAGCCGGTGGGGTCGGGATCGCGCGCGCGCCGGGTCGCCGCGTTCCGCGAGAAGCCGGATCGCCAGACGGCCGCGCGCTACGTGGCGGCCGGGAATCTCTGGAACGCCGGGATGTTCGTCTTCACTCCTGAGGTCATGCTGAAGGAGATCCGCGCGCATGCCCCCGAGATCGCATCGGCTCTCGAGGGGATGCCCGAGCCCGGCCAGTCCGGTGCGGGGAAGGCTCTCGAGCGCTACTACGCCACCGTGCCGTCGATCTCGATCGACTACGCCGTCATGGAGCGCACCCACAATGCGCTCGTCCTCCCGGCGCGCTTCGGCTGGGACGACCTTGGCTCCTGGGCCGCCCTGGGCGGGGCCCAGGATGCCGCAGGCAACACGGTGCGCGGCCGGGCCCTCCTCGAGGACGTGGCGGGGAGCGTTGTGTTCTCCGACGAGGGGCTCGTGGCCGCGGTTGGCGTGCGGGACCTCGTCATCGTGCGGACGGGGGACGTGACGCTCGTCTGCCCCAGAGAGCGGGCGCAGGACGTGCGTACGCTCGTGGAGCGGCTCCGGAGGGAGGCCGATGGCTCCGCGCTTCTCTAGGGCCGCCGCATTCGCCCTGATGGTGCTCCTGGGATGCTCCCACGCCCCGGCGCCGCAGCCGGCCCCCTCGCCAGCGCCCCCGAGCGCCTCGTCGCCGACCCCCACCCCTACGCCCGCGCCTGTCGAGACAACCGCGCCAGCGCCGCGCCTCGAGCCAAGCGAGGTGATCACGCCGGACGAGCTGGCTTCCATTCCGGACCCGGTCGCGGGATCGAGCGCGGCGCCGATCGAGGAGCGGCCGCTCAATCCCGACGCAAAACCCCTCCCGGTCGCGGCCGCGCCGTCGACCACGGCGGCGCCTCCAAGCGCGCCCGAGGCGACGCCCAGCGGCACCGCTGCGCCTCCTGAGAGCGCAACGCCACAGGCGTCGGCGGGCGCGCCTCCCGCGGCGACATCGTCCGCCGTCTGGCGCGTGCAGGTGTTCGCGAGCCCCGATCGCGCGCAGGCCGAGCGCATCGCGCGCGAGGCCGCGCAGAAGCTCGGCGTCCCCTACGTTCTCGCAAAGGACGGCGATCTCGTGAAGGTCCGTCTCGGCGGCTTCACGCGCGAGGAGGACGCGCAGGCGCTCAAGGAGCGCGCGGTCGAGAGCGGCTACACGGGCGCGTTCCGCGTGCTCGACAAGGGCGGAAGCTGATAGACTGACCGGCTCATGCGCGAGCTTCGCAAAGACCCCGTCGTTGGCCGCTGGATCATCCTCTCCTCCGAACGCAGACTTCGTCCGTCCGACTTCGAGGATGCCGACGCGCCCGGGCCAAATGGCGGCCGCGAGCGCTGCCCGTTCTGCCCCGGCCACGAGGCGCACACGCCTCCCGAGATCCTGGCCTTCCGCGACCACGGCGCGCCGAACGAGCCCGGATGGACGACGCGCGTCTTTCCGAACAAGTTCCCCGCGCTTCGTGTCGAAGAGACGCTGGAGCGGCGCGGCGACGGGCTCTACGACCGGATGAGCGGCGTTGGCGCGCACGAGGTGATCGTGGAATCGCCGGAGCACGAGAAGGACCTGAGCGAGCTTCCGGTCGAGCAGATCGAGCGCGTGCTCGAGGCCTACCGCGAGCGAATCCTCGATCTCAAGCGCGACACCCGGCTCCAGTACGTGCTCGTCTTCAAGAACGCAGGTCGCAAGGCGGGGGCGTCGCTCGAGCACGGGCACTCCCAGCTCATCGCGACCCCCATCGTCCCGCGCGTGGTCATGGAAGAGCTGGAGGGGAGCCGCGCCCACTGGGAGGCCAAGGAGCGCTGCGTGTTCTGCGACATGATCGACCACGAGCGAAAGGACGGGCGGCGCGTCGTGCTGGAGACCGACCGCTTCCTCGCGATCGAGCCCTACGCCCCGCGCTTTCCGTTCGAGACGTGGATCCTCCCGCGCCGCCACCGTGCGGGCTACGAGGACGCGGAGCCCGAGGATCTCGAGGCGTTCGCGTCCATCCTGAAGGAGACCCTGGGACGCATCCGGCGCGCGCTCGATCATCCCCACTACAACTTCGTGCTCCACACCGCCCCCTGGTCCACGGGCGAGCGCGACTCGTACCACTGGCACCTCGAGATCATGCCCAAGCGGACGCCGGCGGCCGGATTCGAGTGGGGGAGCGGCTTCCACATCAACCCGACCGCGCCTGAAGAGTCGGCGGAGTACCTGAGGGGGCTTCGAGCCTGATGGCGCAGCGATTCCGCGCGGCGATCCTCGCGCCCGAGTGCACGCCGTTCGCGAAGGTGGGCGGCCTGGGAGACGTCGCGGGTGCGTTGAGTCGCGCCGTCGCCGATCTCGGCTGCTCGGTCGCCGTGTTTCTCCCACGCTACGCCGATCTCGAGCTTCCTCCCGGGAGCGATCTCGAGCTCGTGGCGAAGATCGACGTGCCGGTGTCCGGCGAGGATCAGCCGGGGCTCGTCTACAAGCTCAGGAACGGGCCCTACCCGGCGCATCTCCATCACTTCTTCCTCGCGAACGAGACCTACTTCGGGCGCCGTGGCATCTACGGCGATCCCTCGACGGGCGAGGAGTTCGCCGACAACGCCGCGCGGTTCACGTTCCTCTCGCGCGGCTCCCTCGAGGCGATGCGCGCGACGGCGTACGTCCCGGACGTGATCCACGCCAACGACCACCAGACCGCGCTCGTGCCCGCGTACCTGAAGACCCTCTACGCGAGCGATCCCTTCTTCCAGATGACCGCCACGATCCTCTCCATCCACAACCTCGGGTACCAGGGCGTGTACGCCCCGGAGGCCATGGCGATCGCGGGGTTGCCGGAGCGCTTCTTCTATCCGCTCTCGCCGTTCGAGTTCTGGGGCAAGATGAACGTGCTCAAGGCGGGGATCCAGTTCGCGGACCGGCTCACGACGGTGAGCGAGCGGTACGCCGAGGAGATCCAGTCGTCGGAGGAGCTCGGGTTCGGGCTCCAGGGCGTTCTGAACGCGCGGCACGCCGATCTCACCGGGATCCTGAACGGCATCGACGTGAAGGAGTGGAATCCGAGGACCGACCGCGCCATCGCCGCGCGCTACGACGCCGAGTCGCTGGATGGGAAGGGCGTGTGCAAGGCCGCGCTC
>DATJGP010000201.1:0-5094 GCA_035494915.1 Candidatus Eiseniibacteriota bacterium | reverse complement strand
GGCGAGTCGATGCTGGGCTGGTACGGTGAGGCAGCGTATGACTTCCTGCGCCGCGACCGGGAAGGATCCAGCGGTCGCGCGCTCTTCCTGTTCGGACGCTATGAGCAGTTCGATACGAACCAGGACGTCCCGACCGGATTCGTCGCGAATCCCGCCGCGAATCGCACCGTGATCACCGGCGGCCTCTCGTACATGCCGGTCGAGAAGGTCGCCTTCAAGGCGGACCTCGAGCACTGGACGGATGACACCGACGCCGATCTCACGCGATTCAATCTCGGCGCCGCGTTTCAGTTCTAGCTGAAGGAGAGCACCATGATCTCGAAGCTCGCAAGGGCCGCGGTTCTCGCCGCAACCATCGGTAGCGTCTCCATTCCGGCTGCCGAAGCCGGTCCTCCTCGCGCCGCCCAGGCGGGCGGCCCGGCGGCCGTCGCGACGGAGCCCGCTCCGTTCGCGCGCGTGTACCTTGCCATCAAGGGCTGCACCTCCTGCGCGCACTGCCGCACCACCATCCGCCAGATGGTGAACACGAAGTCCGCCGGCGGCGAAGCGCACATGAGCGCGGATCAGGTCGAGGTTCGGTATCCCAAGCCGACCACCGTCCCGCTCAAGGACGTGATCCACTCCCTTGCGGAGAATCGCCTTCACGATCTCAGCCTCGTGGACGTGCTCTTCGAGGCGCGCGGGACGGTCGTCCCCGGCCCGAACGGCACCGCGACGTTCAAGCTCGCGGAGACGGGGCAGGCGTTCCCGGTCACCATCGACAAGGCGGTGCGCCGGCCGACCGACGGTACGGCGGTGCGCCTGACCGCGGTCGTCGACGGATGGCGGACCAAGGACAAGTCGGCCCTCTCGCTCTACGCGCGCACGATCGAGACGAACTGATCGGCATCTCGTTCCCAGGTTGACAAGGCCGGGGCTACAACTCAGAATCCGCTCCCATCCAAGGACTTAGAAGGAGGGATCGTGGACGACCTGAGGGGCAAGTCGGCACTCGTCACCGGCGGAACGCGCGGAATCGGCAAGGCCATCGCGCTCGCGCTCGCGGACATGGGCGCGGACGTCGCGATCAACTTCTTCCGGAGCCGCGAATCGGCCAAGGCCGCCGTCGCGGAAATCCAGGCCAAGGGCGTCAAAGCGCTCGCCGTGCGCGCGAACATGGGGAACGAGGAGCAGATCCCGCCCATGTTCGAGGAGATCAAGAAGGGCTTCGGCAAGCTCGACATCCTCGTGTCGAACGCCGCGCTCGGGCACTTCGGCAACGTCCTCGAGGTGAACGACAAGATGTGGGACGTGGCCATGGCGACCAACGCCAAGGCGCTCCTATTCAGCGCGCAGGAAGCCGCCAAGATGATGCCCGAGGGGGGCAAGATGGTCGCGCTCACCTCGCTCGGATCCCACCGCTACATCCCAGGCTATGCCGCGATCGGCGTCTCCAAGGCCGCCATCGAGACCTTGGTGCGCTATCTCGCCTACGAGCTCGCGCCGCGGAAGATCAACGTGAACGCGGTGTCGGGCGGGTTCATCGACACGGACTCGCTGAAGATCTTCCCGAGCTACGACCAGATCATCCGGGAATCGACCGCACGGACGCCGTTCGGACGCGTGGGCACTCCGGAGGAAGTGGCGAACGTCGCCGCGTTCCTGTGCACCAGCCGGGCGTCGTGGGTGACGGGGCAGGTCCTGATCGTGGACGGCGGCTACACGCTGGGGTAACGGCCCGCCGCGTCGCTTACCGGTGGCGCGCGGACCACCAGCCCACGAGGCGCGTGCTCCCCAGAAACGCCGCGAGCTTCGGGTCGAAGAGCAGGAACGTCGCGATCCCCAGATTCACGATGCTCGCCACGACCACGTACCGCACGAGCGTCACCATCCCTCCAAATTCGGGCGGCCGCGTGATGAGGTAGGCCAGAACCGCGATCTGGCTCAGCATCGCGAACACCACCCCCCACGTTCGCGCGGGACGCTTTCCCAGCCACAAAGCTCCCATCACGTAGAAGTTCCCCGCCGTGAGCACCATCGAGAAGAGAAGGCTCTGGATGGCGACCTGGAGCGCGTAGCCGAAGAGGAGCCCGTGCGTCGCCTGCGAGTAGACGTAGAAGCCGGTGCCGAGGAGTCCTCGGAGGAGCTCTTCCGCTCCCTTGATCGCCCAGAGCGCGGTGAGCGCCCAGACTTGCCAGGGGCGCTGCACGGTGCGGGACTCTCGCATGCGGCGTGCTTCGATCCGCTCGCGAGCGCCTCCAGGCGATGCCATGGCGGCTACACCGCCGCCATCACGGTGATGGTCGGCTCGTGCCGCACGGGAAAGTTCACGGACGCGGCGATGAAGCACTCGGCGTGGGCGTCCTCATGGAGCGCCCGCGCCTTCTCGGCATCGGATCCGGCAGCGAGCGTGACCTTCGGCTTCAGGAGCACGTCCGTGAACTTGAAGGTCCGTCCACCCGAGTGCTCCATCACGCCCGAGGCATCGTCCTCGTAGGAGATCACCTGGATCTTGGCGCGCGCGCAGAGTGCGGCGTAGCTGAGGAAATGGCACGCCGAGAGCGACGCGACGAGCAGATCCTCGGGATCGTGGATCACGGGATCGCCCCGGAACACCGCGGCCGACGACATCTTGAGCGACGGCTTGCCGGGGAAGTCGACGCGCACTTCGCGCGAGTAGGTCTCGTACTTCACGATGGGGCCCTCGCGGGCGCCGGTCCAGACGAGCCTGCAGTCGAAGCGATGGGACGGGGGCATCGATCCTCCTTAGGCGACGGCGCTCTTGACGGGCGCTGTCTCGAGATCGCGGTCGAGCGAGCGCGGCAGCCGGCGCCGCAGATCCAGATAGCCGGCCGCGGCCACGAACGCAAGCGCCATGATCACGCTCCAGACGATGATCGGCCGGCCGTGAAACGAGTCGAGAAGGGCGCCTCCCACGACCGGCCCCAGCGACCAGCCGATCGAGTTGAAGACGCCGAAAATTCCCATGTAGCGCCCGCGCGTCGTCTCACCCGAGAAATTCGCGACGAGCTGGAGCGACGGGGGCGTCGCGATGATCTCCCCGATCGAGACGATGAACGTCGCACCGAGGAGGAAGGCCATCCCACGGCCCCAACCCATCATGCCATATCCGAGTCCGTACAGAACCGCGCCCAGCGTGAGCGACGTCGTGAGCCGGAGCGTCCGCGTGAGCTTGACCGCGGGGAATTGCAGGAACACCACGGTGAGCCCGTTCAACGCGTAGAGCGTCCCCAGCTGGACCTTCGAGAGCCCGGCCCATTCCACCGCGTAGACCGACAGCGTCACGATGAGCTGCGCCATCACGACGAAGAGCATCGTCGAGATGAGGAGGTAGCGAAGGAAGTTCGGGTCGCGGAGCGCCTTGACCGATTCCTGGAGCTGGAACTTGGGCGCGGCCGCGGCCTGGCCGATGTCGGGGATCTCGGCGATCGCCGGCTCGGGGCGCAGCCGCCGGCGCTGATGCAGGGGCGACGTCTCCTCCACGCCGAACGCCATGATCGACGCGGAGCCGATCATCACGCCGGAGCCCACGAGGAAGAGCGACGAGTAGGAGAGCGCCGCGAGGAAGCCGCCGATCGCGGGCCCGAGCGCCCACCCCAGGTTGCCCGCGATCCGGAGCACGCCGTAGTACTCGCCCTGTCGATCGACGCCCGCCATGTCCGCGACCATCGCGCCCGACGGCGGCTCGTACATGCGTCCGCCAAACGCGCTCAGCGACGTCGCGAGCACGAAGACGTAGAACGGCGCGTGCGTGAGCACCGCGAAGCCGAGCGACGCGAACGCGACCGCGCGCAGGACCTGGGACGCGATGAGCACGACCTTCCGGCCGCTCCGGTCGCTCCACTCGCCACCGATCACCTGCCCGATCGCCCCCCCGAGCGACGCGATGAGGAAGAGCGCGCCCACGGCGGTCATGGGGACGCCGCGCGTGCCGTGGAGATAGAGGCTGAGAAACGGGAGGACGATCGCGAATCCCGTCGAGCTCAGAACGCGCCCGACGAAGAGATGGAGGAGCCGCCGATCCTCCTGAAACAGGAGGCGACGGGGAAAAAGTGTATCGATCCAGCGGAGCATGGCCAAGCGTATCACAACGCAGTAGGCTCCCGCCCATGCTGCCCGTCGATGGAGTGGTCGCGGGATACAACCTCGTGCTCGCGCTCGTGTGGCTCGGTCTTCGCGATCGAGCGCCGCACGCGTGGATGGTGGCGCTGTGCCATGTGATCGCGGCCGCCTTGCCGTGGCTTTTCGCCGGGGCGCGTCCGCGAGGCGTGTGGCGCGCCATCCGGGAAGGCTATCCACTCCTCGGCTTCGCCGTGTTCTGGGGCGAGCTGGGCGCGGTGCAGCGCCTCCGCGGACTTCCGCCGCACGATGCGGCGATCCGCGCGCTGGATCTCCGGCTGTTCGGCGTGCACTGGAGCGATGTCTGGATGACCCGCATGCCGTATCCGCTCCTTCGAGAATTGATGTTCTTCTGCTACTTCCTCTACTACTTCTTCCTGATCGTTCCGCCCGTCGCGATCGGTGTCGCTCGGGGATGGAGAGCCTTTCGATCGGTCGTCCTCGCGGGGATGCTGACCTATCTGACCTGCTTCCTCTTCTACATCGCCTTTCCCGTGTACGGTCCGCGTGCGATGGCGGCCGGCATGGCGTTGCCGACTGTCGGCATCTTCCACACGCTCGTGGAACGCACACGGGAGAGCGGCGATTCCCTCGGCACAGCGTTTCCGAGCTCGCACGTCGCTGGGGTGGTGACCATGGCGGTCCTGGGCTGGCGATGGCTTGGCCGCGGATGGGGTTTGGTGATGGCCGTGGCCGCTCTGGGCGTCGCACTCTCGACCGTCTACACGGGCAACCATTACGTGGTGGATGCGATGGTGGGGGTGCTCTGGGTGGTGCCGTTCCAGGCGTGGATCCAGCCTTACCTGGAGCGGAGGGACGCCGGGCTCTCGCGCGGGGCGGACACCGGGGCTCCGCGCTCGCTATAATCGCGGGTCCGTCATGAGCCCCGATCCGAAGGACATCCGGATGGACGACCTCCGTCCCTGGCGCCCGCCCGAGCGCGGCGAGGCGCTCGCGCACTACCCGGCTGCCGAC
>DATJGP010000200.1:0-3549 GCA_035494915.1 Candidatus Eiseniibacteriota bacterium | reverse complement strand
CATGTGTCGTGAAGGCCCCCCAGAGCGAGATGGCCAAGCCAGGTCTGGCGCGGGTGCTCGATAGCCTGCGCGGTGGACAGTGCCCGCCGCAGGGCGTCCTCCGCCTCCGGCCAGGCGCGCCGCGCGACGGCGCTCTCGCCCTTGAGCCGCCAGCCCCAGCTCTCGTATTTCCGAGAGCGCGCCGCCGTCGACATCTCCAAGCTTAACTCGGCGTGGCGCCGGGCGCCGTCGGCGTCGCCACGCAGCAGAGCGAGCTGGCCCAGGCTCGCGTGGCAATGCGTGGCGTAGCGCCACGTCATCCATTGGGAGGGGGGCGGATGCTGAACGGTGTGAAATGACTCATCGAGGGCCTGGGCGGCCGCGGCGAGATCACGCCGCGCCATGAAGGCGTCCGCCTCGTTGTTGCGGATGAAGGCGCGCCGCTCCGCCCCGGTACCGTGGCCGGCGCGCGAGGAGCGGTTGGTCACCTCGTACGCGCGCTCGGAGAGCTCGAGGCCCGCCGCGAAGTCGCCGCAGTCGATGCGGACGAAGCCGAGCGTGTTGAGATAGCGCGGAATGAACGCGTCGTCACCGAGCTTCTCGGCGAGGGCGAGCCCTTCGGCGAGAGCGGACAGGGCGCCATCGAGATCCCCCAACTCGTGCCGGCCCAGCGCGTGGTTCCAGAGGCAGCGCAGGATGGGGATGCCGAGGCGATGCTCGCGGGCGAGGCGCAGGCCCTCGTCGCCGAGCGCCAGGCTCTCCCGGTACTGGCCGTGCCAGCCGCGCTGGAGCGAGAGCAAGTGCAGAACGTGCGCCTGTCGGTTGACATCGCCCATGGCCCGCCCGATCTCCAGTGCGCGGTGGAGATCCGTCTCGGCGGGCCCGGACCGGCCATTGAGCGCGTTCATGTAGCCTCGGATGTAGAGAGCGCCGGCCAGCGGTCCGGGCCTCTCTTCCGCTTCCGCGATCTCGATGGCCTCGCGCACGCGCGCATGCGCAGCGGGAAAGTCCTCGATCCACTGCAACGCCGAGGCCACCTGCACCAGCGCGTTCGCCTCCGCGGCCCTATCTTGCAAACGCCGCGTGAGCCCCACCAGGATCTCGCCCTCGTCGCGTGAGCGCGCGAACTCTCCGAGCCCCAGGTAGAGATCCGCGCGCGCGCGATGAATGGCGATGAGCGTGTCCGCCGGCACCCGATCGCCCAGACGGCTCGTCGCCTCCAGCGCCTGGCCGTAGAGGGCGAGCGCCTGACGGAGGCCGGACACCCACGCGGCCTTCTCCGCCGCCTTGAGCAGATAGTCGAGCGCCCGCGACCAGTCCTCGGCCTTCGAGAAGTGGTGCGCCAGCATCTCGTAGTGCTCGGCAAGCCGGTCCGCGTACAGCTCCTCGATGGCCCGGCCCACGAGCGCGTGCAGCGCCCGCCGGCGCTGCACGAGCAGGGAGTCGTACGCGACGTCCTGGGTGAGGGCGTGCTTGAACATGTACGCCAGCTCGGGATCGACGCGGCGCTCGAGGATCAGCTCCAGTGCGGTGAGCTCGCGGAGCTGCTCGCCGCTGCGCTCCCGGATCTCGGCGAGGCGGTCCACCAGGCGGCGGGTGAACTCGCGGCCGATCACCGCGGCGAGCTGTAGCGTTCGCTTGGGGGCCTCGGCGAGGCGGTCGATCCGCGCGGCGATGATGTCGTGTATGGACTCGGGGACGGCCACGGCGGTGAGCGGCCGCTTGAGCACCAAGCGTTCGCCCTCCCGCCGCAGTGCGCCGCTCTCCTCCAGCGACTTCATCAGCTCCTCGACGTAGAAGGGGTTGCCCTCCGCCTTGGCGCCGATCACCGCTCGCAGCCCCTCGGGAAGGGCGTCGGCGGCGAGGACCGCGGTGGCCATCCGCGCGCTGTCCTCGGCGGTCAGGGCAGCGGGGACGATGCGGGTGTAGTAGGTCCGCTCTCCGAACGGATTTGCGTAGCCCGGCCGGTACGTGAAGACGAGCAGCACGCGAAGGCCGGGAATGCTGTCCACGAGCGTCGCCAGGAACTGCTCGCTCGCGCTGTCGACCCAGTGGAGGTCCTCGATGACCAGCACCTGGGGCCGTCCCTCGGCAGCGCGGACGAGCAGGCGCCGCAGCGCCTCGAAGGTCTCGCCGCGACGCTGGGCCGGGCTCATGGCCCGCGCCTCGTCATTCCCCGGATCCACCGACAGGAGCCCGCGCAGGTACGGCGCGATGGCCGCGGGGTCTCCTCCGATCTCGGCGATGCCGCCCTCCACTTTTTCGCCGATGGCGCTCTCGTCATCCCCCTCGTCGATGCCGAAGCGCCGGCGAACGAGATCGATGAGCGGATGAAAGGCCATCGAGGCGCCGAAGGACAGACAATGGCCTTCCTGCCATGTCGCGACACCCTCGATGCGCCGGCGAAGCTCCAGCAGCAGCCGAGACTTCCCGATTCCCGCGTCGCCGACGAGGAACACCGCCTGGCCCTCGCCCGCACGGGCTCGCTCGAAGGTGTCGAGGAGGAGGGACAGCTCGCGCTCGCGCCCCACGAAGGGCGTGAGCCCGCGCTCGGACTCGACCTCGAGTCGTGTCCGCGTCTCGTGCGCGCTCAGCACCTCCCACGCCGCCACCGGTTCGGACTTGCCCTTCAGGTGGACCTCGCCGATCCTCCGCGTCTCGAAGTAGCCGTGGACGAGACGGTGCGTGGCGTCCGAGATCGTCACGCGGCCCGGCTCCCCCATCTGCTGGAGGCGCGCCGCGACATTGGTGGTGTCCCCCACCGCCGTATAGTCCATTCGGAGGTCGCCGCCGATGCTGCCCACCACGACGAGCCCGGTGTTGAGTCCCTGCCGGGCGCGAAAGGTGATGTCCCGCGGCGACAGCTCGTCCTGGTAGGCGCTCAGCGCTCGCACGATCCCGAGCGCGGCTCGAACGGCCCTTCGCGCGTGGTCCTCGTGAGCGATAGGAGCCCCGAACAGCGCCATGATGCCGTCACCCAGGAACTGATTCACCGTGCCTTCGTTGGCGTGCACCTCGGCGAGCATCAGATCGAAGGCGCGGCGCATCAGCCCGTGGACATCCTCGGGATCGAGCCGCTCGGACAGTGACGTGAAGCCGGAGATGTCGACGAACAGCACGGTGACCTGCTTGCGCTCGCCCTGGAGCGCGCTCGCGCTCGTGAGGATCTTGTCGGCGAGATGCTTGGGGGTGTACGCCCGGGGCGAGGCGAACGTCGCCGCCACCGGCGCGGTCATCGAGGCGGCATCAAGCGCGCCGCCGCACTGGTGGCAGAAGCGATTACCGGGCGGATTCGCGGATTGGCAGGCGGGGCAGCGCGCCTCGAGGGGCGCGCCGCACCCGCCGCAGAATCGGGCGGCGGCGGGATTGTCCCGGGCGCAGCCCGGACAGATCACATGCGCTCAGTCGCGATAGGACGGGTCGACGCGGTCGAGTCGCCGAAGCAGCCCCGGCCACACCAGCGCGCCCTGCCCGCCGCGGGGGCGCTGCACCGCCGCCACGCGCGCGTAGCCCTCATCCATCACTTCCTTCGGCACGGGGATGAGCTCGCCGCCGCCCGACTGCGCGCGC
>DATJGP010000199.1:0-14975 GCA_035494915.1 Candidatus Eiseniibacteriota bacterium | reverse complement strand
TACTACCGCGCTTTCTTCTGGGATCCGCCCGCCTGCGCGGTGGGCGAGCCGCACCGGAACTACACGGGCGAGCAGAAGTTTCCGTTCATCCTCCAGAACCTGCACCGCTACGCGTTCTACCTCGCGGCGTTCTGGCTCATCTTCCTCTGGTATGACGTGTACGAGGCGTTCAAGTTCGAGAACGGCTTCGGCATCGGGCTCGGCTCGCTCGCGATCCTCGCGAGCACGGGAACGCTGACCCTCTACACCGCCTCGTGCCACTCGTGGCGGCACCTCGCCGGCGGGAAGCTCGACTGTTTCTCCTGCACGGCATCCGCCCGCACCCGGCACGGACTCTGGGGGCGCGTGTCGTATCTGAACGCGCACCACCAGCTCTTCGCATGGATCTCGCTCTTCGCGGTGACGATGGCCGACGTGGTCGTGCGGCTCCTCGCGATGGGCGTCATCCATGACGTGAGGATCCTGTGAACGCCGCCCGGTTCGAGACGCACGACTTCGACGTGCTCGTGATCGGCGCCGGCGGCGCGGGGCTCCGGGCCGCCATCGAGGCATCCGCCGCCGGCGCGCGCACCGGGGTCGTCTGCAAGTCACTCCTCGGGAAGGCGCACACGGTGATGGCCGAGGGAGGCGTGGCCGCGGCGCTCGCGCACGTGGACGCCAAGGATTCCTGGAAGGTCCACTTCCGCGACACCATGCTCGGCGGGAAGCAGCTCAATCACTGGCGCATGGCGCAGCTCCACGCGCAGGAAGCGCCGGACCGCGTTCGCGAGCTCGAGCACTGGGGCGCCGTTTTCGACCGCACCCAGGACGGCCGCATCCTCCAGCGCAACTTCGGCGGCCACTCGGCCCCGCGTCTCGCCCACGTGGGCGATCGCACGGGACTCGAGATGATTCGCACCCTTCAAGACCACGGCGTCCACCAGGGCTTCGAGGTCTTCATGGAGGTCACGGTCAGCCGCCTCCTCGTCGAGGGAGGCCGGGTGGTGGGCGCGTTCGCGTACCGGCGCGAGAACGGACGCTTCATCGTGTTCCGCGCGAAGTCGGTCGTGCTCGCCTGCGGCGGCGTGGGCAAGTCGTTCAAGATCACGTCGAACTCCTGGGAATACACGGGCGACGGCCACGCCCTCGCGTACGAGGCGGGGGCCGAGCTGATCGACATGGAATTCGTGCAGTTCCACCCGACGGGCATGGTGTGGCCCCCGGGCGTCATGGGGATCCTCGTGACGGAGGCGGTGCGCGGCGAAGGCGGCATTCTCCGGAATTCGAAGGGCGAGCGCTTCATGGAGAAGTACGATCCGAAGCGCATGGAGCTCTCGACTCGCGACATGGTGGCGCGTGCCATCTACACCGAGGTGAAGGAGGGTCGAGGGTCGCCGCACGGAGGCGCGTTCCTCGACATCTCGCACAAGCCGGCCGAGTGGGTGAAGAAGAAGCTCCCGTCCATGTACCACCAGTTCATGGAGCTGGCGGACGTCGACATCACGAAGGGGCCGATGGAAGTGGGCCCGACGACGCACTACATCATGGGCGGCGTGCGGGTCGAGCCGGACACCGGGGCGTCCACGGTGCCCGGGCTCTTCGCGGCCGGCGAGACCTCGGGCGGGATGCACGGGGCCAACCGGCTCGGCGGCAATTCCCTCTCGGATCTCCTCGTCTTCGGGCGCCGGGCGGGACTCGGCGCGGCCGAGCAGGCGAAGTCGCGCTCCGCCCAGGCGACCATCGACCCTGGGCAAATCGAATCGGCCGAGCGCGCGATGCTGGCGCCGTTCGAGCGCACGGACGGTCCGTCGCCGTACGACATCCATCACAAGCTCCAGGAAACGATGCAGTCCCTCGTCGGGATCTTCCGCGTCGAGGAGGATCTGGAGGCGGCCGTTCGGGAGATCGGGCGGCTGAAGCAGGAGGCCGCGAAGGTCCGGGTCACGGGCTCGCGCGAGTTCAACCCGGGATGGCACCTCGCGATCGATCTCAAGGCGATGCTGACCTGCAGCGAGGCGATCGCGCGAAGCGCTCAGCTTCGGAAGGAGAGCCGGGGCGGACACGCGCGACTCGACTTCCCCAAGACGGAGCCCGAGTTCGGGACCAAGAACACGGTCGTGAAGAAAGACGGCGAGGCCATGGCGGTGGGGCAGTCGCCCCTTCCGGAGATGCCCGCGGAGCTCCGCGCGATCGTCGACGCCGAGCTCGAAGCGGTGAAGGTCTGAGGAGATGGCGATGACCGAAGCCGAATTCCACGTCTTCCGCGGCGACGCCAAGGGGGGCTCGCTTCAGCCTTACAAGATCCAGGTCGAGGAAGGAATGGTGGTCCTCGACGCCATTCACCACATCCAGGCCAAGGACGCGCCCGATCTGGCGGTGCGCTGGAACTGCAAGGCCGCCAAGTGCGGCTCCTGCAGCGCCGAGGTGAACGGCAGGCCGAGCCTCATGTGCAAGACGCGGCTCGACGCCCTCCCGCTCGACCAGCCGGTCGTCGTGAGGCCGCTCCGGTCCTTCCCGGTGATCAAGGACCTCGTCACCGACGTGTCGTGGAATTACGAGGTGAACAAGAAGATCCCGCCCTTCACGCCGAAGAAGGATGCCCCCTGGCGGTGGATGCAGGAGGATATCGATCGCGTGCAGGAGTACCGGAAGTGCATCGAGTGCTTCCTCTGCCAGAACGTCTGCCACGTCATCCGGGAGCACGGCGTGAAGACGGGATTCGGCGGGCCGCGCTTTTTCGTGCGGACCGCGGGGCTCGAGATGCATCCGATGGACGACGCGGACCGGACGGCGCTCCTGAAGGACGATCTGGGGATCGGCTACTGCAACATCACGAAGTGCTGCACGGAGGTCTGCCCGGAGGACATCCACATCACCGACAACGCCATCATCCCGCTCAAGGAGCGCGTCGTCGACGAGCACTACGATCCGCTTCGAAAGGTCTTCAAGCTCCTGACCGGGAAGAAGTAGCCCCCGCCGCGCGCACGCGCGGCGCCCGGGTCAGTCGGCTCCCGCGCTTGGGCTCCTCCGCTCGAGGAGGAGCACGTCCCGCCACACGCCGTGCATCTTCCCGATCCGCTCCCGGCGTCCCACGTCGCGAAAGCCGCACGCGCGATGGAGCGCGAGGCTCGGCGCGTTCTCGGGAAAGATGCCCGCCTGGAGCGTCCAGATCCCCGTGCGCTCGGAGGAATCGATGAGCGCCTGGAGGAGCGCGCGCCCGATGCCGCGCCCGCGCGCGGCCGCACTCACGTAGACCGAGAGATCCGCCACCCCCGCGTACACGCACCGCCCCGACACGGGCGTGACCGCCACCCAGCCGAGCACCGGGCCATCCGTGTCCCGCGCGACGAGCCGCGGCTCCGCGACGTGCGCGCGGTCCCAGTCATCCCAGGACGGCGCGTCGGTCTCGAACGTGGCGTTCCCCGTCGCGATCCCTTCCAGATAGATCGCGCGCACCTGCGGCCAGTCGTCGGGAATCATGGGATCGATGCGGAAGGCGGGCTTTGCCATGGCGGATGCTACCACGGTGGGGAGGCTCCCCGCCGCCCGTCTAGGACGTGCGGGCGAGCGCCGCGCGCGCCTCGGCCAGGAGCGGCTCAGCCGAGAGCCCCGCGCCCACCGCGCCGCGCATCCACGCGTCGGGCGTGAGGCGTCCCTGGCGCGTCATGCGCTCCACGCTTTGGGCGAATGCCGCGCCCCGGAGCGCGGGCGCGATCTGGAACGCGACGATCTTGCCGATCGCGTAGTCGGGCGTGTAGAGCGCCGAGTCGATGATGTGGGAGTAGATGGCGAGGAGATCGCTATCGCGCCGGCCGAGCACTGGCGCGAACCAGCGGTTCCAGACGTCCCGCGCGATCGCGATCACGGCCTCCCGCAGCTCTCCCGGCGTGGCGCCGGGATGGGCGTAGAGCCAGTTCCAGACGTCCATGTCGATCAGGCTCACGCCGCAGATCTCGTACGTGCTCCAGAGGGACTGGATCCCCTCGTGCGCCCTCGCCTCCTCGCCTTTCTCGGCGTAGCCCAGGATCTCGAGATCCCGTTCCTGGAACGTGAAGGCGAACGCTTCGGTGAAGGCCGTGTTGGGGACGCCGCTCAGCGACCAGTGGTCCATCGCGTCGAGCGAGAAGACCTGCTCCACGCAGTGCCCCAGCTCGTGCATCGCGACGTTGAAGGTCTGGTAGCTCATGCCGTTGTGCGCCCGGGTGCGAAGGTGCGACGTGTCGCCGCGCCGCGCGGCGCCCATCGCGTGTCCCGGTCCGCGAGCCGGATCGACCACGATGCGCTCCGCGAGCCACGCGGCCGTGTCCGCGGCGAACCCGAGCTTCTCGAGCACGCGCGGGAGATCGCTCTGGAACGACTCGAGGGTCGGATAGCGCTCGCGCACCACGCGGTCCAGCTCCTCCTCGCTCGTGGCCTGGCGGGACGAGAATCCCGAGTACCAGACGTCGAAGGGCTCGAGCGGACGGCCGAGGCGCGACTCGATGCGGCCGGCCACGTCCCGCACCTCGCTCGATCCGAGGATCGCCTCGAGCAGCGCGCGCACCTCCGCCTCGGGAATCTGACGGTCGAGATCGAAACGGCGGCGCACGAACGTGGGTGCGGTCGGCGTGTAGGGATCGGCCAGCCTGAGCGCGTGGAAGACCTCGAGCAGGTATGCGTAGCGCGTGTCCGGCTCGCGCGAGGAGCGGTCGCCGTTCGGCACGACCTCGTTCGTCTCGGGGCACCAGTCGACGTCGGGGTTGTCGCGCACGGAGGCGGGGATCTCCTGGCGCACGATGCGCTCCATCACGGTCTGGATCATGCGCTGCTTCTCTTGTCCCGCGCTCCCCTCGACGTAGCGCCCTTTCAGCTCGTCGCGCAGGCCCCAGTGGGCGATCAGGCGGAGTCCTTCCGGGAACGGGCGCCGCCCGTCCTTGGTGCGGAGCCGGTCCATGTGGATGTTGTACTCGGCGATGTAGAGATCCGCCTCGCGCATCACCTGCCCCATCTTCTGGATGAGGGACGACGGGATGCGCTCCGCGAAGCGGTCCATGAATCGCGACTGGGCCCAGCGCCGGCGATCCCAGCCGCGCCCCTCCTCGAGGCGCTCCGCGAGGGTGTCGACCGGAAAGTTGAGGAGGGCAAAGAAGGCCGTCTTCGTGCGGAAGAGGTCCTCTTCCACGTGCGACCCGAGATCCAGGTTCTGGAGGAAGAGGTCGACCGGGCGAACCGGTCCGAGATCCAGATGGATGGGACGCTGGAGCTCGCGGCGCACCTCGTGGAGATGTCCGTCCACCTGCTCCATCGCCTGCTCGAAGCGCGCGAACGTGGCGTCCCGCTCGGCGTCGGATTCGATCCAGCTCTCCGAGCAGAACGCGACGAACTCGTCCTCGTTCCCGTCCTCGGGCCACCACCGCTCCGCCACCTGCGAGACGCCGCGCGCGATCGAGTCCGCGTGCGCCGCGCCGTACCGCGTGACGAGGGCCGCCCGGGCGCGCTCGGCCACGCTCGCGGAGAGCGACGCGGGAGGCGTTTCGAGGTCGGTCGGGTTCAAGGCAGCCTCCGGGCGCCTGGTGTCAGGGAGTCGAGTCGGGCGGAGCCGACGGCGGCGCGGTGACGACCGGCGCGTTGGAGTTCCACATGTCGCGATGCAGCTTCCATCCTCCGGCGCCCTTCTTCCAGAGCACGATGTACTTGCCGGCGTCGAGCTCCCGTCCGTCGTTGCCGACGAGCGCGTAGCGTCCGATCTCGGACGCGTCGTCGCCGTGCACCGTGAACTCCACGGTGGTCAGATGCATCTCCTTGACCGGAAGCGCGAGCACGCCGCGCCAGAGCGCTTCGATAGCCGAGCGCCCCTGGACCGGCAGGTTGCCGGGCGGAAGGAGCTGCGCGTCGTCGGCATAGAGGCTCGCCATGCGGCCGGCATCGCCGCGCGCGAACGCGTCCATGAACTGGCGATTGCTCGTGTCGACGGCGGCGCGGACGTCGGCCGCATCCTCGTGTGTCTGAGGCGCGCAGCCGGCGAGACCGAGTGCGGCGAAGGCCGCGATGACGAAGGCCAGCGGGAGCCTGCGGCGCGAGCGAGAGCGTTCCAGCATCATCCCTGTTTCCTCCTCGATTCCGGGACCAGGTGTCGCGCGGACGCGGCGGGGCAGGCGATTACCCTACCACAGACCGAGGCATTGCGGACGGCGCTGCCGGACCGGAGGTTACAGGGCGAGCCAGTAGGTCGCCTTGACGGCGATGACGTTCTCGGGGTCGATGTCGAAGAGGGCGTGCCAGTCGCGCGAGAACTCGAAGTCCCCGATGGGCGCGGTGGCTTCGCGCCCCTGCTGCCACACGAGGAAGAGGGCCGAGCCGGGACGGTATTCCCACCGCAGGACGGCGTTGCCGCGGAAGGAGCGGAAGTTGAAGTCGGGGTTCGAGAAGCTGAACGACGGGGCCGGGCCGCCCGCGTCCGGATCGATGACGACCGCGCCGGTCGAATCCGAGCCCACGGTTCCCTGCTGCTTGCCGTAGATGTCGAACTCGAACTCACGCGGCTTGCGGAGCTCCTTGAAACGGGTGTAATCGCCGCTCACGATCAGCGGCTGGACGTAGAGCTGGAAGCTGAGCTTGGGCGAGAAGGTCCACTCGACGCGAGTGTCGAGCGAGATCTGCGTCTGGTGGAGCGACGCGAAGACGTAGCGCGCGCCATAGGTCTCCACCGCGGTCGGATCGTCCTCCGTCGTCACGTACTGCGCGTGGTCGAGCAGCTTCCGCAAGCCCGGCTCGAAGAGGAGACGGAGGGAGGTCGTCGGGCGCGTGGAGAGCGAGGCGTTGAGGGTGCGCAGATGCCCGCCCGCGTCGTCCCAGATGAGCGCGCCGTTCAGGCCGAGCGTGGTCGAGCGCCTCGAGTCGGTGTTGATCGAAGCCTTGAACGCCCCCCCGGGCGGCACGCGCGAGAGCGGTCCCCCACGCGTCAGCCGGTCGTCGATCGATCCCGGGTACCACTCGCCGCGCAGGTAGCCGGACCAGTAGTTGGAGAACGTGCCCTCCGCCTCGCCCGCGTACTCCTGGTATGTGCGGTCGCCTCCATAATTCCAGGACCAGTTGGAGAAGGCGAACGCATCCCAGGTTCGAAAGACCTTGTGGGGCGTGTTGTCCTTGTAGAGCGCGAGCGTGGAGAAGCCGCGGCTGTCCGCCGCGTTCTGGAATCCGAGATCGTTGATCTCGAACCCGGGACTCCAGTCCTGATACGTGAGCGATCCCTGGCCGTGCTTGCCCGCGATCTTGTTGATGGAGATCTGTCCGGCGTGGCCGCTCAAGCTCGTGCGTGTCGGGTCGTACTCGAGATAATCGTTGTCCGGACGCTGGTAATAGCGCGCACTCGAGAGCTGGGTCGACGCGATGGCGTCCGCGCTTCCATCCACGTGGCTTCCCATGAACATCGCGTCCAGGGACCAGCGGCGCGATGACCAGTAGTGATTCAGATCCAACCCGCCGGCCCACGCATTCTTGCGAAGCAGGCTCGAGAGATCCGGGTCTTCGACATCGCGGCGTACGCCAGTCAGGATGGCTCCCACCTGCGTGTTCCCGTGCCTCAGGTCGCGGCGGACGCGGCTGACGAAGTAATTGGTCAGCGGCTCCACGGGAGCCTGCTGCTCCGCCCCCGCCGAGTCCACGTAGTCAGCGCGCTCCTCCGGCGTCACCGCGTCCAGCACGCCGATGCTCCAACCGCTTCGCGTCTTGCCGGTGATCTTGGCCGCCCCCGCGATCGTCGTGTGCACGGGCGAGTCGAGGAAGTGATAGATGCTGGAATCGAGCGAGCGCTGGGGCTGCCGCCCGATCCGTCGCCCATGGAAGGCGATGGTCGTGTTGAAGTTGTTGTAGCTCTCCATGTCGCCGAAGCTGAACAGGTTCGCCCCCTCCACGAAGAAGGGCCGCTTCTCCGGGTAGAACGTCTCGAACGCGGAGAGATTCACCACCGCCGGGTCCACTTCGACCTCGCCGAAGTCCGGATTCACCGTCCCGTTCAAGGTGAGGCTCGAGGTCAGGCCGTACTTGAGATCGACGCCCGCCGCCGGGAACTGATCCGAGCCGTCGCGGAACGGATCGTTGGGATCGCTCTGGAAGTGCTCCGACCGGACGGTCGCGTACGGCAGGAGCTCGAGGTGGTTCCCGGCCTGTACCGACCCCAGCCCGGTGAGATTCCCGTAGCGGGCGACGCTCGCGTTGTCCTTGAGCGGCGTGAACGAGAACTCCGACAGCTCCTGACGCCGGATGATCCACCGGCGGATCTGGATGCCCCAGACCGCGTCGGCCGAGGTGTTGTAGTGGAGCTGGGAGAGGGGGATCTCGACCTCGGCGGTCCAGCCGAGGCTGTCCATGGACGTGTGCGCGTGCCACACCGGATCCCACGAAAAGTCCTGGTTGCCATTGGCCGCGATGGTGGCGTCGTTGATCGAGCCGGACGGGCTCACGCGGAAGAGGACCGCCGTCGAGTGGTCGTGGTACGCGTCGATCAGGATGGCGAGGTAGTCGGACTCGAGATCGTCGTCGCGACGCACCAGACGGGAGCGGATCTTCTTCGCATCGTGATCGTAGAGGCGCGCTCCGATGAAGAGCGCGTCGTCGCCGATCAGCACGCGCACCTCGGTGCGCTCGGAGCAGGGCTTCCCCTCTTCCGGCTGGCGCTGCGTGAATTGATCGACCGGAGTCGCGTTCTTCCAGGCGTCGTCGTCCAGATGACCGTCGACGCGAATGGTGCCCACGAGCGGTGCGGCCCGGAGAACCGGCACACCGGCCTCGGAAGCCGAGGCGCTCGGCGCCGCCGGTGGCGGAACGACATTCGGTCCCGGCGCGCTCGAATCGGCGGGCGTGCCGCTATCGGGCAGGGATTGGGCGGCTGACGCGGCGGTGGTGGGAAACAGCAGTATCCCCGTGAGAAGCGGCAAAGCCGCGGCCAGCCAGCGATTCCGTGCGCGCATGACGATCCCTCGAGACGCTCCTTCCCAATCCTCCTTCACCTACGGCGGAACGAGGCGCCGGGTTTCTCCGGCGTCGCCGACGAGGAATGAGACGGGTCTGGCGTGGATTTGGTTGGAAGGCTGGAGCGGCCCGCCGGGAGCTCCGCGCGCGGGAAGCGGTTAGCCCTTCTTGTGGTAGCGCCCGTCGAACACGACGGCCCAGGTCGTGCCGCCGTCCTGGGACTGCTCCCAGAGCTGGCGGACATCGCCTCCATCGAGACGGGACCAGGTGATCTTCTCGCGCGAGGGCGTGGTGGATCCCGCCTTGGGCTTTCCCTCGCCCGTCAGCACCATCGCTCCGTCCTTGAAGTCGCCGTCGAGGAGGAGGAGCGAGCCGCGATCGTCGATCCACGTCTGGTGCCACTGACCCTTCGACGGGATGTACATGTTGAGGCTCGTCCCGGTCATGCCGCGCACGCCGGCCCAGTGCTCCTGGATCGCGCAGCCGCCGAGCACCGCGTCGACCCGGTTCGTTCCGGCCTGCTTTCCGTCGGGCGTCGTGACGTTCCAGTCGCCGATCCAGAAGTCGAACTGGTGCGCTTCGGGAGCGTCGCACGCGCGCTTGGGAGGCGTGGGTGCAGGTGTTCCCGTCGTGGAGTTCGTGGCCGCCGAGGGTGAAGCGAAAGCAAATAGAGCCATGGCGAGGAGCGCGGTTCGAATCATGTGCGGGTCACGGAACGGCTCAGGCGGCCGTCTCGTCCTCCACCACCCAGCGGACCGAGCGCGAGCAAGGACACATGCCGCCGACACGCTTCAGCTTCGGCATCTTCCGGATCGCCTGATCCACGGTGGTTCGACCGGCTACGACATCTCGAAGGGTCTCGAGATAGCTCTTCAGATCGCGACTGTGGAGGTAGGGCTCGGGGAGATTCTGCTTCAGATGGCGTAGATACGAGTCCACGTCCGTGTACGACTCGCCGTGCGTCCCCACCATCGTGAACGCCGGCTCGCCCTTCCGACGGAAGAAGGAGGGATGCGGGATCCGGATCAGATCCTCGTGATCGATCCCCTCGTGACGCCCACCGTCCTTCATCAGACGGTCGGCCAGGCGCTCCGCCTCCTCGGGGGAGAGCTTGGGGAGCCGCGCCCGGAGATAGCGCTGGTTGAGATCCGCGATCATCTTGCGGACCTCCTCGTAGTAGAGCGACTGCGCCTCCGCGTTCTTCATGTTCTTGAAGCCGAACCGGATGTTGGAGTCGCCCCCCTTCTCATGGCCGAACATCTCGAGACCACGCGGGAGCCACTTGTTGAAGGAGCGCTGGATGGCCTGGGTCGAGATGAGCTCGTTCCCCTCGGCCGCGCGCTGGACCCACCGGCGAAGCGGGATCACGCCGGCGGCGAGATGGAACGCCTCCTCGCGGAGCATGGGCGGCATGGACTGCGCGAACGGTTTGTACGCGCAGACCTTCTGCATGGAGAGCTGGTACTTGCCCACGCGGTCGATGACCGCGGCGAAGACCACGTTGTCGACGAAGGAGTCGTATTCGAGATTGAAGGCGTCGAGGACGTGCGATCCGGTCTGCATGGAGAGGATCTCCTCGACCATCTCCTCCGCCTTCTGCCCCGAGACCTGGCTCCAGTCCTGCGACACGAGGAGATGGAACATCTGGTAGCCGTGCCGGAGCTCTTCCGCCATCACGCGGAGCACCCAGAACCGGTCCTCGTCGTCCTGCGCGCGCGCGAGCGTTCCTTCGTGCTGCTGGATGGAGCCGAACTCGGTCGAGGCCTGCGCGCGGATGATGGCGAGGAGATGCCGCGCCGGCTCTTCCCCCATCTCCGAGGGCTTCGTCATCCTGCGCTCGCCCTTCTTGTCGCCGACCTCGATCGTGTCGCCCATGCCGATCTCCATCTTGGCGCAGAGGCAGAACTCGGGATCGTTGGGGAAATAGGTCTGCCAGTTCTCGGGCAGGAGACCGTAGTCCGGGAAGTTGTGCCGCTGCCAGTGGACGACGGCGCTGTGAAACTTCTTCGGCAGCGTGGTCTGTTCGACGTTCATGGAGTCCTTCTTCTAAGCTGTCGCGCCCACGCGAAGCTCGAGCGCTTGGAGCGATGCGTTGTCGAACCCGACCGCGCGCAGGAACGCGGCGAGGTCGGAATCGTTCTTGTCGACGAGCGTGCGAATGGTGATGACCTCGTTCTGGACCATGTGGGTCTTCACGGCTTCGAAGAGCCGCCGGCCGATGGAGCGTCCCTGGTAATCCGGATCGACGCCGAAGCGCTCGATCCACCCGGTCGTCTCTTCGAGACCGAACTCGCCGCCTCGGACATCGGAGAACATGAAGCCGACCACCTTGTCCTCGAATTCGGCCACGGGACAGCTCTCGGGATCCCGGCGTAGGTAATACCCCACGCGGCGCTCCCAGACCTCAGGCCGATAGACCCCCGTGAGCCGCTCGTCGATCGAGACGATGCGCGAGATGTCGAGCTCGGACAGGGGGCGGATGCGAATGTCCGAAGCGGTGGAAGTCACGCGTTCAGAATACCATCCGGCCGGGACCCGCGCGAGCGGTTCCGCTACCAGCCGGAGCGGCGCCGGCGGGTGGCCGCGCGCACGCCCAGCACACCCAGGAGACCTCGGACGAGCTCCCTCTGGAGGGTCTTCCCCGCGGGGGAGGAGAGCGCCTTCCCCACGGTGTCGGCGAGAGACGCCTCCTTGGGGGCATCCTTGCCCGCTTTCGCGGCCGGCGCGGCCGCGGCGCCGGGGGCGGCCCCGGCTCGCGCCGCCAGCACCTCGCGCGCGCTTTCCCGGTCCACGGCTTTGGCGTACTCGGATCGGAGCGGCGACGCCTCGACGATTTTCTTGAGCTCGTCGGGGGCGATGGGGCCCATGCGGCTCGACGGCGGACGAAGGAGCGTGGCCGCGACTGGCGTGGGCGTGCCGCGTGGAGAGAGCACGGTCACGAGCGCTTCTCCGATGCCGAGGGACGTCAGGACCTTGGGTATGTCGTAGAACTCGGATCGCGGAAACGTGTTCGCGGTCGCGCGTAGATCCTTCTCGTCGTCAGGTGAGAACGCGCGCAGAGCGTGCTGCACGCGATGCCCGAGCTGCGCCAGGATCTCCTCGGGGACGTCCTTCGGCATGTGCGTGACGAAGAAGACCCCGACCCCCTTCGAGCGGATGAGCCGGACCACCTGCTCGATCTGCTCCCGCAGCGCCTTGGGCGCATTCTCGAAGAGGAGATGCGCCTCGTCGAAGAAGAAGACGAGCTTCGGCTTGGGCGCGTCGCCGATCTCGGGAAGCTCGCGGTACAGCGAGGCGAGCATCCACATCATGAACGTGGAGAAGAGCGCGGGATGATCTTGGAGATCGTCCAGCTCGAGCACGCTGACCACGCCGCGTCCGTCCTTGGTGAGGCGGACCAGATCCTCGATCTCGAACTCGGGCTCTCCAAAGAAGGCGCCCGCGCCCTGCTGCTCCAGCTCCGTGATCTTACGCAACAACACCCCCACCGTCGCCTTCGAGAGCGCGCCGTACTGCTGGAGCTCCGCGGATCCTTCCCCGATCAGATGCTGGAGCACCGAGCGGAGGTCGGGCAGGTCGAGGAGCAGGAGCTTGGAGTCGTCGCAGTACTTGAAGACCATCGCCAGGGCGCTCTCCTGGGTGTCGTTGAGGCCCAGGGTGCGCGCGAGGAGAAGCGGTCCGAAGGAGGAGACGGTGGCGCGCACGGGAATGCCGCGCGTGCCGGTCAGGCTCAGGAACTCGACCGGGGATGCCGCGGGCGTGAAGGGCGTTCCGATCGCCTTCACGCGCTCGAGCACGCGCGCATCGGACTCGCCCGGCGCGGCGAGTCCGCTCAGGTCTCCCTTCAGGTCGGCGAGGAAGACGGGAACGCCGGCCGCGCTCAGCTGCTCGGCGAGGCCCTGGAGCGTCTTCGTCTTCCCAGTGCCGGTCGCGCCCGCGATGAGACCGTGGCGATTCATCATGGCGAGCGGCACGCGGACGCGCGCCGCCGCGGCGACCTTGCCGTCGAGAAGCGGCGCTCCGAGCAGGAGCGTCTCCCCGTCGAACGAGTATCCCGACTCCATGACCGACGCGAAATCGCTTGCCATTGCGCTTCGAATCTAGAAGCAGCGCGACGCCGCGTCAACGTGGCGTTGTTTCGGGTTGAAGGCGCGGCTTCGTTTCGATACATTGCGCGCCGTCGAGTCCCACTCCTCTTCTCCGTCGATCCGGCCACGCGTTTCGCAGCTCCTGGGAGGGCAACGTGAGCACGAGGCTGTACCGATCCGGACTCATCGCCGCTGCACTCTTCCTCTTCGCCACCACAGCGCTCGCCCAGCCTCTCGAGGGCCCCGCATTCTGGGTGGTTCCCGGCGGCGGCGCCTACTGGCCCCCCGCCGAATGGGGCGTGAAGGATCCCGTTCCCTCGTTCGGCGGCATCCTGGGGCTCCGGCTCAGTCCGCCGGTCGCGTTCGAGCTCCGCGGCCACTACTCCAAGGCCGACAGCACGAAGCCGTACGCCGGAGGGCCCGACCTCAAGCTCCTCCACGGCGAAGGAAACATCACCTGGTTCCTGAGCCCAGGCGTTCCGGTGAGCCCCTACCTCACGCTCGGTGCGGGCGTGGTGAATGGAGACACGGGGGGCGACACCCAGTCCAAGTTCGCGTGGAACGCCGGACTCGGCGTCCGCATCAAGGTCTCCGACCAGATGGCGGTGCGGCTCGACGGGCGCGACATCAGCTACAAGCTCGCCGTCGCGACGAATCCCGACAATGAGGGCCAGCGCCACTCGGTCGAAGTCTTCGGCGGCCTGTCGTTCGGATTCGGCGGCGGCCCCTCCGACGAGGACGGGGACGGCGTGACCAACAAGGTGGACAAGTGCCCCGGCACGCCGCCGGGCGCGCGCGTGGACGCCAACGGATGCCCGCTCGACGGCGACGGCGACGGCGTGTTCGACGGCCTCGACAAGTGCGACGGAACGCCGCCGGGCGCGATCGTCGACGCGACGGGATGCCCCAAGGATTCGGACGGCGACGGTGTATTCGACGGCATCGACAAGTGCGAGAACACTCCGGCCGGCGCGCGCGTGGACGCGAGCGGTTGCGAGACCGACTCCGACGGCGACAGCGTGCCGGACGGACTCGATCAGTGCGAAGCCACGCCGCGCGGCTGCACGGTCAATCCGAACGGATGCCCGACCGACGCGGACCAGGACGGCGTGTGCGATGGACTCGACCAGTGCCCCGACACGCAGGCGAACGTGCGCGTGGACGCGAAGGGGTGCCCTCTACAGGTCAGCGTGCACGAGACCGAGATGATGGAGACGGGAATGATCCGGCTCCAGGACGTCAACTTCGACACCGGCAAGGCGACCATCAAGCCCGAGTCGTTCAGCGTTCTCGACGATATCGGGCAGATCCTCGGCCACTGGCCGCAGCTCCGCATCGAGATCGGCGGCCACACGGACAGCCGCGGCACGGACGCGAAGAATCAGCAGCTCAGCGAAGCGCGCGCCAAGGCGGTGCGCGACTATCTCACCAACAAGTTCCCCGAGCTGAACGCCGAGCAGTTCACGGCCGTCGGATACGGGGAGAGGCAGCCCATCGCCACCAACACGACGGTGCTGGGCCGGGCCAAGAACCGAAGGGTCGAGTTCAAGGTGCTCAACAAGGAAGCGCTGAAGCACGAGACCACGAAGCAGCAGTTCGTTCCCAAGGAGTAGGTTCCGCCGGGTCGGGTTCGGGGTTGGCGGGGAGGGACCTGTTCCTGGCCGATGTGGGGTTGGTCGAGCCCGTGTCACTACGGGTCGGCCTTCCCCCATCGGAGCAGGGCCGGACGCCAAGCTCAAGATCCCTCAACAGGGAGTCGATCGGTACCATCAGGCGACTCCGCGTCCTGTGAGACGTGGAGGGCTGCCCCGTCACGGATGACGGGGATCGTGTGCAGGGGCCGCAGAGATGCGGCCCCGATTCTTTTGCGGCGGCTTGGCCGGCGGGGGGAGCGTGTGAGGGGTCCTGGACCTCACATGCCGGCGCTCGCTATCGGACCGATACGGACATTTGGTGGGC
>DATJGP010000198.1:0-3928 GCA_035494915.1 Candidatus Eiseniibacteriota bacterium | reverse complement strand
GCTGGCGTTCGAGAACGGCAAGGTCGCGCGCGAGGAGCGCTATCTCGGTGACCTGGGCGAGCGCATTCGCGATGTCCGGCAAGGGCCGGATGGGTTACTCTATTTACTCACCGACAATCCCCAGGGCCGGATACTCAAGCTCGTTCCCCTCGAGCGCTGACCGAGGTCTGGGGCACCACATGACTTTGCAAATCCGCAGATCGATCGCCGCTCTGGTGGCGCTCGCGCTCGTCACGATCGTGGGATGCGGTGGCGACGACAATCCGACCGAGCCGCCCCCCGTGACGCCGCCTCAGCCCGGCGGCTCACCAGAGGCCGCATGGCAGCTCCTCACTCTGGGTGAGGATCTCTGGGACCTCTGGGTCGCTCCATCGGGCAACGCCTACGCGGTGGGGAATGCCGGCGCCGTGCTCCGTGATGACGGCGATCAGTGGCTGCCCTTGCCGTCGCCGACCAACATCCGTCTTCTCAGCGTATCCGGAGTGACCGACGACAACGTCGTTGCCGTCGGCGACCAGGGCACGACAGCTCGCTGGGACGGTGATCGATGGGTGATCGACGAGAGAGTCACGACGAGTGGACTGACCGCGGTCTGGTGCGCGCCCGACGGCCAGGCCTTTGCCGTGGGCCAGTCCGGAACGATCCTCCACTGGAGCGGGTCTCGATGGCTCGGCCAGACGAGCGGCACCGGCAACACGCTTCGAGCCGTCTGGGGTCGCTCCGCCACCGACGTCTTCGCGGCGGGCGACTTCGGGACGATGCTCCACTACGACGGGACCTCGTGGACACCGCAGCCAACGGGGCTCGGCACGATCATTCTCGATCTCTGGGGCACGAGCGACGAAGTATTCGCCGCCGGAGATCTGGGGCGTGTCTTGCGGTACAACGGCGCGTCGTGGTCCCTCATGCAGACCGGAAGCACGACCCCCTTGTGGTCGATCACCGGAACGAGCGGGAGCGACATCACGGCCACCGGAGAAAACGGAACCGTGCTCGCCTACAACGGCTCGTCCTGGACGGAGACGAGGACGGGAATCGGCGAGACCTTACACGGGGCGTCGCACCGAGCGGGCGCGGTCACCTGCGTGGCGCGGGCCGGCACCGTCTGGGACGTCACGAGCGCACCGCCCACTCCGCTCACGACCGGGACGCTGCAGACGATGAACGGCGTCTGGGGCGCCTCCGACACGAGCGTGACCACGGTCGGCGGTCTTGGCCAGATTCTCCACTTCGATGGGCGAAGCTGGACGAGGCAGGTGTCCGGCACCACGATGACTTTGAACGATCTCTGGGGTTCGAACGCCGCGGGTCTCATCGCGGTCGGTGACGCGGGCACCGTGGTTCGGTTCGACGGGGTTCAGTGGTCCCGTGAGGCGACGCCCGGCAGCCAGCGCCTGAAAGCGGTCTGGGGCGCCGACGATGGTACCGTCTTCGCGGTGGGGTCTCAGGGTTACGCCATCCGCAACACCGGTTCCGGCTGGGCTTCGCTTCCGACGGCCTCGTCCGCGTATCTCAACGACGTTTGGGCTGCCTCGGCCACGAGCGCGTTCGTAGTCGGCAGCAACGGCACGATCCTCCACTACGACGGAAATTCATGGGACCCGATGCCAAGCGGAACGACCCAGATCCTGATCGGCGTATGGGGCATCGGACCGAGCGACGTCTTCGCCGTGGGCGATCTGGGTCTCATCCTCCACTACGACGGCTCCGCGTGGCATGCGATGGCGAGCGGAACCACCAAGGTCCTGCAAGACGTATGGGGGCGCTCCTCGACCGATGTCTACGCATCCGGACGCGCCGGCACACTGCTCCACTACGACGGTTCGTCGTGGTCGCTGGTGGAAGGAGCCCCTTTCGACATCCTGGGCTGCGTGTGGGGCACGGCCGACCATGCCTATGCGACGGGGTTGAACGGCCGTGTCTTTCGCGATCCCTAGATCGTCGGGTGCTCCTCGTTGTCGCGGCCCTCGAATCGGGCCTCGCGATCCACGATCATGCTGCTCAAGTGGCGCTGGACCGCGTCGCTGAACGCGGGGAGATCCGCGGGCTTTCGCGACGTGATCAGGTTGCCGTCCTCGACGACCTCGCGGTCCACCCACTCGGCGCCGGCGTTGACGAGATCGGTGCGGATCGAGGGCCATGACGTGACGGAGCGGCCGCCGAGCACGTCCGCCTCGGCCAACATCCAGGGTCCGTGGCACACCGCGGCCACGGTCTTCCCGCTGTCGAACATCTCCCGCGTGAACCGGACCATCGCCGGGTCCATCCGCAGGCGATCGGGCGAGTAGCCTCCGGGGATCACCACCGCGTCGAACTCGTCGGTGGACACTCCAGCGATGTGGAGATCCGGCGTCACGATCTCTTCGCCCTTCTTTCCCTTCACTTCCTTCTTGCCGTCCGACGCGATCACGAAGCAATCGAAGCCCGCTTCCGTGAGCCGGTCGTAGGGGATGCGAAACTCCGAGTCTTCGAACGTGTCGTCGAGAATGAACGCGATGCGGGCCATGGTTCCTCCGGTCAGGCGATGCCGTCTCTGCGCCCGGGGCGCGACAAGCGGACAGGCGCCGCAATGCCCCCGATCAATGGGATACCGCGCGCGATCCTGGGTGCGCGATGCCGTAAAGCAGGGCGCATGCCACCGGCCGGACGCCCGAAACGAGGCTTATCCGAGGGCAATTCCGGCCTTTACGGTACGGCCGCGGTTACAAGCTACATCGGTGGCTCGGTGGCGTCGGCCCCCCTAAATCACGGACAGGCGAGCCACCGAAGTTCCGTGGCGTTGGCACCTTTCCTGCGTAGGACTGCAAGCCCAACGAATCACGAACCCGGTCCAGGAGGGTACATGCACGCAATCAAGAATTCACGAGCGACCGCGGTCATCGCGGCGGCCCTGATCCTTCTCGTGGGAGCCGGCTGCTCGTCATGGAACAAGTCGCAGCAGGGAGCGGTCGTCGGCGCCGGCGCCGGGGGCGTGGTCGGAGCCGTCATCGGTCACGCGGCGGGCTCGACGGCGACGGGGGCCATCATCGGCGCCGCGGTCGGCGGCGCTGCCGGCGCCATCATCGGACATCAGATGGACAAGCAGGCCCAGGAGCTCCAGCAGAACATCCCAGGGGCGGTGGTGCAGCGCGTCGGCGAGGGCATCACCGTCACCTTCGCGTCGGGGCTGCTCTTCGACTTCGACTCGGACGCGGTCCGCGGCGAAGCAAGTCACAACCTGAACACGCTCGCGGAGAGTCTCGAGAAATACGACAACTCCGATCTCGTCATCGTCGGACACACCGACGACGTGGGGACCCAGAGCTACAACCAGGGTCTCTCCGAGCGGAGAGCCGACGCGGCGGCGAACTATCTGCGGTCGCGCGGCGTGCGGCGGAGCATCCGGACCGTGGGGCGCGGCGAGGACGAGCCGATCGTGTCCAACGCGACCGAGGAAGGGCGGAGCAAGAATCGCCGGGTGGAAGTTGCGATCTACGCTAGCCAGGAGTTCCGCGACCAGGCCGAAGGACAGGCCGCGTCGCGCTAGCTCTCAGGCGGGGACGGGAGTCTCGCTCGCGGGGCTCCCGGCCTCGACCGGCTTCACTTTGCCCGCGCAGAGCTTGGCGCGCACCCTCGCTTCGTTCACGTCGTCGCCCCACGCGAGCGCGACGCCCATCCGGCGCCGCGTGAAGGACTCCGGCTTGCCGAACAGGCGCAGATCCGTCTGCGGAATTCGGAGCGCCTCGTCCACGCCCTCGAACGCGATCCCCTTGGCTTGGAGCCCGCCGTAGATCACCGCGCTCGCTCCCGGAGAACGCAGACCCGTGTTCACGGGAAGTCCCAGGACGGCGCGCGCGTGCAGCTCGAACTCGCTCTGGAACTGCGTTGCCATGGTGACCATGCCGGTGTCGTGCGGGCGCGGGCTCACCTCGCTGAACCAGACCTGGTC
>DATJGP010000197.1:0-32631 GCA_035494915.1 Candidatus Eiseniibacteriota bacterium | reverse complement strand
ACCCAAGGAGATCGGCTGAAAACCGGCCTTCGCGAGCACGGCGTACTCCTCGGGATCGAATCCCCCGGGAGGGCCAACGGCAAGCGAGATCGCCGGATAGGCCTCCTGGAAGGCATCGATTCGGCCTCCCCACGGGTCCGCCACCACCCGGAGCCCGGGCGGCAACGCGGCCACGGCCTCCTGCAGGGACCCGCTCGACACGACCAACGGCGCTCGACAGCGTCGTGATTGCTTCACCCCGGCGCGCGCGATTCGCTCCAGCCGTTCGAGCTTGCCCGGTCCGAGGGCCGGCTTCCCGCTGCGGGCGCAAACCGCGAAGTCGATCCGGCTCGCCCCCAAGGGGACCGCGTGCTCCACGATGGCCTCAGCCGGTCCGGGATCCGGCAGGCCGACGAGCACCGCGACCGCGAATGGCAGCTCGCCGCGATTCACCTCTCGTTTCGTGATCACCCCGGTGGTCACGTCCCCCTCGATCGTCTCGAGCACGCAGTCGTACGCGGTGCCCTCGCCATCGATGGCCGTGAAGGGCGTCCCGGGCTGGGCGCGGTGCACGCGGATGAGATGGTGGGATTCGTCGTGGCTCAGGCGAAGGCGATCGCCCTCGATCCAGGCGGGCTCGACCCAGAAGGTCGTGTCGGGTCGCCGTGTCTCTGTCATGGGCGCTGCCTAGGGGAGGACGTCTTCGGACGGACGGCGCGGCGCGGAGACCTTCGCTTCCGAAAGCTGCTCCAGCTCCTGGAGCACCTTCTTCGCCTTGTCCGAGACCTTGTTCGGCGTCGGTATGACGATGCGCGCGAGAAGATCGCCGTGCCCCGAGCGCTTCAGGCTCTTGAGCCCCTTGCCGCGGAGGCGGAGGAACTTCCCATACGTCGTCCCCGCGGGAACCTCGACCATCGCGCGGCCGCCGCCCAGGACGGGGACCTCGACCTTGCCGCCGAGCGCGGCGCGGGAGTAGCTGATCGGAACCTCGATCACAAGGTCGTCACCGTCGCGGAGGAAGAGCGGATGCTCGAGCTCCTCGATGTGCGCGATCAAGTCGCCCGGAGGACCGCCGCGCGGTCCCGCGTCCCCCATGCCCGAGATCGGGATGTAGTTCCCGTTCGAGACGCCGGCGGGAACCTTGATCGAGATCTCGCTCTGCTGGCGCACGCGCCCCTCGCCATGGCATGTGTCGCACGGCGATTCGACGATCTGTCCTTCCCCGTGGCAGCGGTCGCAGGTCGTGATGTTGATCATCTGCCCGAAGATGGAGCGCTGCACCATGCGCACCTGGCCGGAGCCGTGGCAGACCGGGCAGGTCTTCTTCTCGGTCCCGGGCTTGGCGCCGGATCCCTTGCACGTTCCGCAGACGCGCATGTGGCGGATCTTGACGACCTTCTCCGTGCCGGTCGCGATCTCTTCGAGCGTGAGCGGGAGCCGGATCTCGAGCGTGTTGCCGCGGCGCTCGCGCGCCCGGCCGCCGCGTCCCCCTTCTTCGAAGACATCGCCGAACCCACCCATGCCCCCCGCGCCGCCGAAGTCGCGCATGAACGCGCGGAGTGCGTCCGCGAGATCGAAGCCGGCGAAGTCCTGCCCGCCCGCGCCGCCGAACGGCGCCTCCGCGGCGTGGCCGAAGCGGTCGTACTTCGCGCGCTTGTCGGCGTCGTGGAGGACTTCGTATGCCTCGGCGACCTCCTTGAACTTCTCCTCGGCTTCCTTGTTCCCCGGGTTGCGATCCGGGTGGTGCTTCATCGCGAGCTGGCGGTAGGCCTTCTTGATCTCCTCTTCGGACGCGCCCTTCTCGACGCCAAGAACTTCGTAGTAGTCGCGTCGCGCCATCAGATCCCGCCCTCGGAGGATTCCGTGGGCTCGGCGCTGCCCGCGACCACGACCTTCGCGTGGCGGAGCACGCGGCTCTTGAATCGATAGCCAGGCTGCGCGACCTCGACCACGGTGCCGGGTGCGTGGTCGGGCGCGGGATCCTGGGCGATGGCATCGTGCAGGGTGGGGTCGAAGGGCTCTCCGAGCGGACGGATTGGCTCCAGACCCTGCGCCGTGAGGATGCGGACCAGGCGATCGTACACGAGCGCCACGCCGGCTCGCATGGAGTCGCTCACCGCGCCGTCCATGGCCTTGAGCGCGCGCTCGAAGTCGTCCAGCACCGGGAGGAGGTCCTTCACCAGCGACTCCTGCGCGAACTGGACCGACGACTCCATTTCCTGGCGCCGGCGGCGCACGACGTTCTGCTGCTCGGCGAGCGCGCGGAGGAGCTCGTCCTCCCGGCCGCGGAGCCGCTCCAGCTCCGTGATCAGCGAGCTCCCCTCGGCCGCGTCGACCGATGTCTCGGGTCCCAGATCGCCCGCGGGCTCCACGCCCTCCGGCGCGACCGATTCTTCCGCTTCGTTCTTTCGCTTCATCGTTCATGCTCCGAAAGCCGCTCGCCCACGTACGTGACGAGCGACACGATTCGTCGATACGGCATGCGCACCGGCCCCATCACGCCGACGAAGCGGTGCATGCCCCGCCCCTCGACCCGGACCGCGACGAGCGAGCAGTGGCGCATGGCGCCGGGTCCGTTTTCCGACCCGATCGACACCTTGGCGTGCCCCGGACCCGCCCCCGCCTCGAGAGCGCGGGCGAGCGGCTCCCGCTCCGCGAGGAGCGAGACCAGCGGGCGCAGACGGTCGGGGGACTGGAACTCGGGCTGCGATGCGATGTGATCGGCCCCCTCGATCCGCACGTCGGTGCGTCCTTCCGATTCTAGTCGAGCCGCCGCCCGTTCGAGGGCCTCGATCACGATGGCCATGGCCACGCCCGGCTCGCGCCGCGCCTGCGCCGCGTGGGCCCTCGCCTCGGCCGCGCTCCGGATCGGAAGGAGGACGCGGATCGCCGCCTCGGCGCGACGCACGTCCGCCGCGCCGGGCGCCCCCGCGGGCATCCAGCTCGACGTCGCCACCACGCCTCCCGTCTCGCGCCAGGCGAGGAGGAGGAGCCCGTCATCTAACAGTACGAGGTCCGCCCCTTCGATCACCCGGGCTCCGCTCACCGCGACGACCGCGAGCTGGCGCGCCATGCGAGCAAGCACGCCCGGGACGCGCGGATCCGCCGCCTCCACGTCGGGGGGCGACGCGGTCAGCGCCTCATCGACAGCGCGGCGCGCCGCGGTGGCGAGAGGCTCCGGCTTCATCAGCTCGTCCACGTACAGGCGAAATCCGGCCTCGGTGGGAACGCGCCCCGCCGAGGTATGGGGATGGTCGAGAAAGCCCATCTCCTCCAGCTGCTGCATGGCGCTCCGGATGGTCGCGGGCGAGATGCTGAGGTGGTAGGCGGCGCGGATCGCCTGCGAGCCGACAGGGCCGGCGCGCGTGACGTGGCGCTCCACCACGAAGGTGAGGATCCGGCGGTGCCGCTCGTCGAGTCGGGATTCGGTCATGGGAGTCGTGTGCTTTGGATTCGGGACGTTCGAGTTCGGATCGCTCGCGTTTAGCACTCCCCTATTCCAAGTGCCAACCGGGTGAGGCTAGCAGCGGGGGGCGGGGCTGTCAATGCGACCCACCCGGGCCAGAAGGTCGGACGAGATCTCGTGGGAGACGAGAAGGCCGCGCTCCGTGGGTCGGATCCTTCCGGGTGGATCGAGGCGGACCGCTCCGGCCATCCGAGCCCACTCGGACCACCCGGCGAGCGCGGAGCCGGCGAACCGCTCCGCGTGACGACGCTTCAGTCCGCGAGCGCGGCGCAGGCCGAGGAAGATCGCTTCGGTCGCGGCGCTCTCGGGATCCACCGCCTGACAGTCCTCGCGGGGCAGTTCGCCCGCCTCCACGCGCTCGTAGTAGCGCGTCACGTCCTCCTCGTTCCGCCAGCGCATGGCGCCGTCGAACGAGTGCGCGCCGGGACCGAGGCCGAGATAGGGACGCCGCGTCCAGTAGCCTTCGTTGTGCCGGGACTCGAAACCGGGGATCGCCCAGTTGGACACTTCGTAGTGGCGATAGCCCGCCCGGGCGAGCCGCTCGCCGATCCGCTCGTACCGGTCCGCCGCCGTGTCCTCGTCCACCACGGCCATCGCGCCACGATCCACCTTCCCCGCGAGCGGGGTGCCGGGCTCGACCTGAAGCGAGTAGATGGAGAGATGCGGCACGCCCAGATCGATGAGGGCCACGATCGCCCCGAGCACACCCGCTTCGGTTTCGCCCGGCACCGCGACCATGAGGTCCACCGAGACGTTCGTGAAGCCCGCGCGGCGCGCGTCGGTCACGGCCTCGAGCGCTCGCTCCGGCTTGTGGATGCGTCCGAGCGAGCGGAGCACCGACGGCTCGAGCGACTGAACGCCGAGGCTCAGCCGATTCACACCGGCCTCGCGCAGAAGGGAGAGCTTCTCCGAGGTCAGCCCCTCGGGATTGGCCTCGACGGTCCATTCGCGCACGCGCTCGAGATCCCACGCGCCGCGCACCCAGTCGAGCGTCGCGCGAAGATCGGAGGGATCGAGCGCGGTCGGCGTTCCGCCGCCGAAGAAGATCGTGCGGGGCCGATCCCACGGCGTTTCGGCGCGGGCCATCTCCGCCTCGCGCCGGAGCGCGTCGAGGAGCCGCTTGGGCTCGGCGTGATGGAGCGGCGCCTTCGCGAAGGCGCAGTACGGGCAGAGGCTCCGGCAGTACGGAAGGTGGAAGTAGAGTCCGTGCTCCACGCGGCGCCCCTCAGAGGATCGGTCGGAAGATCCGGTTGAGCCTCGGCAGCCTGCGATCCGCGTCCCAGGACCAGTAGAGGACCATCGCCTTACCCTTGACGAGATTTTCAGGGAGCGCGCCCCAGAAGCGGCTGTCCTGGCTGTTGTCCCGGTTGTCTCCCATCATGAACAGGTGCCCCTGCGGGACCACGAACGGACCGAAGTTGTCCCGCTGGTTCACCTCGCGCGGTAGGACGCGCGGGTCCTTGTGCACCGCGTACGGCTCCTCGCGCGGATGCCCGTCCACGTAGAGCACCTTGTCCCGGATCTCGATGGTCTGCCCGCCGACGGCCACGCAGCGCTTGATGAAATCGCGCGCGGGATCGTCCGGATAGCGGAAGACGATGATGTCCCCCACCTTCGGATGGCGGATCGAGGGGAACCGATAATAGAAGAGGCGGTTTCCACTGAACCCGATATCGATCTCCGAGCCGTAGACCATCTTGTTCACGAAGAGGAAGTCGCCGACGAGGAGCGTGTCCTCCATGGAGCCGGTCGGGATCCGGAACGCCTGGATGACGAGCCCGCGGATGACGATCGTGAGCACGATCGCGAGAACCAGAGCCTCGAGGTATTCGCGGATGCTCGACTTGGTGCGCGCGCGCGCCCGTTCGGCGGTGGTCGTCGCGACTTTGGCCATCGTCCTCGTTCCTCCGGTCTAGCGCTCCACGCGCAGGACGGCGAGGAACGCCTCCTGCGGGATGCGCACGGTTCCGATCTGCTTCATCCGCTGCTTCCCCTCTTTCTGCTTCTCGAGGAGCTTTCGCTTCCGGCTGATGTCGCCGCCGTAGCACTTCGCGAGCACGTTCTTCCGGAGCGCCGATATGGTTTCGCGGGCGATGATCTGGCCGCCGATCGCGGCTTGAACGGCGATCGGGAACATCTGCCGGGGGATCAGCTCCTTGAGCTTGATCGCGATCTCCCGACCCCAATCGTACGCCTTTTCCCGGTGCACGATGACCGAGAGCGCGTCCACCATGTCCCCATTCAGGAGGACGTCCATCTTCACGAGATCCGAGAGCTTGTACCCCGCCAGCTCGTAATCGAGCGAGGCGTAGCCCCGGCTCAGGGACTTCAGCTTGTCGTAGAAGTCGAGGACGATCTCCCCCAGCGGCAGCTCGTACGTGAGGTGGGCCCGCTGCTCGCTGGGGTACTCCATGCCGCCGAAGATCCCGCGGCGGTCCTGGGCCAGCTTCATGATGTTCCCCACGTACTCGATCGGCACCACGACCGCCGCGCGCACGTAGGGCTCCTCGATCGACTCGATCTGCTGAGCCGGCGGCATGAGCGCGGGATTCTCGACGACGATCACCTCGCCGTCCGTCTTGAGCACGTGATACTCCACGCTCGGCACGGTCGCGATGAGGTTGACGCCGTGCTCGCGCGTGAGCCGCTCCTGAACGATCTCCATGTGGAGGAGTCCGAGGAAGCCGCACCGGAATCCGAAGCCGAGCGCGAGCGAGGTCTCGGGCTCGTACGTGAGCGAGGCGTCGTTCAGCTGGAGGCGCGCGAGCGACTCCTTGAGCGACTCGTAGCTGTCGGCCTCCATGGGATAGAGCCCGGAGAACACCATCGGCTTGACCGGACGGTAACCGGGGAGCGGCTCCGGCGCCGGATCGGCCGCGTCGAGGATCGTGTCCCCCACCTTCGCGTCGGAAACCACCTTCACGTTGGCGATCACGTAGCCCACGTCTCCGGATACTAGCTCGTCCCTCGGCTCCAGGCCGAGTCGCAGCACGCCGACCTCGAGAACCTCGTACCGCTTGTCCGTCGAGTAGAAGAGGATGGTCTCTCCCGGGCGGATCGCGCCGCGCATCACGCGCACGTACACGATGACCCCGCGGAACTGATCGAACACCGAATCGAAGATCAACGCCTGGAGCGTCCCGTCCCGGCGATCCTCGGGGGGCGGGACCTTGGCGACGATCGCCTCGAGCACCCCCTCGATGTTGCGCCCCTCCTTGGCCGAGACGCGCACCACATCGTCGGGATCGCAGTGGAGCAGCTGCGCCACCTCCAGCGACACCTCGTCCGGCATCGCGGCCGGGAGGTCGACCTTGTTCAAGACGGGCACGATCGTCAGCTTCTGATCGAGCGCGAGGAACAGGTTGGAGATGGTCTGAGCCTGGATGCCCTGTGAGGCGTCCACGACGAGGATGGCCCCCTCGCACGCGGCGAGGCTCCGCGACACCTCGTAGGTGAAGTCGACGTGCCCGGGCGTGTCGATGAGGTTGAGCTGGTACGCCTTGCCGTCCCGCCCGGTGTACGACATCGCGATCGCGTGCGACTTGATCGTGATCCCCTTCTCCCGCTCCAGGTCCATGTTGTCGAGGACCTGGTCCTTCATCTTCGATTTCGGGACGGTCTGCGTGCGCTCGAGCAGTCGATCGGCCAGTGTCGACTTCCCGTGGTC
Source organism: Candidatus Eiseniibacteriota bacterium (assembly GCA_035494915.1). GTDB lineage: Bacteria > Eisenbacteria > RBG-16-71-46 > SZUA-252 > SZUA-252 > WS-9. The sequence goes on along the minus strand of DATJGP010000197.1, from coordinate 25,519 downwards.
GATGTGCGCGATGATGCAGAAGTTGCGGACGTTGTCGCGACGCTTCATGTCGTGGGGGCTCAGAACCGGACGCGATAGGCCAGAGCGACGCGCGTCCCCGCGGCCTCTGCCGGGTCGGGGCCGACCTCGGCGCTCCAGTCCGAGAGGTTGGCGTCGACGTAGGCGTCGGCCATCTGAAGGAGGTGGACCGCGGCGGTCCACCAGAGGTAGTTGACCTTCTGATTCATGTGCGAGTCACGATCCTCGATGGCCTGTTCGTACTCGGGAGAGCCCGGCTCGGACGTGCTGATGCGATCGATCGCGTCGTTCTCCTTCGACAGCTCCGAGAACGCTTTGTACACGAGAAAGCCTTCGCCCGCCACCACGACCCCTGCTTTGAGCAGCTTGCCATTGTATACCTGCCCCCACCCCGGCACGACCGCCGAGCGGAGCATCACCTTGAACGGGGACGAGCGGTGCTTCGTCGTGTCGGGCTTCGCCGCTTCCTTCTTGGGCTCGGGGGCCTGCGGCACGCTCGGCGTGACCACCACGGAGTCGCGCGGTGGGGACACGATGGGGCCGCCCGGCGACGCGCCGGGCACCTGCGCCCGGGCCGCGCCGGGCGCGAGAGCGGCGACGGTCACGACGAAGAGCGCGAGAAGGAAGCGGATCGCCGAGACCCTGGTCGCGGCTCTATCCACGCCCGCGGCCAGGGCGTGGCGGGAACGTGTGGGAATCGAACCCACCTCGGACGTTGGAAACGCCCGACAGAAGGATTTGAAGTCCTCGGAGTCCACCAGAACCCATCCGTCCCCTTCCGGTCAGGCCGCAACCTCGATGGGCGCGGCGCCGCGCGCGAGCACTTCGCCGACCACGGTCGCCTGGTTGCGCGCGCGCTTGAGGCGGCCCAGGAGAGCCTTCACCCGCGACGGCGCGACGGCGATGAGAAGTCCTCCGGAGGTCTGCGGATCCACGAGCGCCATGCGAAGCGGCTCGGGGACGGCCTCATCGTACCGCGTTTCCGGCGCCAGGTACGCCGCGTTGGACTGGAGCCCGGCCGGCGCCACGCCGCTCGCGGCGAACTCGAGCACGCCCGGCAGGAGCGGGACGGCGCGGCTCCAGATCCGGATCGTCTTCCGGCTCGCGCGCGCGATATTGAGCGCGTGACCCAGCAAGCCGAATCCCGTGACGTCGGTCGCGGCGGACGCGCGCTCCTTCTGCATCGCTTCGGCCGCGGCGGCGTTCAGCTGCTGCATCTGCCGCGTGGCCAGCGCGAGCGTCGCTTTCGGCAGGAGCCGGCGTTTGAGCGCGGTCGCGAGGATCCCGGTCCCGAGCGGCTTCGTGAGCACGAGGAGATCCCCCTTCTTGGCGCCCGAGTTCGCGATCACGCGCTTGGGATGGATCTCTCCCGTCACCGCGAAGCCGAACTTGATCTCGCGGTCGCGCACCGAATGGCCGCCAAGGAGCGCCACGCCCGCCCGGCGCAGCGTCTCCCCGCCCCCCTTCAGCATGAGGCGCAGGATCTCGAGGTTGCCCCCTTCCGGGAAGCAGACGATCGAGAGCGCGGCGATCGGCTTGCCGCCCATCGCGTATACGTCGCTGAGCGCATTGGCCGCCGCAATCTTGCCGTACTCCAGTGGGTCGTTCACGACCGGGGTCAGGAAGTCCACCGTCTGGACGAGAGCGAGCTTGGACGAGATCTTGTACACGCCGGCGTCGTCCCATGTATCGGGACCCACCAGCACTCGCCCGCTCCTCGGTGGAGCCGGGAGTCCTTTCAGAACCTGGCGCAGGTCCTCCGGACCCAGCTTCGCAGCTCAGCCAGCGCAAGAGACTTGCTCGGTGAGGCGGAAGATGTCTTCGCGGGTGTGGCTCACGCCACGAACGCCCAGGCCTCGATCTCGACCCGGGCGGAGAGCGGCAGCTCGCGGACGGCGACGGTGCTGCGCGAGGGGTATGGCTCCTTCATCATCTTGGCGTAGACCTCGTTCATCGTGCGGAACTCGGCCATGTCGGCGAGGAACACCGTGGTCTTCACGATGTCGGCGAGCGATCCGCCGCCCGCCTCGAGGATGGCTTCGAGGTTCTTGATCGCACGCTCGGTCTCGGGGACGACGCCGCCCTTGACGAGCGTTTGCGTCGCGGGATCGATGCCGACCTGGCCGGAGGTCACGATCCACCGCCCGGCGAGCTGGCCCGTGCGGCCCTGGACGTAGGGGCCGATGGCGTTCGGGGCGGCGTCGGTCTTCACGATGCGGCCGGGCTCGACGCTGGCGTCGCTCACTCGACCGTCACGCTCTTGGCGAGATTGCGCGGCTGATCCACGTCGCATCCGCGCTCGACCGCGATGTAGTACGCGAGGAGCTGGAGCGGGATCGCCGAGAGGAGCGGCGTCAAGGGACCCATGGTGCGCGGGATGTAGAGGACGTGGTCCGCCTTCGTGCCGACGTGCGTGTCTCCCTCCGACGCGACCGCGATGATCTTGCCCTTCCGCGCACGCACCTCTTCCATGTTCGAGAGGACCTTCTCGTACGCCGAGTCCTGCGTGCAGATGAAGACGACGGGCATGTTGTCGTCGATGAGCGCGATCGGACCGTGCTTCATCTCCGCCGCCGGGTAGCCCTCGGCGTGGATGTACGAGATCTCCTTGAGCTTCAGCGCCCCCTCGAGCGCGACCGGGAAGTTCACCCCGCGGCCGAGGTAGAGGAAGTTGTTGTGATGGGTGTACGCCTTCGCGATCGCGTGGATCGATTCGGCGCCGGCGAGGATCGTCTCGATCTTCCCCGGGATCGCCTCGAGCTCGCGCACCAGCTCGGTTCCCACCTCGGGCGAGAGCTCGCCGAGGCGGCCGAGATAGAGCGTGAAGAGGGCGAGCGCGGCCACCTGCGAGGTGAACGCCTTCGTCGACGCGACGCCGATCTCCGGTCCCGCGTGGATGTAGACGCCCCCGTCCGACTCGCGCGCGATGGTCGAGCCAACCACGTTGCAGACGCCGAGCACCCGCGCCCCCTTGCGCTTGGCTTCGCGCATGGCGGCGAGCGTGTCCGCCGTCTCTCCCGACTGGCTGATGGTGAGCACGATCGTGCCCGGCTCGAGGATCGGGTTCCGGTAGCGGAACTCCGAGGCATATTCCACCTCGACCGGGATCCGCGCGAGCTCCTCGATGAGGTACTCGCCGATCAGTCCGGCGTGCCACGAAGTGCCGCACGCGGTGATGACCACGCGCTGGATCGAGCGGAGCTCGGCCGCGGTCATGTTGAGACCGCCCAGCCGCGCCATCCCCTCTTCCGCAAGGAGGCGGCCGCGAAGCGTGTTCGCGATCGACTGCGGCTGCTCGCAGATCTCCTTGAGCATGAAGTGCGGGTAGCCCGCCTTCTCGATCATCTCGAGGTCCCAGTCGACCGTCTCGATCTTCTTGGTCGTGGCCTCTTCGCGGATCGTGCTCGTCTGGATGCCATCCGGGCTGATGACGACCATCTCCTCGTCGTCCAGGTACACGACCTGGTTCGTGTGGCGAATGATGGCCGACACGTCGGAGGCGAGGATGTACTCGGAGTCGCAGATTCCGACGACGAGCGGGCTCCCGTGCCGCGCGCCCACGATCTTGGTGGGGTCGTCGGTGCAGATGACCGCGATGCCGTACGTCCCGTGCAGGAGGCGCACCGCGGCGGCGACCGCCTTCTCGATGTTCCCGTCGTAGAACTTCTCGATCAGGTGGGCGATCACCTCGGTGTCGGTATCCGTGGTGAACGTGTGCCCTTCCTGCGCGAGCTTGGTCTTGATGATGGAGTAGTTTTCGATGATGCCGTTGTGGACGACGGCGATCTTGCCCTTGCAGTCCACGTGGGGGTGGGCGTTCACCGTGTTCGGAACGCCGTGGGTGGCCCAGCGCGTGTGCGCGATGCCCAGCGTGCCTTTGGGGCGGCCCGACTTGAGGAGCTCTTCGAGCACCGAGATCTTGCCGGCGGCCTTCTTGACCTTGATGCCTTCGCCGTTCAGGATCGCGACGCCCGCGCTGTCGTAGCCGCGATATTCGAGTCGGCGGAGTCCCTCGAGCAGGATCGGAACGGACTCCTGGGGACCGACATAGCCCACGATGCCGCACATTCTAGAAGCCCCCCTCAGGCCTTGTTCGCTGCACTACCTTGCGAGCGGTCGACGGCGTCGGCCGCTCGGCGGACGAGGTCGTCCGCGCGCTCGCGCGAACCCGCCTCCGCCATGATGCGCACGATGGGCTCCGTCCCGGATGCGCGCACTTGCACCCAGGCATCTTCCCAGAGGTACTTTTCGCCGTCCAATACATTCCGCTCCGCGTCCGGGAAGCTCCGCGCGAGCGTGTCGGCGAGGGCCGCCGCGTCGTTCAGACGGAGCGGCAGCGTCTTCTTCACCATCACGAGGGGCGGCATCTCCGCGATCCGCGCGGACAAGGGACGCGAATCCTGCGCGAGCCAGTCGAGCGTGATCGCGGCCGCGAGGATCCCGTCCCGCGTCGCGTGAAGCGCGGGATAGATCACGCCGCCGTTTCCCTCGCCACCGATGACGCCCTCGCGCTCGAGAAGGAGCTGCGCCACGTGCGCCTCTCCCACGCGCGAGCGCTGCACCGTCGCTCCGCGGCGCTTCGCGATCGCTTCGACTCCCATCGAGGTCGACGCGTTCACCACCACGAGGCCGGGCCCGCGCGCGAGCGCCCAGTCCACCGCGATCTGGACCGTCCGCTCCTCGCCAATCGGCCGGCCCTGCTCGTCCACGATCGCGAGCCGGTCGGCGTCCGGATCGTACGCAAAGCCCACCGCGGCCCCCGTGCGCTTCACTTCCGCGCCCAGGTCGCCCAGGTTCTCCGGCAGCGGCTCGGCCACGCGCGGAAACTTCCCGTTCGGCGTGCAGTGGATCGCATGGATCTCGCATCCCAGCGACTCGAGGATGGCGGGTCCCGCGACCGACCCCGCACCGTTCACCGCGTCCACGGCGACCCGGAAGCGGCGCGCCCGGATCCGGTCCGTCGAGAGCCCCGGTAGCGCCAGGATTGCCTCCCGGTGCCGCCGGATCGCCTCGTCGTCGGCCCGCAAGGCGCCGATCCCGTCGTGCTTCACCCAGGGGCGCACACCGTCCCGCGCCCTCCGTGCAACCTCTTCGGACTGTGCCGGGGCCAGAAAGGTTCCACCCGGACCAAAGAGTTTGAGCGCGTTCCAGGGAGCGGGGTTGTGGCTGGCGGTGACCGCGATCCCTCCGGCCGCGTCGTGGTGGCGGATCGCAAAGAGGACCGTAGGGGTGGGAGCGATCCCGACGTCGATGACGTCCCGCCCGGAGGCAACGAGGACCGACTGGACGAACCGGGAAATCCAGGCGCCGGTCGGACGCGTGTCCCGGCCGACCACGATGGGGCCTGGCCTCAAGAAGGAGGCGAGGGCCCCCGTCACGCGGAGCAGGACGTCCGGGGTCAGAGCTTCGCCGACGATGCCCCGCACGCCGGACGCGCTGACCATGAGTCCCTGCAGTGGGTCGTTGCGGTCCGTCATGGAGTGGCCCCGTGGATGCGCCGCGCCCCCTCTCGGGGCGCGCGGCGTGATCGTGAACGTCTGTGAATGGCCGAAGGGTCTGGGCCGGCCGGCCCGGGGAGTGGAGCTGGTGACCGGAATCGAACCGGTGACCCCGTCATTACGAGTGACGTGCTCTACCAGCTGAGCTACACCAGCCCGATAGCGAAGTCGCGTGATACGCGATCAGGCAGCCATAAAGTGGTGCGACCCCGCAGAATCGAACTGCGGACACCCACATTTTCAGTGTGGTGCTCTACCAACTGAGCTAGGGTCGCGCCGGGCGACGACTCTACCATGGTCAAAGCGCGAGGGTCAACGCTGGGACCGGCTTCCGGGCGCGCCGGGAGGCGCTAGGCCAGGCGGCGTCGGCGGTCGTTTCGGCCCGCCCGGCGGTCGGGCTTGCCGCGGCGGTCCTGGTTCTCGCGAACCGGCAGATAGATGGTGAGGATGCTGCTCCAGTCGCCCTCGCTCCGCGCGCGAATCTCTCCTCCGTGCTCCCGCACGATCTGGTAGGCCACCGCGAGTCCCACCCCCGCGCCGTAGCGCCGCGACACGGAGAACGGAACGAAGAGTCGGTCGAGGCTCTCGCCCGGCGTCTTGGGACCGTCATGCGCGATCTCCGCCTGCACGTGCCCCGATCCGTTCCGCGTCTCCACGCGAACACGGCCGCCGCTCGGAACCTGCTGGAGCGCGTACTGGAGGATATGAAGGAGGACGTGCCGCATCTTCTCGCCGTCGAGAAGGAGGGTCGGCACCTCAGGGGAGAGCCTCTTCAGGAGTCGCACGCGGCGCCGTACCAGTTCCTCCGACTGGAGCTCGAGCACTTCCTGCACGAGGGCGTTCAGGCTCTGGAGCTTGAGCCTCGGGCGCGTCATCTGCGCCAGCGAGACCTGCTCGACCAGGATCCGCTCGAGCCGGTCGGTCTCGCGGAGAATGATCTCGATCGCCTCTCGGTTCGCGTCCCCCTCTTCCATCGTGCGAAGCGCGCGCCGCGCGAATCCGGTGATCGCGGCGATCGGGTTCCGGATCTCCTGCGCCACCTGGATCCCCCGCTCGCCGACCACCGACATCTTGTCCGCGTGGCGAAGCTGCGCCTCGAGCTCCTGCACCCGGCGCCCCACGCGCGAGGCGGCGTTCTCGGAGTGGTCGCGCGTCGCGACGAGCGCGACGATCGACGCGCCGAGCTCCGCGATCGCGACGTCGTCGGGCGGGAAGGGACGCGGCGAGGCGCCGTCCGTGCCGGTCCGCACGAGCAGCATCGCGCCCCGGATCACGTCCTCCGACTTGAGCGGAACCACGAGCGCCGAGATCCATTTCGACGGAAGCGTCCCCGGGAGACGAGGATCGCCTCGAACGTCGTCGATCGCGATCGGCCTCGGATCCGCCTCGAGCCAGTGGCGGAGCGACACGCCCATCTCGAGAAGATCGGCTTCCTCGGCCGCGGGATCGCCATGCGTGACGGGGGCGCCGTCGGGGCGCGTCGGCCCGTTCTCGGTGCCGCGCGGCTGCCACGTCCACGCCACGGCCGCCGGGGTTTCGAGCGATGCCGCGAGCGTCGAGAGCGCGGCTTCGAGGATCTGGGGGCGCTGCGTCTTGAGCGACGCCGTCGCGAGCCCGAGAAGCGCGCGGAGTCCGGTGCCCCTGCGGCGCGCCACGTCGAGGAGTCCCGCCGCCTCGAGCGCGATTCCGGTCTGGGCCGTGATCGCGGTGAGGAGCTCCATCTGATCCGAGGTCCAGCCCGCGATGCCCGCCGCCGCGGACACGACGAGGAGCCCGCGCACGCGCTCCCGTCCGAAGACCGGCAGGATCGCGACGGGCGCGTCCGGAAGGTGCTCGGCCAGGAGCGATGGCAGGCGAAGCTCACGCGAGGGACGCGGCACGATGGCCGTGCGTCCTTCGAAGACCGCGTCCGACAGGAGGTCGCGATCCTGATCGAGCGCGATCGGTCCTTCACGCAGACGGTCGAACACCGCGCCGTCGAACGCTCCCGTCGATTCCAGCGCGTCGACGTCGATCGGACCTCCCGACACGGGGAGGCCGACGTCGAGATCGGCGTGGCGGAACGCGGCGAGGAGCAAGAGCGCCGAGGTCTCTTGCGGCACTTCGAAGAAGAGGATCGTGTCCACCACGTCCTCGTACGCGCGCGCGATCGCGGCGAGGAGGATGCGCGCGGTGCGATCGGGCAAGGAGGACGCATGGAGGAGCGGGAGCGCGCGCAGGAAAATGGCGGCGGCGCGCCAGCGCCCATCCTCGTCATCCCCGCCCGTGGACGGCGCGAGGCCGTTCCCTTCCTCTTCGAGGAGCCGGGTCAGGAGCGGAAGGGTCGGAAGCACGCCGGACGATCCGGGCGTAGCGACGCCCGTGCGCTCGGCGGCGTCGTGAAGTCGCCCGCAGTGGACGCAGTCCTGGCAAAAGCGCGTCTCGAAATCGGGGCGCGCCTCGAACGGGCATGGCCGGGACTCGAGGAAGCACGTTCCGGCGGCTACCTTGTCGGCCGAGCGTGCGCGGCGGGCCGCGTAGCGCTTCCACTCCAGGACGAGCTGATCTTCCACCCGTGCCGCTCCGGACGACCGCTTGACGCCCATCCATCCCCTCCCGTTCGTAGGCTAAGCGCACGCGGGGCCGGCGGGGCCCGTGGCCGGACAGAGCCACGCCAGGCTCCGCCCTTGATACAAATTGATTTACGGCAGGATGGGGCCTTATCTTGAGGCGAGCGTTCGGATGTAACTCATTGAAAAAAGGAGGATTACTAATGGAAGGCAAGCGCCCCGCCCCCAGCGGGCCCCCGCAGATCAACATGGAGATCGGCGAGAAGGAGGCGGAGGGGATCTATTCCAACTTCGTCGTGATCAGCCACTCGCTGTCGGAGTTCGTGCTCGACTTCGCCCGGGTGCTGCCGGGCACGCCGAAGAGCAAGGTCTTCGCGCGCGTCGTCATGACGCCGCCCAACGTGCGTGCGCTCCTGAACGCGCTCGAGACCAATGTGAGGAAGTACGAGGAGTCGTTCGGGAAGATCCACACGCTCGACGAGAGCCAGTCGAAGGGGATCGGCTTCACGTCCTCCTGAGCGCGGTCTCCGCGGCAGGCGCCTTGGCGGGAGGCGGCGTCTTCCATCGACGGTGGATCCAGTACCAGTGGTCCGGACGCGCGCGGATCACGTCCTCCAACGCCTCGTTGACCTCGCGCGTGATCCGGCCGATCTCCGCCGCCTCGTCCGGGCCCGGCGAGGGCTGGATCGTCCGCACCACCCACGCGCGAAAACGGCCCCGCCCCGCGCGCTCCATCATGCCGATCACGATCGGAACGTTGGCGGCAATCGCGAGCCGGGCCGGCCCCGTGAGGGTGGAGGCGGGGCGTCCAAAGAATGGAACGTGGATCCCGATCTTGCGCGCGTCCTGATCGGCAAGCATGCCGAGGAACGCACCGCGCCGCAAGGCGCGCATCGGCGCGAGCATCCCGTCCTCGATGACGTGGCAGGTGATCCCGAGATCGCGGCGGATCTCGTTCAGGTACGCGTCGCTCGCTGGATTGGTCTGCCGCGGGAGGACGTAATGGACCGGCGCAATCGTCCATCCGAACGCCGCCCCGAACAGCTCCCAATTTCCGAAGTGTCCGGTGAGGAACAAGGCGCCCTTCCCCTCCTGGATCCACGCCCGCGCGGGCTCGAATCCGGTGAACTCGATGCGCGCGAGGAGCGACTCCCGCGAGTGTGCGGGGAGCGCGAGGAACTCGACGAAGGTCCGGCCCAGCTGCTCCACCGCGCGCCGCGCGATCGTCTCGGCGGGTACGCCTTGCGGTTCCGGGCCGAGCGCCTGGGTGACGTTGTCGATCGCGATCTGGCGGCGCCGGCCGGCGAGACGCCACGCCGCGCGTCCGACGAAGGCGCCCAGATCCGACGCGCGCTCGAAGGAGAGGGAGCGGGCGATCCATCCGAGCGCGCGCAGCGCGCCCGCCTCGATCGCCTGTCGCAGCGGACGGAACGGCCGTTTCCGTCCCATCTCAGCCGCGGCCCTTGGAGCGGTGTGGAATCAACGAGGAGCCGGGGTGCGACGCACGCGGCCTCCCGCTTCGCGTCGCGCGAGTCCCAGGATCTCCAGCTTGAGGAGCGCGGCGCCCAGCTCCGCAGCGGTGAGCCCGGATGCGGCAGCGACCTCGTCGAAGGCGCGCGGGACCCGCCCGATCGAAGCGAGCGCTCGCGCTTCCGGCCCGTCCAGGAGAGAGGGCTCCCGCCGCGAGGCGGGCGTTGCGTTCTGGCTCTCCATTCCGAGGAGCGCGAGCACGTCCTCGGGACCGCGGATCAAGACGGCGTGGCCGTCATGGAGAAGACGATGGCTCGCCGCGCCGAGCGCCTCGTAGATGTCCCATGGCACCGCACAGACCGGACGCTCCATGGCGCGGGCCGCGCCGGTCGTGATGAGGGCGCCGCTCTGATCGTTTCCCTGGACGATCACCGTGAGATCCGCGACGGCGGCGAGCAGATGGTTCCGCTCGGAGAACGAGCGCTGGCTGGAGGGCGATCCCGGAAAGACCTCGGTCATGAGGCCGAGCGAGTCGGCGAGTCTCTCCTGCAGGCCGGCGTGCGACACGGGAAAGCACTCCTCGATCGATGTCCCGAGCACGGCGCCGCTTCGCCCTCCCGCGTCGAGAGCGCCCTCGTGCGCGGCGGCGTCGATCCCCCGCGCCAGGCCGCTCACGATGGCGACACCGCGCTCCGCGAGCGCCGCGGCCAGCTCGCGGGCCACGCGCACGCCGTCCACGGTCGCGCGGCGCGAGCCGACGATCGCGACGGTGCGCTCGGAGTTCCAGGGTCCACGGAGAAAGACGACCGGGCGCACGTTGGAGCGGCGAATGCGCACGTCGGGTCGGAGCGAATCCGTTCGCTGGAGCTTCTCGAGGTCGCGAAGGCCTCGGGGATGGGCCGCGTCTTCGAAAGGGACCGCGCGAGCGCCGCACGCGTCGAGGATCGCGGCCCCACGATCGAGGAGCATGTCGTCGGGCGCACGTCCCCTCCTGGGCCACTGTCCTTGAAGGAGAGCCCTTCGGAGCGTTTCCATCCGTTCCACCACCACCGCCACATCCCCCACGCCTTCGACGCCGGGCCGCGCGGGGCCCGGCGCGTCCCCCATCAGGCGGTACCTTGGTTCCGTTCCTCGTCGCCGATGACGTCGTCCCAGTGGACGCCGTCCTCGTTCACCACGCGAGCCGCAGGGCGCCGCTCGGCGGCAGCCCTGGCTCCCGGATCGGCCAGGATCGCGAGGATCCGTTCCGCGGCCGCGGGTTCGCGCGAGGCGAGCCCGTCGATCGCGAAGCGCTGCGCGCGCTCCGCGAGCTCGTGCACCGCGGATGCCACGGCGAATGCTCCCACCTCGTTGCCGCAGATCGAGACGAGCGCATCGCGCGCGGCGTCGCGCACCGTTCGATTGGGATCGCGCAGGAGCGCGACGAGCGGCGCCGCCGCAACCGGGAGTCCCATCCGGCCCAGCGCCGATGCCGCCGAGCTCCGCGTGTACCAGAGGCCAAACTCCAGCATGTCGATCAGACGGTCCACGACCGGCTCTCCCATCGTGGCGAGCGCGCGCGCCGCCTGGTCGCGCAGAAACCAGCTCTCCTGCTTCAGCACGTCGAGCAGCACATCCACCGAGCCGGCGTTGGGCTGTTCGGCGAGCTGGCGAATCCACTCCGCCTTCTCGTCCGGATCTCTGTGGCGCAGCTCTTCCCAGAGTCGCGTCGTGTCCTTCGGGTTCATGTCCTCACTCCTTGGTGCCGGCAGCGTTCGTTGGGTCTGCGTCGGGGCTGGCTTGGCCCTCCCGCGCGAGCACGGACCAGATTCGTTCTTTGAGCGCCTGGGTACCCTCCCCTGTGACCCCCGAGATGGCCCCTCCCCACATCGCACCGTCCAATGGGAGCGGGGGCGAAGCCGGCGTCGCGCTCCCCACGAGATCGCTCCGGCTCAAGGCCACGATCATGGGCTTGTGCGCGAACTCCGGGTGATACGAGTGGAGCTCGTTGCGAAGAACGGCGAGATCCCGCACGGGATCCTCGGACAGGGCGTCGATCAGGACGAGGAGGACGCGCGTCCTCCAGATGTGGCGCAGGAATTCGTGGCCGAGCCCCTTCCCCTGGTGGGCCCCCTCGATCAAACCGGGGAGATCCGCCATGACGAAGCTGTCCTCGTCGTGAACGCGCACGATACCCAGATGGGGCTCGAGGGTGGTGAAGGCGTAGTCGGCGATCTTGGGACGGGCGGCGCTGATGCTGGACAGGAGGGTCGATTTGCCGACGTTCGGGAAGCCGACGAGCCCCACGTCCGCGATGAGACGCAGCTCGAGGCGAAGGCGCCGGTCCTCGCCCGGGGTGCCGGGCTCCGCCGTGCGCGGCGCCTGGTGCGTGGGCTTCGCGAAGCGCGCGTTGCCGCGGCCTCCGCGGCCGCCGCGCGCGGCGGGGAACTCCATGCCCGCCTCGAGCAGATCGGCGAGGGTCTCCCCGCTCTCCTCATCGAGGACGAGCGTGCCCTGAGGCACCTGGACACGGAGATCCTCGCCGCCCCGGCCGAACTTCCGATTGCCGGAGCCGTGCGCGCCCGCCTGGGCGCGGAACAGCGTGCGGGATTGAAAATCGAGTAGCGTGCGCATGTGCGGATTCACGACCAGGATGACGCTTCCCCCGTCTCCTCCATCGCCGCCGTCCGGTCCCCCTTTGGGGACGTACTTCTCGCGCCGGAAGCTCACGCAGCCATTTCCCCCGCGTCCGGCCACCACGTGGATGGACGCGCGGTCCGCAAACATCCGGGCGCCCCGCTAGTCGAGCGCTTCGATGACGGCGTCCGCCGCGGCGCGCGTGCCCACGGCGGTCGGGTCGTCGCGGCGCGCCTTCATGTCGTACGTGACTTGCTTCCCCTGCTTCACCACCCCGGCAACCGCGCGCTCCAGGCGGTCGGCCGCTTCCTTCTCGCCCAGGTGCCGGAGCATGAGCATCCCGCTCAGGATCATCGCGAACGGATTGACCTTGTCCTGGCCCGTGTACTTGGGCGCGCTTCCGTGCGTCGGCTCGAAGAGCGCCGCGTCCTGGCCGATGTTGGCGCCGGGCGCCATGCCGAGCCCGCCCACGAGTCCCGCGGCGAGATCCGAGATGATGTCGCCGTAGAGATTCGGGAGCACGAGCACGTCATAGTTCTCGGGCGTCTGGACGAGCTGCATGCACATGTTGTCCACGATGCGGTCCTGGAACTCGATGCCCGGGAATTCCTGCGACACCCTGCGCGCGGTCTCGAGGAAGAGGCCGTCCGTGTTCTTCATGATGTTCGCCTTGTGCACCGCGGTCACCGAGTGGCGGCCGTTCGCGCGCGCGTAGCGAAATGCGTGGCGCACGATGCGCTCGGTGCCCGAGACGCTGATCGGTTTGATGGAGATGCCGGAGTCCTCTTTGATCTCGCGCTTGGATTCGCGACGGACGAGCTCGCGCAGCGCCTCGGCTCCGTGCGAGCCCACCGGGAACTCGATCCCGGCGTAGAGGTCCTCGGTGTTCTCTCGGATGATGACGAGGTCGATGGCTTCATACCGGGAGCGCACGCCCGGATAGGACTTGCAGGGGCGCTCGCAGGCGTAGAGGTCGAGCTCCTTCCGAAGCGCGACGTTCACGCTCCGGAACCCGGAGCCCACGGGGGTCGTGATGGGGCCCTTCAGGCCCACCTTGTTCTTGCGGAGCGATTCGAGAACGCGGTCGGGGAGCGGCGTCCCTTCCTTCTCGTAGACATCCGTGCCTGCGTCCTGCACATCCCAGTCGAACTGGATGCCGGTGGCTTCGAGAACGCGACGGGTGGCTTGCGCGAGCTCCGGGCCGGTGCCATCGCCCGGGATCAACGTCACGCGATACGCCATGGACTCCCTTCCCGATCTGGATGAGGCTGCAATGGTAATCGGAAGAAATTTTGCGAGTTAGAACTGCCGTTCGTACCGGTGAGGCGGCCTGACGGGCGGCGGCTCGATCTGCGGGCAACGTAGCAGAGGAAAACGCGGAGAGTCAAAAGCTTTCGCCGGTTACCCCGTCTTGGGGGCGCCCTCCTTTGGCTTCGGCTTGGGCTTGGGTTCATCTTTCGCTGGAGCCGAACCGCCCGACTCCTTTTTTTTCTGCTCTTTATAGTCTTTGGACCGGTAGTCGGTGATGTAAAAGCCGCTCCCCTTGAAGATCATCCCGGCCCCCGCGCCGATCAACCGGCGCACCTTGCCCCGGCAGGTCGGGCAGCGCTTCTTGGGCTCGTCGGTCATCTTCTGGAACACCTCGAACCGCTTCCCACACTTCAGACACTCGTACTCGTACGTCGGCATCGATCCTCCGTCTCAGAGTCCCTGGAACGCGGCGAGGAGCCGGTCCAGGCCGTCCTCGATATCGCGCTCGGACACCGCGTAGCTGAGCCTCAGGTGCCCCTCCATTCCGAACGCGGAACCGGGCACGCAGACGATCTTCGCCTCGTCGATCAGGTAATCGCAGAGGGATGCCGAATCCGTCACGCCGTTCCGCGCCGCCCGGATCCGCTCGCTCACGTCCGGGAACGCGTAGAACGCTCCCTCCGGCTCCACGAGGCGCACGCCCTCGATGGCTCGGAGCCGCGCCACCATGAGGTCCTTCCGCGAGGCGAAGCGGTCGCGCATCGACAGAGCCGTTCCCCGGTCGCCCGTCAGCGCCTTGAGCGCAGCCTGCTGCGACACGCTCGAGGGATTGGAGGTCATCTGCCCCTGCAGCCGGTCCATCCCGCCGGCCACGTCCCGCGGAGCCGCGGCATAGCCGAGCCGCCAGCCGGTCATCGCCCATGTTTTGGATACGCCGTTCACGAGGACGGTTCGCTCCCGGAGCTCCGGGCCCAGGGAGGCGATGGACACGTGTTCCGCCCGGCCGTACACCAGGGTCTCGTAGATCTCGTCCGAGAGGACGAAGAGGTCGTGTCGCGCCACGAAGTCCGCAATGGATTCGATCTCCCGCCGTGTGTAGACCGCGCCCGAGGGGTTGTTGGGGCTGTTGAGCACGAGCAGCCGGCTTCGCGGCGTGAGCGCGCGCTCCAGGTCGGCCGGGGTGATCTTGTATCGCCCCGGCGCGGGCTGTACGGGCACCGGGGTCGCGCCGATCAGCCGGACGATCTCCGGGAACGTGACCCAGTACGGGACCGGGCAGAGCACCTCGTCCCCGGGCTCGAGCAGGGTGAAGAGCGCGTTCCAGATCGCATGCTTCGCCCCGTTCGAGACCACGATCTCCTTCGGCTCGTACGTCACGCCGTTCTCGCGCGCGAGCTTCGCCGCGATCGCCTCGCGGAGCGCCAGGACGCCGGCCACCTCGGTGTAGCGCGTATGCCCGCCATGGATCGCCTCGACCGCCGCCAGGCGGATGTGCTCCGGCGTGTCGAAATCGGGCTCGCCCGCGGCGAATGAGACGACCTTCTCGCCGCGCGCGCGGAGCTCGCGCGCCCGCGCGCTCAGGGCCATCGTCTCGGACGGCTTGAGCGCGCGCACCCGCGTGCTCACCCGGTCGCGCGTGTCGGCGTTGCTCGGGCTCATCGCGCGTCCTGCTTCCGGAGCGCTTTCTGGAGCCGCTCCCGCACGCTCTGGGGCACGAAGGGATTCACGTCGCCGCCATGGCGCGCGATCTCCTTCACGAGGGTCGAGTTGACGTAGGTGTACTGCTCGCTCGGCATGAGGAAGATGGTCTCGATGGTGGGATCGAGGCGGCGGTTCATCAGCGCCATCTGGAATTCGTACTCGAAATCCGACACGAAGCGGACGCCGCGGATGATGATCGGGATGCCATGCCCCTTCGCGTGCTCGACGAGCAGTCCCTGGAACGGCTCGACCGTGACGCGCGACTCGGCACCCACGGCTTCCTTGATCATCGCGACCCGCTCCTCGAGCGGGAAGAGGACCCCTTTCTCCGGCCGCGGAGCGACCGCGACCACGAGCCGGTCCACGACGCCCAGCGCGCGGTGGATGAGATCGAGGTGGCCGTTCGTGACCGGGTCGAAGGTGCCCGCGAACACGCCGCTCTTCATACGCCTCCTTGTCCGGGACGCCCTTCCGGGACGTCCACTCGATAGAACGCAACCGCGGTGTCGCCGTAGATCCGGTCGGTCCGGAGCGTGAGCCCCGCCGGAGCGGGCGCGTCGCTTCCCTTCCGCCGCTCGTACACGAGGATTCCATTCGCGCCGAGAAGGCCGCCTTGCGCGACCGACTCGACCCAGCGCGCTCCCGCGTCCCCGTCGTACGGCGGGTCGAGGAACACGAGATCCCACGGACCGCGGAGTCCCGTCGGGAGTCCCCGATCGAGATCGCTCAGGTGCACGCGGGCCACGCCGTCGAGGCCCAGCTCCGCGAGACTCTCCTCGAGGTTTCGCGCCACGGCGCGATCGGCGTCGACGAAGTCCGCGCTCGCGGCGCCGCGGCTCAGTGCCTCGGTCCCGAGGGCCCCCGTGCCCGCGTAGAGATCGAGCACGCGCGCCCCCGCGACCGTGTTCGGCCCCAGGATATCGAAGATCGCCTCCCGCGTGCGATCCGACGTCGGCCTGACCCCGTGGTCGAGCACCCGGAGCTTCCGCCCTCGGAGCGCGCCCCCTACGATGCGGACGAGTCCCACGCCCGCCACAGGCCCGCCGCCAGGTCCGCGACCTCGGCCGCGCTCCGCCCCTCGGTGTCGACCGTCGCGTGCGCCGAGCGCCCGTAGAGATCGCGCCGGGCCCCTTCGAGCGAGCGCAGGCGGTCGATCGCGCTGCCGCCCTCGAGGAGTGGACGCGAATCCCGTCCCCCGGAGCCCAGCCGGGCCGCCGCCGTCTCGGGCCTCACGTCGAGCCAGAGCACGAAGGCCCGCGCGAGCCGCTCGCGGTTCTCCTCCCGTCCCACGATGCCTCCGCCGCACGCGATCACGATGCCCTCGGCCGACTCGAGGGCGCGGGCGAGCGTCCGCGCCTCGATGCCGCGGAACGCATCCTCGCCGCGATTCCGGATCAGCTCGGCGATCGTCACGCCCTCCTCTCGTTCGATCCGCTCGTCGAGATCCACGTGCGAGAGGCCCAGCCGCGCCGCGAGGAGCGGGGCCACGGCGCTCTTTCCGGCCCCGGGCAATCCGATCAGAGCGATGCGCGCGGACAGCGTGGCCTCCAAGCCGACACGAACGAGAACGGGGCCCTCCCGTTTCGGAAGGGCCCCGCAGTATACCGAGGCGGAGGCGGGCCGAACAGCGCCCGCGGCGCTACTCCGCCGACGCCTGCGTTTCGCCGAGGATCTTCGGCGTGAGGAAGATGAGGAGCTCGCGCTTCTGCTTCACCTTCGTGCTCGACTTGAAGAGGTTCCCGAGCAGCGGGAGGTCCATCAGGATCGGCACGCCGCGGTACGTGTCGCTCTCGTTGCTCCGGATGAGGCCGCCGATCACCGCCGTCTCGCCGTCGTTCACCATGACGCGCGTGTCGGCCATCGTCGTGTTGATGATGATGCCGCCCTGCACCGTCGCCTGCGACGAGAGGTCCGAGACCTCGGGGTGGACGTCCATCGTGATCTTGTTGCCGACGTTGATGTGCGGCGTCACGCTCAGCTTGATGCCGATCGTGGTGAGCTGGGTGACGGCGTTGCCGGCGAAGTCCTGGACGATGAGGGGAATCTGCTGGCCGACGACCACCGACGCTTCGCGGTTGTTGACGGTCGTGATCCGCGGATTCGAGATGATGTTCGCCTTGTTCTGGGTCTCGAGGGCGGTCAGGGTCGCCTCGATCGAGCCGAAGCCCTTCACCGTGCCGAACTTGACCGTTCCGGCCGGGCTCGGGACCTGGCCCGGCGTCACCGCGATACCCTCGTGGGCGCCCGCGTCACCGAGATCCAGATTGTTCAGGGCCCAATCGATGCCCAGGGAGCGCGACGCGGAGCGATCCACGTCCACGAGCCGCGCCACGATCTCGACCTGCGGGGTGCGCGTGTCGAGGCTCCGGATCATCGACTCGGCCTGGCTCAGCCGATCGTCGATGTCCGTGACCAGGAGCGCGTTCGTCCGCTTGTCGACCTCGATATGGCCGCGCTTCGTGAGCGTCTTCTCGACTGCCTTCGACATCTCCTCCGCATTGGCGTAGCTCACCGGGATGATTCGGGTGTAGAGCGGCAGGAGGTCTTCCTTCGCGCGCTCCGCCGTGTTGCGCTCGAGCTCCTCCTTGCGGAGGGTATCGAGATTCGAGATGACGATCGTCGAGCCATTGTCGACCATGCCGAGCGCCTGCGTGCGAAGGAGGATGTCGAGGGCCTGGCGCCACGGCACGTTCCGGAGGCGCAGGGTCACGCTCCCCTTCACTTCCTTGCTCGCGACGATGTTCCGGCCGCTGAACTCGGAGAGGCTCCGGAGCACGGTCTCGACCTCGGCTCCCTGCACGTCGATCGAGATGCGGCGTCCATCCGGCGCCATGTTGTCGGAGCCCGAGCTCGAGCTCGACGGCGACACGACCGGCTCCGGCGCGGGCGGCGGCTCGGGAGCACCCTGCTCGAGTGCGAGCACGACCGTGTTCCCCACCGCGCTCACCCCGTACGAGGTCGGCTTGGCGAGATCGATCACGATTCGCGAGCCCGTGTCCTTACCCCAGCCCATCTCGGTCGCGCGGACCGACTTGATGGACGAGTTGTCCTTCCCGGCCCACGTGCGCTCGGTGAAGCCGAGCGTCGACCCCGGGCAATCGAGCACGATGCGGTCGGGCGACTCGAGGGTGAAGTCGTGGTAGTTGATCGGCGAGTCCGCCTCGACGATGACCTGGGTCCCCGTTCCGGCGTCCTTGAGCGTGATGCTCTTGACCGTCGCCGCGTTCGCGTGGACGGCCGACGCCAGGAGGAGGCCCATCGCCACCGCCGAGAGAAGTCCCGCGCGGCGACCCGTCTCTTTGCTAGTTTCGAGTCGCATTCTCGTCACCCTCTTTCGGTTTCAGTTGGATCGAAAGCGTTTGCGATTCCCCGAAGGCGTTCTGAACCACCTGGATCTCGTTCTTCGTGATGCCCGAGATGTATCCGTTCAAGACCGGATCTCCCACACGCAGCACGAATCCGCGTCCGCGGCTGTCCTCCACGAGCGCGTACTTGTCGGCCGATCCCCACATGATGCCGACGAGATGGATGTCGCCGACGTCCACGAGGGCGCCGTCGCCGGTCGCACTCTGGTACTTGCCGTCGAGGAGCGACTGGAAGGGATCGCGGCGTCCGCCGCTCGTATAGAGGTACTGCTCGCGGGCGAAGAGCACGCTCGCGTCGAGCGACTGGGGCGTCTCCTGGGCCGCGCTCTGCGCGGCGACGATGCCCGCCGCGCCGGTGGCCGGCAGGGTCCCGGTCTGCGCGACGGCGCCCGTCGAGGCCGCGGACAGAGGCGTCGTCGCGGTCGTAGCGGTTGCGGCGCCGGCGGGGAGCGCCGTCGCAGCGGCGGCCGGCGCGCCAGGCGTGGCGGGCATCGGCACGCGCTCGACCCAATCGGGCGCGGGCGGGCCGTAAACGATCGGAGCGGGAACCGGCACGGCCGCCGCCTGGACCGGAGTCGGCCGCGGGGTCGCCTCCGCCGCCGGCGACGTCGCGACGGTCGGCGCCTTCGGCGGCATCACCGGACGCATGAAGTAGAACACGCCGGCGCCGATGAGAACGGCCAGCACGAGCAGGAGGACGAGAAAGATCCTGTTCTGGAAGAGCTTACTTTGCGGCAGCGCCAGGCTGCTTGGCAGGTTCATTCTGGGTCCCCTCGGCCAGCGTGTAGGCGGTGGCGACGAATTCGGCCTGGACGGTGTCGTCCAGCTCCCCCTTGTCAAAACCCTTCATCCGCAGCTGGGTGACGTTCACCAGCCGCGACAGCTCGGCGATCTCGGCGAGGAACGAGCCGGCGTGGTGGAAGCCACCCGTGATCGACACCTGGACCGGGTTCTCCGTGAAATCCGGCGTCGGGTGCGGCTCGCTCGGCTTGAAGAGCACGAACTTCACGCCCGCTTCCTGCCCCGCGATCGTGACCTTGCGGAGAAGGCTCGCCACTTCTTTCTGGGTGGGCAGGAGCTCCTGCGCCACGCTCCACTTCTGATTGAGGAGGGCGAACTCCTTCTTCAGCTCCGGAAGGCGGTTCACGAGCTGCTGCGCCTTCGTCAGCTCGTTCGACTCCTTCGTGTAGTCCGCCTTGAGCGCGCTGATCTCCTTCGACCGCGCCTTGTAGTTCAAGGGGATGAAGTCGGCGAAGACGTAGAAGTACACGAGCACCGCCGTCCCCAGCCCGACGAGCATCAGCTTCTGCGTTTTCGGATCCTTGAGGTCCATCGCTCTCCCCTGCGTCAGGCCGGCTGGAAGGTCATCTTGGCCGTGATCGTGAACTTCACCACGTTGCGCTGATCGATCTGTCCCTTCTCCGCGATGATCAGGTCGACGTCGCCGTAGAGCGGCGAGGCCTCGAGGCGGGACATGAAGTCCGCCACGAGGAGGTTCGAGAAGGTGACCCCCTCGACCTTCACCTGGTCGGGTCCGATCTCCTCGTAGCTTGTCAGCCAGAGGTGATCGGGAACGCACTTGCTCAGCTCGTCGACCAGCTTCACGCGCCAGAGCCGGTTCTTGTCGAGCGCCGCGATGACGTTGAGCCGGCGCGTCAGCTCCTCGCGCTTCTGGGTCAGCTCCTGGATCGTCTGGATCTGCGGGCGCAGCTTCTCCGCCTCTTCGCGCGCATGCGCGATGTCGGCCTTGAGACGCGCCACCTGCATCGCCTGAACGATCGAGCAGGCGACGAGGAGGCCCGCGACGCCGAGGAGCGCGAACACCGGCACCATCGCGCCGATATTCGGAAGCACGATCTTGCGCCGGACCTGGCGTTCGTCACGGGGCAAGAGGTTGATGCGAATCATGGCTCCCCCTTATCGCAGCGCGAGGCCGATGGCGACGGTCAGCATGGGCGCGACCGCTTCGGGCATGTCGCCTCCGAAGAGGCCCGGATCGAACGACATGCGCTGAACTGGATTCACGACGGACACGGGCACGTGATGGCGGCCGCTCAGGAAGTCGGTGAGCCCCGTGATGCGGGCGCTGCCTCCCGAGACGAGGATCCGGTCGATGCGGTCCGCGTCTCCCGCCGACTTCAGGAAGGAGATGGCGCGATCGATCTGCACCGAGAGGTCCTCGGACGCCGTCTGGACGATCGCGGTCACGTCGATGCCGCTCTCGTTCCGCCCGCGCAGGGCTGCGAGCGCCTCGGGCTGGCTCACGTTGTGGCGGCGCTGGATGCCCTCGACGAAGGAGTTCGACCCGACCGAGAGGTCCTTCGTGAAGTGCGGCACGCCGTCCCGGACGATGTTCAGGTTCGTGATTTCGGCCCCGATGTTCACGAGCGCCACCGTCTCGCCCGGCATGAATTCGTAGTTCGCCTCGATCGCGTTCTGGATGGCGAAGGAGTCGACGTCGATGATCGTCGGCGTCAGGCCGGCCTCGCGGATGATGTCGGCGTGGTTCTGGACCATGTCCTTCTTCGCCGCGACCAGGAGGACCTGCATCTTCTTGGCGTCGACGTTGGGATTGATGATCTGGAAATCGAGCGACACGTCGTTGATGTCGTACGGGACGTGCTGCTCGGCCTCCCACTGGATCGCCTCTTTCGCGTCTTCCTCGTTGAGGCGGTCCATGAGGATCTTCTTCACGATCACGGCGCGGCCCGACACGGCCGTCGCCACGCTCTTGGTCTTGATCTGGCGCGACTCCATCAGATTGGTGATGGCTTCGTGCACCATCTGCCGGTCCATGATCTCGCCGTCGACGATCGCCTCGGACAGAGGCTCCGAGACGCCGTAGTTGATCAAATGGTCCCCGGAGCGATCCCGAGCGATCTCCACCACCTTGATCGAGCTCGAGCCGATGTCGAGACCGACCGTGCTCTTTTTCTTCCCGAACATGGTTCGCTCCGAGTTGTGATTGGGTTTGCCGTCTCCCCCGGCACCCGACTCCTTGCGGGGGATACGTCGCGGCTCGATCGAGCAAGGACCGTGCCACGACCTGCGAACCCTGCAACGTAAGTCATACTCGCCGAACAGCTTACGCGGCGAGCGCCCCGCCTCTCGCGCTTTGCGAGCGCGGCCCTTCCACCTCGTGCATTCCGCACGGGGCGATCGATCTCGATCCGCCGCTGCATGCGTGCTGGCTCGAGATCGACCGCGAGCGAGGCCGCGTTGACCGACCCTCACCCCTCTGCTAGCGTGCCGCGCATGCCCCGCCACGCCCGCGGCACCGCTTGGGTTGCCGCCCTGGTCGCGCTCTGGGTCTATGCATCCACCCTGTCGCCGACCGTCGCGTGGCGAAACTTCGGCGAGGACTCCGGCGATCTCCTCGTCGCGTCCGCGACGCTCGGCATTCCCCACCCCACCGGCTACCCGCTCTACGTGCTGCTCGGACGCGTCGCCAGCCTGGTGCCGATCGGCACGACCGCGTTCCGAATCAATCTCGTCTCGGCACTCGCCGGAGCGACCGGCGTCTTCTTCGTCGCGCGCCTCGCATCCGAGCTCGCGCCGGCCGCCGGATCGTCCGCGCTGGCCATCGCCGCGCTCCTGGCATCGCTTCTCTACGCGTTCTCGCAGGGCGCCTGGAGCCAGAGCGTCGTGGCCGAGGTCTACACGCTGAACATCGTGTTCCTGGCCTCGATCCTCTGGGCGCTCGCGCGCGCCGAGCGGAGCGAGAAGAACCGGTACCTCGCGCTCGCCGCCTATCTCTTCGGCCTCGGCCTCGCGAATCACCTGCTCGTGCTCGCCGCGGCCCCCGCCATCGCTTGGGTGGCCGTACGGCGCCTCACTTCGAAATCCATCGGCGTGGCGGGATGCGTTCTGTTGCTCCTTCTTGTGATCTGGGGCGTATCGCTCGACGCGTATCTCCCGATCCGGGCGTCCCTGGGGCCGGAGTTCTCCTGGGGCGTGCCCAACACGCCCCAGCGCCTCTGGTGGGTGCTCACGGGCGCGCAGTACCGCCGCAACTTCTTCGACAGGGACCTGATGGCTGTAGGCAGCCATTTGTTTCCCGGCCGGTGGTGGCTGGACTTCGGGCCGGGGCTACTCGTGCTGGTGGGCGGGGTGATCGCGCTCCTGACCCTCTCGCGTCGGAGGAGCGGCGCCGATGAGGGGTCCCCGAAGGCATCGGCCGCGCCGGCGCTGCTCGCGCTCGCCGCGTCGCTGGTCCTTCTCTCGGCCTACACCATCCCTGACGACGTCGGCTACTGGATGCCGGCGGCGGCCATCCTCTGCGGCCTTGCGGGGGCCGGGCTCGGCGGCGCGTGGGAACGCGTTCCGCACTTGGGACGCACCGCGCTCGGGATCGGAGCCGCGGCGCTCATCGTCCTCATGGCGCGGACGAACTGGCCCTTGGTCGATGCGTCCAACGACATGACGCCGTACCTCTACGCGCGGCGCAACCTCGAGGCCGTCGAGCCGAACGCGCTCATCGTGAGCGACTACGACGGCCGTACTTTCTCGCTGTGGTTCTACAAGGCGACCGAGTTCAAGCAGAGCCACCCCGAGCTCGCGGTGGTCTACAAGAACCTGCTGGTCTGGGACTGGTACCGGTATCACATCGCGAAACGCTATCCCGGGCTCGTGCCTCCATCCGGCCCGCCGGACCCGAACCTCATGCTGAATCGCATCGTCGCGCGCAACATCAAGAACCGTCCCGTCTATCTCGTCCGGCCCGATTCCGCGCTCGTCTCCCTCTTCAAGACCGAGCCCGTCGGGTATCCGCCGATGCCGATCTACCGGGTCCACCTGGTCGAGCCGTGATCGAAGGCTTCCTGGAGTTCTTCCAGAAGCGCGGCAGGATCCTCCTCACCCTCCTGATCCTGGGGATCACGGCCTTCCATGTGGGGCGCATGCTCCGGACCGAGCTCGCGGTCACCGGAGGCGGTCTCTCGCTTCCGCTCGACGACAGCTTCATCTATCTGCAGTACGCTCGCGCCATCGCGCAGGGGCATCCCTTCGTCTACACGCCGGGCAACGCGCCCACGACGGGAGCGACGAGCCTCGGCTATCCGCTCCTCCTCCTGCCGCCGCATCTCCTCGGACTCTCGCCGTCGATCACGATCGCGTGGGCGCTCGCCATCGGCGTGGTCGGCTTCGTCGCCAGCGCGCTGCTCATGCTGCGCCTCGGACACCGTCTCGGAGGCTGTGTCGGCGGAGGGCTCGCGCTCGCGCTCTTCCTCGCGAGCGCACAGCTCCTCTGGGGCTACATGAGCGGCATGGAGATTCCGCTCTACGCGACGGTCCTCCTCGCGACGCTCCTCACGTATCTCCGAGAGCGCAAGGAAGCGCGCTTCCCCAAGCTTCGGTGGTGGCTCCTCGCGCTCGCACTCTCGAGGCCGGAGGGGGCGGTCCTCTGCTTCGTGTTCGGCGTGCTCGTCCTGGCGGACCGCCACCGCGCCGCACGCGCCGGCGAACCCCTGCGCCTGGCGGAGCCGATCTCCATCCTCCCGTTCGTCTTCGCCGCGCTTCCGTTCCTCGTCAACCTGGCCGTCGCGGGATCGATCGAATCGACCAGCTCGCAGGCCAAGTCGATCCTGGCCGAGCCCTACAAGGGCGTGCGCGCCACCTACATCGAGAACGCGCCGCAGGTCTGGAGCGGCATCGCCGCGAGCTATGCCGGAGCGTTCCTGCTCGACGGACGCGGGTTCCCGTTCCCGCGGATGACGATCCCGTTCGCGATCGGGGTGGCGCTCTACCTGGGATTCGCGCTCTGGCCTCGCACGCGCTCGTGGGACCGGGGCCTCGCCCTCTTCCCTCTCGTCGGCGCGGGGATTCTCGTCAACTCGATCCCGGTGGTCTGGGAGGTGCACCTGTTCCGCTATCAGCAGGGGCTCTATCCGGTCGTGCTCTTGCTCGCCGCCTGCGGCTTCGGGCGCCTCGCCACCTGGGGGTGGAACCGGCTCCCGCGCGCGGCGGGGATGCTCGTCGCTCTGGCCGCCGTCGTCGCGCCGGTCGTCGCGTGGTCCCCGCTTCTCCTAAGGGCCCATGCGGAGATCGCGCTCTTCTACGCGCACAACTGCGAGAACATCCTCCATCAGCAGGTGCGCGTCGGCCAGTGGATCGACCGGAACCTTCCTCCGAACGCCATCGTCGGATTGAACGACGCCGGAGCGATCGCCTACTACGGGAAGCGCTCGACCCTCGATCTGGTCGGCCTCACCACCTCCGGCTTTGCGCGTGTGTATCGCTCGGGGCTCGGCTGCCTGTTCGAGCATCTGCGCCGGCTCCCTCCGGAGCGGCTACCGACCTACTTCGCCATCTACCCGGGATGGTTTCCCTACTGGGAGGAGAGCGGGATCCTGGGACCCGAGGCGTATCGCGCGCACCTCGGCATCAACACCATCACGGGCGGCGCCGACATGGTCGTCTACCCGGCGTCCTGGATTGACGTGAAACCGGCCGATCGACCCGTGTTGCCCCACCCGGACATCGAGGGGAAACGTCTCGTCGACTCGATGGATTCGGGTTGGCTCGAGGATGAGGCACGCCACGAATGGAGGTCGGACCCCGAAGCGACCGACGTGCTCCGGCGCTACGCCTACGCCGACGTGCGGAACCGGCCCCTGACCGACGCGGGACGCATCGTCCGATCGAGCGAGCGCTTTCGCGTATCGGCCACGCCGGGACGCGATCTGACGATCGTGATGCGCACCGACGCCTGGTACCCGAACCGCCTCGACGTCCAGGTCGACGGGGTTCCCGCGGGGACGTGGAACATAGCGTCGTCGGAGTCGGCCTGGGTCGAGCCCACCTTCACGATCCCCGCCCGCCGCATCCAAACCTCACGCCCCGAGATCCGCCTCACGCGCGACGAGGCGGCCGACGCCGGCGCCCAGCGCGATTACGCTCCCTTCCACTACTGGCTGTATCAATGAAGTAGCTACCGGGCAAAGCCCGAGCGTCGCCGTACGTATCGGTAGGGCCGTGCACGGCCTGACCGGTGGACGCCTCTCGAGCTTTGCGCGAAGCGCAAAGCGAAGAGCCGCGCCCGGAGGTCAGCCCG
>DATJGP010000196.1:0-24668 GCA_035494915.1 Candidatus Eiseniibacteriota bacterium | reverse complement strand
GAGAGGCTCGGGATGCTTCCGATGACTTGGAGGCCGATGTTTCCGTAGGCGTCCACGAGCGTGATGTTCGACGAATTGAGATTCGCGAGCGCCATGTCTCCGACGCCGTCCGCGTCCAGATCCACGAGCGTCACATCGGTGGGGTTGCTGCCGGCAGAGATACTGGCACCGAAGGTGAGGGTCCCCGTGGACGAGCCGAGCCAGAGCGTCACCGTGCTGCTCGTGAAGTCCGCCGTCACGACGTCCGGGTAGGCGTCGGCATTCACGCGTCCGACGGCCATGCCCCATGGGTTCTGGCCGGTCGCGTAGTCCGCATGAGGGGCGAACGTGCCGCCGCCGTTGTTGCGCAGGACCGAGATGTTGTTCGAGCTGAAGTTCGACGTGATGATGTCCCTGTCGCCGTCTTGGTCGAGGTCGGCCACGGCCACGTCGACCGGCCCCGAGCCTACGGGCAGGTCCACGTACGAGCTGTAGCTCACATCGTTGGCCATGAGGTAGTAGATCCGGACCACATTCGCGTCGTACAGGGCCAAGATCATGTCCGCGATCCCGTCACCGTTCATGTCTCCCGCCGCGACCTTGTAGGGGCCGTCCATCCCAGTGAAATCGACCCGTCCCCCAAAGCGACCACCACCGGCCCCCTTCAGCGTGGAGATGCGGTCATCGGCGTTGCAGGTCACGGTGACGTCCAGACGGCCGTCCGCGTTCCAATCTCTCAGGAAGACACTGGTGTTCGTCTGGTACATGGGCAAGGTCGAGAACGGCGCCCCGAATCTCACGTCGAGGTCCGCCGAGCGCGCGGGCGCGGGGAGGGCGAGCGGGACCGAAAGGAAGGCCAGGGATGCGAGCGCGAGCAGACGTGTCATGAGAGTGCCCCCCTAGAGCACGGTCGGTCGGGACCGACCCCATGAAGCAGGATTTGAGAGCTGATGGGGAACGGGGGGTGGAAGGGTCCGGGAGGGGCGCCCCGCGGGGCCTCGGAATCCGCTAAGCCAATGTCAGTCTTATGGCAGTGCGGATCTCGAAGGCATGGTCAGGGCGTCGTCCCTCCGTACCCGCCAGCCGCGACCCAACGACGCTTCTACGTTATAGCGCGTAGAAGTCGGGGAAATCGGCTCACGCAGGGTTTAGGGCGGCCTAACGTTGAGTGGGGACCAACTCGCCTACTCCCGCACGAGCTTCTTGTACTTCAGCCGGTGCGGCTGATCTGCCGCGGCGCCGAGCCGCATATGCCGGTTTGCTTCGTAGTCCTGGAAGTTGCCCTCGAACCACACGACGCTGCCGTCCTCTTCGAAGGCGAGCATGTGCGTGGCGATGCGGTCGAGGAACCATCGGTCGTGGGTGATGACGCAGACGCAGCCGGCGAACGAGACGATCGCTTCCTCGAGGGCGCGCAGCGTGTCGACGTCGAGATCGTTGGTGGGCTCGTCCAGGAGCAGCAGGTTTCCGCCCGACTTCAAGACCTTCGCCAGGTGGACGCGGTTGCGCTCGCCGCCGCTCAAATTCTTCACCGGCTTCTGCTGGTCGGCGCCCTTGAAGTTGAAGGCCGCGACGTAGGAGCGTGACGGAACGCTGCGGGGGCCAAGCTCGATCAGGTCCTCGCCCCCGGAAATCTCTTCCCACACGGTCTTCGTTCCGTCGAGGGCTTCCCGCGACTGATCCACGTACGAGAGCTTCACCGTGTCGCCGAGCCGGAGCGTACCTCCGTCCGGCTTCTCCTGCCCCGAGATCATGCGGAAGAGCGTCGTCTTGCCGGCCCCGTTCGGGCCGATGATCCCGACGATCCCGCCGGGCGGTAGACGGAACGAGAGGTCCTCGATCAGCGCGCGATCGCCGTAGCCCTTCGCCAGGTCCGTGGCTTCCACCACGAGGTTCCCGAGGCGCGGGCCCGCGGGGATCGTGATCTCGGTGATCTCGCTCCTCTTCTCCGTGTCCTCGCGCAGCAATTCCTCGTACGCGGTGACGCGCGCCTTGCTCTTGGCCTGCCTGGCGCGCGGGGACATGCGGATCCACTCGAGCTCGCGCGCGAGCGTGCGCTGGCGCGAGGATTCGGCCTTCTCCTCGAGGGCGAGCCGGTTTTTCTTCTGGTCGAGCCAGGAGGAGTAGTTCCCCTCCCAGGGAATGCCCTGACCGCGGTCCAGCTCGAGGATCCAGCCGGCCACGTTGTCGAGGAAGTAGCGGTCGTGCGTCACCGCGACGACGGTGCCGGGGTAGTCGTGGAGGAAGCGCTCGAGCCACGCCACCGACTCGGCGTCGAGATGGTTGGTGGGCTCGTCCAAGAGCAACAAATCGGGCCTGGTCAAAAGCAGCCGGCACAACGCGACGCGGCGCCGCTCACCGCCCGAGAGCGTCGCCACGGGCGTATCGCCCGGCGGCACGCGGAGCGCGTCCATCGCGATCTCGAGCGTGCGGTCGAGCTCCCATGCGTTCACCGCCTCGATCGCGGCCATCACCCGGCCGTGCTCTTCCATCACCTTCTCCATCTCGGCGTCGGAGAGCGCCTCGCCCAGCTTCATGTTGAGCTCGTTGAAGCGGTTCAGGAGCGCCTTGGTCTCGGCCACCCCCTCCTCGATGTTCCCGAGCACGTCCTTCGAAGGATCGAGCACCGGCTCCTGAGGCAGGAACCCGACCTTGATCCCCTTCGCCGGGCGAGCCTCGCCCGACGTGGGCTCCTCGACGCCCGCCATGATGCGCAGCAGCGTGCTCTTGCCCGCGCCGTTCTGGCCGAGGACGCCGATCTTGGCGCCTGGATAGAACGAGAGATAGATCCCCTTCAGGACCTCCTTGTTGGGCGGGTGGACCTTGCCGAGATTGACCATCGTGAAAATGTACTGGGGCGCCATGGGGCGTCGGACCTCTCTGGGTTTGGGGGGTGACGCGAGACGGTTCCCCGGGAGTATATACTTGGACGAGACGACGAGGGGCCGCAGTGAGGCCCCCATCCAACGGACCCCGGGAGGACCGATGCCCGCCAAGATCATCATCCGGAACAACGGCCCCATCCGCATCGAGGGGGAATTCACGATCGTGGATCAGGACGGCAAGGAGTTCGACCTGGCCGGCCGCACCGCGATCACCCTTTGCCGCTGCGGCCACTCGTCCAAGAAGCCGTTCTGCGACTCCGCGCACAAGACGTGCGGCTTCGATTCCACCGTCGTCGCGATCGCGCTTCCGCCTCCAGCCCCCAAGGTCTGAGCCATGGCATCCCGCGCGCAGAAGATCGACGTTCAAACATTCCGCAGCGAGGATCTGAAGGCGCTTCTCCAGGCGTCCGGCGCTCCGTGCGTCTCGATCTACGTTCCGACTTCACGTCGCTTCCCGGAGAAGCGGCAGGATCCGGTCCGCTATAGGAAGCTCGTCGACCAGGCAGCCGCGCTCCTCAAGAACGCGCCCGAGGCCGAGGCGATGGTCGCGACCCTTCGCGCGCTCGAGCAGGAGCCGCACTGGGAGCGGTCGCTCGATGGATTCGCGGTCTTCCTCTCACCCTCGCTCGCGGTCGCGTACCGCGTGCCCGCGTCCGTGCCCGAGATGGCGGTCGTGGCCGACTCGTTCCACGTGAAGCCGCTTCTCCGTCTCAAGTACGAGGCGGCCCGCTACTTCGTCCTCGCGGTCAGTCAGAAGTCCGCGAGGCTCTTCGAGGGTGGCCCGCTCGGCGCGTCGGCCGTCGACGTGCCCGGACTTCCGCAGAGCGTGAATGACGCGCTCGGCGACGTGGTGAACGAGCGCCGCTCGAAGACGGTGCACGCCGGTGGGGTCGCGCATCATGGCTACGGTCCGGGGAAAGAGGAGACGAAAGAGGACCTCCTCGGCTATTTCCGCGTCATCGACAAGGCCCTCCGCGAGTATTTGCACGGCGAGACGGCGCCGCTCCTCCTCGCGTCGGTCCGGTATTACCAGCCGATCTATCGCGAGGCGAACACCTATCCGCACCTCGCCGACGCCATGCTCGAAGGGAGCTACGAGCACGCGAGCGGGGACAAGATCCACACGGATGCCTGGCCGATGGTGAGCGCGGCCACCGCGCATCGGTTCCAGCCCTGGGTCGAGCGCTACAAGACCTCGGCCCCGAGCGGGCTCGCCACCGACCGCATCGAGTCCGTGGCGGAAGCGGTGATCCAGGGGCGCGTGTCGTGCGTGCTCGCGGCGGAAGGGGAAACGGTCTGGGGCATCCTCGATCGCTCCACCGGCTCGGTCGAGCGGCGTGAGCGCCAGCTCGACGCCGAGGACGACGACCTCCTCGACGATCTCTGCGAGGAAGCGCTCAAGCGGGGTGGCGAGGCCTTCGTGGTCCCGCGCGCCTCCATGCCCACGGCCAGCCCGATCGCCGCGGTTTTCCGCTTCTAGCCGGAGTGCCGGGACCGCGTTCCGCGGTTCCGTCGGCGGCGCGGGTCGTCTATGATGACCCATTCCGTCAGTCCCGCGCCCACGCCGGGGTGGCTGCGGGTCTCCCCTACCGGAGGTGTGCCGTGCACGTCGCCGAGCCCCGATCCGAAGCGCAGCCGTTCGCCGTCGTTCACCAGGCCAGGAACCGCGGCCAGCGTCCCATGACGGCCGAGGATCTCTGGCGCATGAGCCGCGTCGGCGCTCCAGAGCCTGCGCCGGACGGCTCTTTCCTGATCGTTCCCGTCACCACATACGACATGGATGAGAATCGCGGCCGCGCGCGCCTCTGGCGCGTGCCTCGCCAAGGCGAGGCGCGCCCGCTGACCAGCGCGGACGCCTCGTCCAGCGAGCCCGCCCTTTCGCCGGACGGCGAGCGGCTCCTCTACGCGCGCTGTCAGGGAGACGAGAAGCCTCAGATCCACTGCCTCTCGTTACAGGGGGGCGAGGCCGAACGCCTCACCGACATGCCGCTCGGAGCGATGGATGCGCGATGGTTCCCCGATGGGAAGCGGATCGCGTTCGTCGCGTTCCTCCTCGCGGACGCGCCGACGCCAGCCGGGACGAAGGAGCTCTTGGAGAAGCGCGCCAAGGATCCCGTGAAGGCGCACGTGACGTCGGATCGCATCTATCGCTTCTGGGACAAGTGGCTCACCGGTGGCGAGCGGCCGCATATCTTCGTGTTGGATCTCGCGACGCGAACGCTTACCGATCTCACGCCTGAAGGGGCGGGCTGGTTCGACTTCATGGACCCGACGGGGCACTACGCCATCGCTCCGGACGGCTCCGAGATCGCGTTCTCCGCCAACTCCAGCCAGCCGCCGCACTATCTCCTGCGCTGGGCCGTGTACACCGTGCCCACGTCGGGGAAGGGGCCGGTGCACTGTCTCACGCCGGAAGGGCAGCCCGAGAACGTGTCCGACGCGCTCCGCCCGCGCTATTCGCCGGACGGTGCGTCGATCGTGTACGGCGGGCAGCGCGATCCCTTCTTCTACGCCGACAAGGTTCGGCTCATGCGCTACGACCGCGCCAGTAACGCGCACACGACGCTCACCGAAGCGTGGGACCGCTCCGCTGGGGGCTGGGAGTTCCTCGCCGACGGCTCGCTGGTGGTCGAAGCCGAAGACCGCGGCCGAGCCGCGCTGTTCCACCTTCCCGCCGCGGAGTCCACGCCACGTCCGCTCGAGCTCCAGGGAACCGTGGGCGGGCTGAGAATCGGGAAGGATGGCCGCGTCTATTTCACGCTGCAGTCGCTGAGCGCGCCCGCCGAGGCCGCGAGCGTCAAGCCGGATGGTAGCGACCTCCGGGTCCATACGAGCTTCAACGCTCCGATCCTCGCCGAGATCGCGATGGGCGAGGTGCGCGAGATGATCTTCAAGGGGGCGGGCGACGACCAGATCCAGATGTATGTCACGCTGCCTCCGAACTTCGACCCGTCGAAGAAGTGGCCCCTGGTCCACGTCATCCACGGCGGGCCGCACGCGATCTCGGGCGACAATTTCCACTTCCGCTGGAATCCGCAGCTCTTCGCCGCGCGCGGCTACGTGGTCGCGACGGTCAACTTCCACGGATCGACGTCGTGGGGGCAGGAATTCGCAGCGTGCATCCAGGGAGGACACGGCGACAAGCCGTTCACCGACATCATGCGCGCCACCGACCTGCTGATCGAGACGGGCTTCGTGGATCCGAAGCGCATGGCCGCGACCGGCGGGTCCTACGGCGGCTATCTCGTCTGCTGGATCGCGGGACACACGGATCGCTTTGCTTGCCTCGTGAACCACGCCGGGGTGTTCGATCTCCTGGCGGAGTACGGGAGCGACGTCACGCAGGGGCGGCATCAGGCGTACGGTGGAGAGCCATGGGACCGGCTCGACGCGATCGACAAGTGGAACCCGGCGCGATTCGCGCGCGGATTCACCACCCCGATGCTGATCATCCACGGAGAGCGGGACTACCGCGTGCCGCACACGCAGGCGCTCGCCTGCTACAACATTTACCAGGCCAAGCGGGTCGACTCCCGCCTGGTCTTCTTTCCGGACGAGAACCACTGGGTCTTGAAGCCGAAGAACTCGCTCGTCTGGAACCGTGAGGTTCGAGAGTGGCTGGACCGCTATCTCGGCCAGGCTTGAACGAAGGAGGATGACGATGCTCGACCAACATAGGACGCGAATACTGAGCGGGATGGGTAGCGCCCTCGTCCTGCTCTTCCTGGTCGCCGGCTGCGGCGATCAGCAGAAGGCCGTCGCCGACAAGGACCAGATGAAGGACCAGGGCACGGCGACCACCGAGGACAAGGTTGCCGAGGTGACCGAGGAGAAGACGCCGGAGCAGGCACCGCCGTCCAAGGCCGCGGAGCCGACGTCCCACACCTACACGCTGCTGGCCGGAACGACCTTCACCGGCACGCTCCAGCAGACGCTCAACTCCGGCAAGAACCACGTGGGCGACCCCTTCACCCTTCACACGGTCCTGGCGAAGACGGTGGATGGCGCCACGGTCGTGCCGGCGGGGTCGAAGATCCATGGCCACCTCTCGTACGTGGACGGAGCGGGACGCGTCGCGGGCGGCGCCAAGCTGACGCTCCGTTTCGACAGCATCGAGCTGGCCGACGGGACGACCCACACCATCTCCGCCACGCCGCTTCGCCTCGAGGGCAAGGGTGACGCCAAGGAGAGCGCGCTCGAGATCGGCGGAGGCGCGGTCGTGGGCGGGATCCTCGGAGGTGTGCTGGGACACGGATCCGGCGACGTGGCCAAGGGGGCCGCGGTCGGCGCGGCCGCGGGCACCGGGGTCGCGGTCGCGACGAAGGGAGATCAGATCGTTCTCGGGCCGGGGCAGAGGGTCAAGGTCACGCTGGACGCTCCGCTCAAGGTGACCAAGACCGGTTCCTGATCCACATTCCATGCGCTGGTCCTGGAAGGTCGCGACGCTCGCGGGCATCCCGCTCCGCGTGCACGCGACCTTCTTCCTTATCTTTCCCTACGCCTGGTTCGCCGAAGCGCAAGGCGATCCCGCGCGGGGCGTCGAGTCGATCGCGCTCATCATCGCGCTCTTCACCTGTCTCGTGCTCCACGAGCTGGGGCACGCGCTCACGGCGCGGCGCTTCGGGGTGAGGACGCGCGACATCACGCTCCTTCCCATCGGCGGCGTGGCGCGCCTGGAGCGGATTCCGGACAAGCCGGGGCAGGAGATCGCGGTGGCCC
Source organism: Candidatus Eiseniibacteriota bacterium (assembly GCA_035494915.1). GTDB lineage: Bacteria > Eisenbacteria > RBG-16-71-46 > SZUA-252 > SZUA-252 > WS-9. The sequence goes on along the minus strand of DATJGP010000196.1, from coordinate 17,085 downwards.
TCGCCGGACCCGCGGTCAACGTGGTGATCGCATCCCTCCTCTTCGCCGTGATCGCCGCGACAGGGAATCTGCGTACGTTCGCGACCGAGGAGGCGCTCGAGCACAGCTTCGTGACGAAGCTCCTCGGGATGAACATCCTCCTCATCATCTTCAACATGATCCCGGCGTTTCCGATGGACGGAGGGCGCGTGCTCCGCGCACTCCTCGCCATCAAGCTGGACTACCTGAAGGCCACCCGCATCGCCGCCTCGATCGGGCAGGGGATCGCGATCCTGTTCGGCCTCCTCGGCCTCATCTGGAACCCGATGCTCCTCTTCATCGCGATGTTCGTCTTCCTGGGCGCGGGACAGGAGTCGGCGGCGGTGCAGATGCGCTCCGCGTTCGACGGCGTTCCGGTGTGGCGCGCGATGATCCGTGACTACAAGGCGCTTCAGGCCGATGAGCCCGTGTCCCGGGCGGTGGAGCTCCTCCTGAACGGGCACCAGCAGGATTTCCCGGTTCTCGGCCTGCCGGAATTCCCGCCCGTGGGAATCCTGCTTCGCGCGGATCTCTTTCGCGCGCTGAGCGAGGGGAAGACCAACGTGCGCGTGGACGAGATCGCGCGGCGCACCTGCGGCGCCGCGCATCCGCGCGAGATGCTGGAGGGGGCGGTGCTGCGCATGCAGGAGAGCGGCTGCACGGCGGTTCCGGTGCTCGAGGAGGACGGCACGCTGGTGGGGATGCTGACGCTCGAGAACGTGGGAGAGCTGGCGACGGTTCAGGCCGCGCTCGGCTCGGCGGCCAAGTCGCGCCGTCCCGCCTGAGCTAGGACTTCGCGAAGTCCTCCATGAACGGGGCCGAGCCGAGGAGGCTCGAGAGGTCCTCGCCGCGCGGCAGGCGCATCCAGATCACCGCACCGCCGTCGGGCGCCGGACCGGCGCCCACGCGTCCACCGTGGAGCTCGACGAAGCGCCGTGCGAGATGAAGCCCGAAGCCCTGGCGCTCCTTGCAGCGCTTGCCGAACTGGTCGCCCACCGACTCCAGATTGAACATCGCCTCCGACGCCTCGGCGGGGATCGTCGGCCCCATGTCCTTGACCTCGATCAGGACGCCTTCCTTGTCGACCACGGACCGCAGACGGACCCGCGAGCGCGGCGGCGAGAAGCGGATCGCGTGGCGCAGGATGTGGACGAGCGATTGGCGGATCTTGGCGGGATCGAAGTGCTGATCGGGAACCGATCCTTCGAGGTCGAGGTCGATCGCCACCGAGCGGCTCTCGGCGAACGGCGCCACGAGATCGCGCGCCGCGCGGACGGCCTGGTTCACGCTTCCCAGACGCACGTCGAGGAGGTAGCGCCCCAGCTCGAGGCGGACCAGATCGAGCACGTCGTCCACGAGGCCGAGCATGCGCTGCGCCTCCTCGTACAGTCGCGACGTGAACTCGCGCCGCGTGGCGGGCGTCATCGCCGGATCGTTCTGGTCGAAGACCTCCGTGTAGGCGACGAGGCTCGTGAGCGGTGACTTGAGCTCGTTCGCGGCCGAGGTCAGGAAGACGTCGCGGAAGGCGCCCGAGGCGACCTCCTCCGCCGGCGGCGTCACCGTGCCCGCCGCGGCCGCGGCTTCGCGGAATCGGAGCTGGGCCTGCGCGCGATCGATCACCGGCGCCACGTTGTCGGCGAAGAGCTGTCCCACGTCCCGGTGCTCGATCCGGAACGGATCGGCGCACGAGGCGCGGCACACCTGGAGCACCGCGATGCACCGCTTCTCCACGCAGACCGGCAGGATCAGGACCGAGCCCGCGTCCGGGTGGTTGATGAAGAAGTCGGCGAAGCGCGCTTCGTGATCGGCGGCCCTCATGAGGAGGGGCTCGCGCGCCCGCGCGGCCCAGCCGAGCGCACCTTCGCCCACCACGCCTTCCGGCTCGAGACCGCGCGCGGTCAGGCCGAAGCTCGCGCGCGGCAGGAGGCGCCGTCCGTCCGCGTCGATGAGGAAGAGGGTCGCGTCGTACGAGTGGAGGGAGCTCGCGAGCCGGCGCACGGTGATCTCGGCGACGGTCTCGAGCGGCAGATTCATCTGGAGCGTCCCGCCGAGCTGGAAGAGAGACGTGAGCTCCGCGAGGCGGCCGCGCGCCTGCTCCAGCTCCATCGAGTCGTAGTGCATCTTCCGGCGAAGCGTGTTGAGCTGCGCCTGCTGGTGGATCATGTAGAGGCAGAAGAGCACGGTGAGCCCGACGAGTCCGGTGAGGAGGACCGCCTCGCCGCTCGCGGGTACGTGGTCCCCGAGGAAGCCCGAACGGATCAGCCCGAGGTAGAGCGAAGGGATGGTGCACGAAAGCGCGACGATGATGAGGAGGGCGAGTCCGAGCAGCCACCACGACTTCCGCTCGTAGGGAGCGCTGGGCATGGCGCTGGTTCGCATCCGCGTCTTCGGCGTCCGGCTCTGGTTTTTCCCGGGGAGAGGCATGCGGGAAATGGATCGGCACCGGAATCCCCGTTCTGGAGCCGAGAGGGGGCCATTTCTGAGCCCTTTCCCTTTGCGGGCACACCCTTTAGAGTGACTGCCCCATGACCGTTCTCACGAGCCATGTGAAACCCCGCGGCGCCGAGTTCGAGGCCCGGAAGAAGCATCACGAGGCCCTCGCCTCCGAGCTCAAGCGCATCCTGACCGAGGTCAAGCGGGGCGGGAGCGAGCAGGCGGTCGAGCTCCACCGGAAGCGCGGGAAGCTGTTGCCGCGCGAGCGGATCGAGCGGCTCCTCGATCCCGGCACGCCCTTCCTCGAGCTCTCCGCCCTGGCGGCCCGCGGCTCCTACGGGGACGAGGTGCCATCAGCCGGCATCGTCACCGGGATCGGCGTGATCTCCGGGCGCGAGTGCGTCATCGTGGCCAACGACGCCACGGTCAAGGGGGGCACCTACTACCCGCTCACCATCAAGAAGCACATCCGCGCGCAGGAGATCGCGCTGGAGAACCGGATGCCCGCGGTCTACCTCGTCGATTCGGGCGGCGTCTTCCTCCCGATGCAGGCGGAGGTGTTCCCGGACAAGGAGCACTTCGGGCGGATCTTCTACAACCAGGCGGTCATGTCGGCGGAGGGCATCCCGCAAGTGGCGGCCGTGCTCGGGATGTGCACCGCCGGCGGCGCCTACGTTCCCGCGATGTCGGACGAGAACGTCATCGTGAAAGGCGCGGGCACCATCTATCTCGCCGGACCGCCGCTCGTGAAGGCGGCGACGGGCGAGGAGGTGACCCCCGAGGACCTGGGCGGCGCCGAGGTCCACTCGCGGGTGAGCGGCGTCACCGATCACATGGCGGCGAACGAGGAGGACGCGCTCCACACGGTGCGGGACATCGTCGAGCGCCTGAACACGGTGAAGCGCGTGGACCTCGACCTCGCCGAGCCCGTGGAACCGCACTATCCGGCCGAGGAGCTCTACGGCATCCTCCCCGAGGACACGAAGCAGCCCTACGACGTGCGCGAGGTGATCGCGCGGCTCGTCGACGACAGCCGGCTCCACGAGTTCAAGTCCAACTACGGCGCGACGCTCGTCTGCGGCTTCGCGCGGTGGATGGGCTATCCCGTCGGGATCGTGGCGAACAACGGCGTCCTCTTCTCCGAGAGCGCCCTCAAGGGGGCGCATTTCGTGGAGCTCTGCTCGCAGCGGAAGATCCCGCTCGTCTTCCTCCAGAACATCACCGGCTTCATGGTGGGGAAGCGCTACGAGTCGGGTGGCATCGCGAAGGACGGCGCCAAGATGGTGCAGGCGGTGGCGACGGCGGAAGTGCCGCGCATCACGGTCCTGATCGGCGCGTCGCACGGCGCCGGCAACTACGCGATGTGCGGCCGCGGCTATCGCCCGCGGTTCCTCTTCTCCTGGCCCAACTCGCGCATCTCGGTGATGGGGGCCGAGCAGGCGGCGTCGGTGCTCACGCAGGTGAAGCGGGACCAGCTCGCCCGCGAGGGCAAGACGCTGTCTCAGGCGGAGGCGGACGCGATCGCGAATCCGGTGCTCGAGAAGTACGAGCGCGAGGGAAGTCCCTACTACGCCACCGGCCAGCTCTGGGACGACGGGATCATCGATCCCGCCGACACCCGCGCCGTGGTGGCGCTCGCGCTCTCCGCCAGCCTGAACGCGCCCGTGATTCGCGGGCCCGCGCCCGTCTACCGCATGTAACGGGCGGGCCCTGGAGCCCGCCGTTCCGAGGAGGACTTCCGCTTGAGCTCCGAGACCCGCCTTCGCGTCGAGCGTGACGGGGCGGTGGCGCGCGTGACGCTCGCCCGTCCCGAGGTGAGGAACGCGTTCGACGACGTCCTGATCGCCGAGCTGATCCGCGCGCTCGAGGAGCTGCGCGACCAGGCGAACGCCGATCCGGACCGGGCGCCGCGCGCCGTGGTCCTGACCGGCGAGGGAACCGCGTTCTGCGCGGGGGCCGACGCGAACTGGATGCGCCGGAGCGTGACCTACACGCGCGAGGAGAACGAGGCGGACGCGCGCCGCATGGCCGGAATGCTTCGGAGCTTGGACGAGCTGCCGGTGCCTACGATCGCGCGGGTGAACGGCGCGTGTCTCGGGGGCGGCATGGGGCTCATCGGCTGCTGCGACGTCGTCGTGGCCGCCGAGGCCGCCGACTTCGGCTTCACCGAGACGCGCCTCGGCATCGCCCCGGCCGTGATCTCGTCGTTCGTCCTTCCCAAGATCGGCGCCGCGGCGGCGCGGCGCTATTTTCTGACGGCCGAGATCTTCAAGGCTCCCGTCGCGCAAGAGATCGGCCTCGTGCACGAGGTCGTGCCGCCCGAGGGTCTCGACGAGGCGATCAACCGGGTGGTCCAGGCCCTGAGTGGCTGCGGTCCGCGCGCGGTGATGGCGGCCAAGCGCCTCATCCGGGAGAACCTCGCGCTCACGCGCGACCAGGCGATCGAGAATTCCGTCCGCATCATCTCCGGCCTTCGCACCTCGCCCGAGGGACAGGAAGGCCTGGGCGCCTTCCTCGGGAAGCGCGCTCCCGCCTGGAAGTCGTGACGCCGATCGCCAAGGTCCTCGTCGCCAACCGGGGCGAGATCGCGATCCGGATCTGCCGCACGCTCCGCGCGATGGGCATCCCCTCGGTCGTGGTCTACTCCGAAGCCGACAAGGGTGCGCCGCATACCAAGGCGGGCGATGAGTCGGTGCTCCTCGGTGCGGCGGAGCCGGCGCAGAGCTATCTCAACGTGGAACGCATCCTCACCGCGGCGCGCGATACCGGCGCGAACGCGATCCATCCCGGCTACGGATTCCTCGCCGAGAACGCGGCGTTCGCGCGCGCGTGCGCCAAGGCGGGCATCACGTTCATTGGCCCGTCGCCCGAGTCGATGGAGCGCCTCGGATCGAAGGCCAAGGCGCGCGAGGCCGCGATCCGGCTCAAGATTTCCGTGGTGCCCGGCGTCGAGGACGTGCCCGATGCGGAACGCGCGCGAAAGGATGCGGCGCGAATCGGCTATCCGGTCCTACTCAAGGCCGCGAGCGGGGGTGGCGGCCGCGGCATGCGCCGCGTGGCGGCCGCCGAGGAGATGGAGGGCGCGTTCGAGAGCGGACGCCGCGAGGCCGAGGCGTCGTTCGGCGACGGACGGCTCCTTCTCGAGAAGCTGGTTCACCCCGCGCGCCACATCGAGGTGCAGATCCTCGGCGACGGCAAGGACGCGATCGCGCTGGGCGAGCGGGAGTGCAGTCTCCAGCGCCGCTATCAGAAGATCGTCGAGGAGTCGCCGTCCTCCGCCGTGACGCCTGGGACGCGGGCGAAGCTCGAGGAGGCCGCGATCACGCTCGCCAGGGATGCGAAGTACTCGGGGGCGGGTACGGTGGAGTTCCTCCTCGGTCCCGACGGTGCGTTCTACTTCCTCGAGGTGAACACGCGGCTTCAGGTGGAGCACCCGGTGACCGAAGCACGGTTCGGACTCGATTTGGTGCGCGCGCAGATCGAGATCGCCTCCGGCGGAAAGCTCCCCAAGCGGCCCGAGCCGAAGGGGGCCGCGATCGAGGTGCGGCTGAACGCGGAGGATCCCTATCGCGGGTTCATTCCACAGAGCGGCCCGATCTCCTTCCTCGCGTGGCCGCCGGGCGAGGGGATTCGCGTGGACGCCGGGATCGAAGAGGGACACCTGGTCCACGCGCATTACGATTCGCTCCTCGCGAAGGTGATCGCGTACGGGAAGGATCGCGACGAAGCGCGCGTCCGTCTGATCGAGGCGCTGCGATCGCTCGCGCTCCTCGGCATCCGCACGAATCAGGGCTTCCTCATCGACCTCCTCGCGAGCGAGGCGTTCGCGACGGGGGAGACCTACACGCATACGGTCGAGTCGTCGTCGTGGCCTCCGCCGGACGACGTGCCCGACGAGGCGCTCCTCGCGGCGGCGCTTGAGCTCGAGGCGCCTCGTGCGGCCGCTGGCGGACGGAGCGACGCGGACCGGTGGTCACCCTGGCGGCTGCTCGGGGCCTGGGGGCGCGCATGAGCCGGAAAGTCACCTTCCGCTGGGACGGGCGAGCGATCGAAGGGACGATCGAGACCCAGGGCCCTCGCGCCATATGGACGCGCGACGGCCGCACGCTCGACACCGAGGTGGCGCGGGACGGCGGGTGGGTCGAGATCCGGACCGCCCAGGGCGCGTGCCGCGCGGCCGTGAAAGCGGGGCCAAAGGAAGTGTGGGTGTCGCTCCGCGGCCGGACCTACGTGCTCGAGCGCGCGCACCGAACGTCGTCGGGCTCGGCGGCCTCGGCCTCCAACGACGAGATCCGTGCGCCGATGACCGGCAAGGTCGTGCGCGTCACGACGCCTCAGGGCGCGCAGGTGAAGGAGGGAGATCTCCTCCTCACGATCGAGGCGATGAAGATGGAATTCAAGCTCACGGCCCCCGAAGACGCGCGCGTCGAGGAAATCCTTTGCGCCGACGGCGACCGCGTGGAGCTGGGGCAGCTCCTGGTCCGCCTCGCGGCCGCGAACGGAGCGTCATGAACGCCGAAGCGCGCGATCCGATGACGCAGGTCCGCGTCGTCGAAGTGGGCCCGAGGGACGGGCTCCAGAACGAGAAGGCGCTGATCCCCACCGACGCCAAGGTCGCGTTCGTCGATGCGCTCTCGGAAGCGGGCTACACGGACATCGAGGTGAGCGCGTTCGTGTCGCCGACCTGGGTGCCGCAGCTAGCAGACGCGGCGGAGGTCTTCGCGCGGATCCGCCGGCGCGAGGGGGTTCGCTACTCCGCGCTCGTTCCGAACGACAAGGGGCTCGACCGCGCGCTCGAGGCGAGCGCGCAGGGGATCGCGGTGTTCACGGCCGCGTCGGAGACCTTCAACCGGAAGAACATCAACGCGTCGATTGCGGAGTCGATCGAGCGGTTCCGGCCCGTCGTCCCGCGCGCCAAGCGGGAGGGACTCTTCGTCCGAGGCTACGTCTCGACGGCGTTCTGGTGTCCCTACGAGGGGAAGATCGGGCCGCGCGCGGTGACGGACGTGGTGCGGCGGCTCCTCGATCTGGACGTGGACGAGATCTCGATCGGAGACACGATCGGGAAGGCGGTGCCCGCCGAGGTGGACGATCTCCTCGACGTCCTTCTCGACGCGCTGCCTCAAGAGAGGGTCGCCATGCACTTCCACGATACCTACGGCACCGCGGTCGCCAACGCGCTCGCCGCGTACGACCGCGGCATCACGATCTTCGACGCGTCCGCGGGCGGAGTGGGTGGCTGCCCCTACGCTCCGGGCGCCGCCGGGAACATCGCGACCGAGGATCTCGTCTGGGCGCTCACGCGCTCCGGCGCTTCGACCGGGATCGACCTCGCGCGGGTGTCGGCTGCTTCCGACCTCCTCGCTTCGGCGCTCGGGCGGCCTTTGCGCTCGCGCGTCCGCGAGGCGCTTTCCCCTTCGACGCCGGCTTCGTCCGCTCCCGAACCTCGATCTTGAGCTCGTGCTTGGCGATCTCGCGGAGGAACGCCTCCGCGGGAATGGCGCGCTCCATCGCGGCCACGCCCCGGAACGGGACCTCGCCGCGCGCGATCATGAGGGCCGCCGCCGCGGTGGGATAGGCGGTCGTCCGCATCATCGCGGTCACGCCGCGCTTCGTGTCCATCCGGTCCAGCATCTCGAACACGATCTCCTTCGTCTTGCCGTCCTTCACGCCCTCCACCACGACGCGCATCACCACGAGATCGGGCTCGTTCGGGAACGTGAGCCTCGGCTCCGCGACCGCCGCGAACAGGGAGCGCGGCGCGACCGACGCGCCTTCGAGAAGAACCGGCGTGGTCTCGAGAAGACCGAGGTCGCGGAAGAGCCGCATCTTTGCCGCGTGGCCGGGATAGCGCACGGTCTTGTAGTCGAGCGTCGCGAGCTTCCCCTCGTAGGTCCACGGCATGGTGGACGTGCCGCCGAGCGTGACGAACGCCTCGCAGCGTCCCACCGGCTTCGGGAACTCGAGCTCCTCGACCTCCGTCAGCGTCTCGATCTCGGTGCGCTTCCCGTTCCGGAGCGCGACGGCGCGGCCCAGGTACTCGTTCAATAGACCGTGCATCGAGAAGACCATCATGTATTCGAGGGGCGGCTTGGGATGGAGCGGAAGTCCGCCCACCCGGATCTGCACCAGATCCGCCCGGTCCAGCCGTCCGATGCCCGCGGCCGCGAGGACGTTGGCCATGCCCGGCGCGAGACCGCAGTCGGGTACGATCGTGATGTCCGCGTCCTCCGCCGCATCGTTCAGCGCCTCCTGCTCGCGCACCACGTCCGTGTTGCCGCCGAGGTCGCAGAAGGAGACCTGGGCCTGGATCGCGGCCTTCGTCAGATCGAGGTTCAGGAAATAGGGGACCGCGGAGATCACGACGTCATAGCCGCGCAGGCGCTCGACGAGCCGGCTCTCCTTCGTGACGTCGATCGTCTCGGCGCGCACCGCGGCGTTGAGCCCCTGGAGGCGCTCCGCGGCTCGCGCCGCACGGGCGCCGTCGGAATCGGCGACCACCACTTCTTCCACCTCACGCGAGCGCGCGAGGTCCAGCGCCGCGGCAAAGCCCTGCAACCCCGCTCCCAGAACCAGGAAACGCATCGCGCTCCTTTCTACGCGGCCCGCCGCCTCTGCCGCTCGATGCTCCACTTGAGAGCGGGAGGCGTGACCAGCGTGGTGACGATGACCATGATGACGATGGCGGAATAGGTGGCCGGCCCGATCACGGGCTCGCCCGCGAGCGACAGGGTGGCGCCCATCGTGGCGAAGATCAGTCCGACCTCGCCGCGAGGCACCATCCCGAGCCCCACGGTGAGCCGGTCCACTCCCTTCTGGAGAACGCCGAGCGAGCAGGTCTGCTTGCCGACCCAGGCGACCACGATGAGCGCCGACGCGAGCCCGAGCACGGCCGGATCGGCGAATGTCGCGAGCGAGACGCGCATGCCGGTCATCACGAAGAAGATCGGCACGAGGAAGGTCGAGATGGGATGGAGCAAGGACTCGAGCGTGGTTTCCTTGGCCTCCTCGAACCGCTCCAGGTGCGAGCCCTCGAGGACGAGTCCCGCGGCGAACGCGCCCACGATCGGCGCCAGTTCCGCGCGCGCGGCGAGGTACGAGAGGAAGAAGCAGAAGATGAGCCCCGTGGTGAGCAGGATGCCGCGCACGCGCACGAGCGCGGCGATCCTAAAGAGCCACGGCGCGAGGAGCCGTCCGAGGACGATCGCCCCCGCGAGAAAGCCCACCGCTTTGATGCAAACCCACGTGATCGCGGGCAGCGATATCCCGGAGGCGCCCTTGTCGGCGGCGGTGATGACGCCGCTGACCACGGCGAGGATCACGAGACCCAGCACGTCGTCGATGACGGCGGCCCCGAGGATGATCTTGGCCTCGTTCGACCGCGCCGCGCCGAGATCGCGAAGGACGCGCGCGGTGATGCCGACGCTGGTCGCGGTGAGGACGGCGCCGAGGAAGGCGTGCACGTAGCTCGGCCGGTCGGGCAGGAGCCACACGCCGGCAAGCCATCCGAGCGCGAACGGCGTGACCACGCCGAGCAGCGCCACGAGGAGCGCCGACGGACCCACCTGCATCATCTGGGGCACCGTCGAGTCGAGGCCCACCTCGAAGAGGAGGAGGATCACGCCGAGGCCGGCCAGGATCGAAAGCGTGGCGTCCGTCTGGAGCGGCTCGAAGCCGTGGAACCCGGCGAGGCCGAGGTTGCCGATCACGATGCCCGCGACGAGCTCTCCCAGAACCGCCGGCTGGTGGATGCGGGTTGCGATCCAGCCGCCGATCTTGGCCGACACGAGGACCACCGTGAGGGCGAGAAGGAGCGGGACGACGGGGTCTCCGTGCTCCGACGCGTACGCCCTCGGGGCGGCGATCACGCAGGCCGCGAGCGCGATCAGGAGCGGTTGGATGCGGCGGGCGGAGAGCATCGCGGCAGCATACCGAAAGGGAGGGGCTTCTGGTAGCATTCGGGCAGGCGCCGTGTCAGCGCCCCGACCCCATCGAGGAGAGCCTTCATGACCCGCCTTCCGTCGCACTTCTGCTCCGTTGCGTCTGTCCTAGTTGCCTGCGCCATAGCGGCTTATGCCACCGCGGCTCCGTCCCCTCCGCCGCGTCAGGAGCCGCCCCCCCCGCCGGCGTCGACGAATTCCTCGCTCCTCGGGGACACGCTGAGCGCGTCGTCCGCGAAGAGCGCGGCCCGGACCCAGGCCGAGGCGTACTACGCCGAGGGATACAAGGACGTGGAGAAGGCCAAGAAAGACAAGGCGGCGGGCAAGGCCAACGACGCGAAGAAGAAGTTCGGCAAGGCGCGGGGCAAGTTCGAGGAGGCGGTGAAGCTGGATCCGGACTACTTCGAAGCCTGGAACATGCTCGGCTACTCGGCTCGTCAGTCGGGTGACCTGAAGGCCTCGTTCGCCGCATACGACAAGTGCCTGGCGATCAAGCCCGACTACGACGAAGCGCACGAGTACCGCGGCGAGGCCTACCTCATGAGCGGGCAGATCGATCTCGCGAAGCAGGAGCTGGCCTGGCTCAAGGCCGAGGGCTCGGACGAGGCGGAGGAGCTGGCCGAGGCGATCGAGAAAGCCGAAGGGAAGAAGGGCGAGGCGAAGCAAGCCACGTCGGACGACGAGTCCAAGGACAAGGACGCGAAGCCGGCCGAGGCCAAGGCCCCCAACGACCCATCGGAAACGAAGACGCCCGAGTCGAAGTAACCGAGGGCGACTCTACTTCACCACGACCAGATCGAGATCCTTCTGCGGCTTGGGATAGCGCAGATCGAGGGACTCGAGCGTGTCCACCATCACCCGCGCCACCATCGCGTCCCGCGCCCACTTCACGTCGGCCGGGATGACGGTCCACGGCGCATACTCGGTGGAGCACTCGCGGAGCGCGTCCTCGTACGCCTCCTGGTACTCGCTCCAGAGCTTCCGTTCCACGAGGTCCGCGCTCGAGAACTTCCAGTTCTTCTTCTTGTCCTCGATGCGCGCCTTGAGCCGCTTCGCCTGCTCCTTCTTGCTGATGTGCAGGAAGAGCTTGATGATCGTGGTTCCGTTCTCCGTGAGCGTGCGCTCGAACTCGTTGATCTGTCGGTAGCGCGCCTTCCAGACATCCTTCGGCACCATCTTGTGCACGCGGACCACGAGCACGTCCTCGTAGTGCGACCGGTTAAAGACTCCGATCACTCCCTTCGGCGGCGCCGCGTGGTGGATGCGCCAGAGGAAGTCGTGTTTCTTCTCCTCCTCCGAGGGGACCTTGAAGGACGTGACCATGCATCCGGCCGGATTGAATCCGCTCATGACGTGACGGATGGTGCCGTCCTTGCCGCCCGTGTCCATGGCCTGGAGCACGATCAGGACCGCGAAGCGTCCGTCCGCATAGAGGAGGTGCTGGAGCTCGCGGAGCCGCTCGAGATCCTTCTCGAGCTGGCCACGCGCGTCCGCCTTGTCCTTGAAGCCGGCCACGTCCGTGGTCGGGAGGTCCTCGATCTTTAACGAGCGTCCGGTGCGGATCGTCACGGGCGATTTCACGAAACCTCCGAGGCAGGGTGAAGGTGAAGGCGCCCCTCTATCATAGCAGCGGGGCCGATCCTTGCGGACCGGCCCCGTGTGCCTGCGCTGGGGTGGAAGCTGCTCCTACTACTTCAAGAGTGAGATCCTCTTCACGACCTCGGCCTCGCCCTTCACCTTGAGCACCATCATGTAGACGCCGCTCGCGAGCCTGGCGCCGTCGAAGTCCACCGAGTGATTGCCGGCCGGCAGCTCGCGATTCACGAGCGTCGCGACCAGGCGACCCTGGATGTCGAAGACGCGGAGCGACACCTGCGTTCCCGCGCGAAGTCCGAACTCGATCTTCGTGCGCGGATTGAACGGATTCGGCACCGCATGGAAGGCGACGAGGTCCTCGCCGCGCGCATTCTGCGACGTCGTGGCCCCGTTCGCGACGCGGACGCTGCCGACCCACGAGCGATACTGGTTCACCGCGGCGTTCATCCGCGTGTCCTGGCCGGCGGTGAAGTTCGTGTAGCAAATGTCCGTCGAGTAATCCATGTAGTTGTGGATTGGATCGAGTCCCGTGGCCGGGCACGTGTCCTTGCCCGACGGGCAACCCGAGGTCGCGGACGCTTGAGCCGGCGTGTCGCAGATGAGATCGCCGGTCGTGGAGCACGAGCCCGTGTCGCATCCGCCCTGGAACGTGTGGTACAGGCCGAGGTAGTGGCCGACCTCGTGCGTCGCCGTCCCGCCGAGGTTGTAGGGCGAGAGCGTGCCGCCCGGGAGCGAGGCGTAGTGGATCACGACGCCGTCCTGGTTCGTGCCCGCCTTCGCGTCCCACGGAAACACGGACCAGCCGAGGAGATTCTGGCCGGGGCTGCAGAGGTAGATGTTGAGCGCGCCGGCCGGGTTGATCGCGAGCGCGTTCTTCGCCTGCGTCTCCGCGCCGGAGCCTGGCGTCATCCGCCACCACTTGCGGTTGTTCGTGCGGTCGCTGCCGGCCTTGAAGAACGAGTAGCCGGTGTTCGCCGCGCCGGAGACCGTGTTCCCGTTGTAGTCCTTGCCGGAATAGTTGCGGTTCATGACCGTGATCTGCGCGTCGAGCTGGGACTCCGGAACATCGCCGCTCGAGCCCGCCGTGATCACGTGGAAGTAGACGGGAATCTGCCCGCCTGCCTGGAAGCGGCCCGCGGCCATCATCGCGTCGATCTGCGCCTTGTCGATCTGGACCTTCGGTCCGCGCTCGTCGGTGCCGCAGCGATAGACGAGATCGCCGCCGTCGCTCTTCCGCTCGCCGGCATCGGGCAGTCCGACCATCCAGCGGTCGGCGGCATCGTCCGTGACGTCCGCGTTCGCCACGCGAACGTTGCCGACCCACGAGCGATACGTGTTCACCGCGGCGTTCATCCGCGTGTCCTGTCCCGCGGTGAAGTTCGTGTAGCAAATGTCCGTGGAGTAATCCATGTAGTTGTGGATCGGATCGACTCCGGTGGCCGGGCACGTGTCCTTGCCCGACGGGCAGCCCGACGTCGCGCTTCCTTCGGCAGGCGTGTCGCAAACCATGTCGCCGGTGGTCGAGCAGGAGCCCGTGTCACATCCCCCCTGGAACGTGTGGTACAGGCCGAGGTAGTGCCCGACTTCGTGCGTGGCGCTTCCGCCGAGGTTGTACGGCGAGAGATACCCGTTCGGCAGCGATCCGTAGTGGATCACGACGCCATCCTGGCTCGTCCCGGCCGCCGCGTCCCATGGGAAGACCGACCAGCCGAGGAGATTCTGCCCCGGCTTGCACGTGTAGATGTTGAGGGTGTTGCCCGGCGACACCGCGAGCGCCGCCTTGGCCTGCTGCTCCGCGCGCGTGCCCGGAGTCATCTTGAACCACTGCCGGCTGTTGGTGCGGGAGGTCCCGACCTTCACGAACGTGTAGCCCGTGTTGGCGGCGCCGGAGACGGTGTTTCCGTTGTAGTCCTGGCCCGCGTAGTTGCGGTTCATCACTAGGATTTGCGCGTCGAGATCCGCATCGCTGACATTGCCTTCGCTGCCGTTGTAGATGACGTGGAAGTAGACCGGGATCTGCCCACCGGCCTGGATGCGGCCTTCCTGGATCATGCGGTCGATCTGCTTCTCGAGGTCGACCTTGGGTCCACGGTCATCGGTGCCGCAGCGGTACAGGGCTTCACCCGCATCGCTCTTGCGCTCGTTCTCGGGCGTGGCCCAGCGTTCGATGGGTCGAGCGAGGGCCGGGGCCGCAATGACGAGCGCCCCAAGGGCGAGAGCTGCGATCTGTCGCTTGGTCATGAATGCCTCCTCAGTCCTGAATTCACGGGGACTCGCTCAGGCGAAGCGAAGAGGTTCACGGAGGTCCGCGCGGCGTGCACATGTCGCCGTTCGATGACGAGGAGCGGATGACGTACGGGTGGGAATCGGCCGAGAAGGCCGCGAATTTCGTGAGGCTGAGAACACTCGCGGCACGAAGCACGGGCGAGCTGTCTGCTCCTAGCGGTCGGGGGGAATTCGCTGAGGAGGAGTTCTCTTCGATCGCGCGGCTCTCGTACGCGCCATCGAGGCTATGAATCGTCGCGGAACGGGCGGGAATGTACCATCAGTGCGCATCACGATCAATCGAGAACCGACGCTCGATGCCGCAATTCTTGATGGTATTCTCACGGAATCATGATCGGAACCACGTTGGGACGTTTCCGCATCCATGAGCCGATCGGCTCGGGGGGGATGGGCCGGGTCTATCTCGCCGAGGATCCGCTCCTCGGTCGGAAGCTCGCCGTCAAGGTGCTGCCGCCCGAGGTCATGCACGACCCGGACCGTCGCGAGCGTCTCCTCCACGAAGCGCGAGCCGCGAGCGCGCTCAATCATCCGAACATCGTCGTCGTGCACGATCTGGGTGAGTCCGACGGCATCCTCTATCTCGCGATGGAGCTGATCGACGGCGTGACCGTGCGTCGATGGGCCGAGGAGAAGAAGCGCTCGCCCCTCGAGGTCGTACGTCTCCTACGCCAGGCGACGGCGGCACTCCATGTCGCGCATGGCGCCGGACTCGTCCATCGCGATCTCAAGCCGGAGAACATGCTCGTCCGGAAGGACGGACTCCTCAAGATCCTCGACTTCGGACTGGCGCGGAGCATCACGCCGGGAGAGGGGCGCACCGCCACTCAGCCCGGAACGATTCTCGGAACGGCTCCGTACATGTCCCCGGAGCAGGTCCTCGGACAGCCGGCCGGACCGGCGAGCGATCTCTTCTCGCTGGGAACGGTGGCCTACGAGCTGCTCACAGGGCGCCATCCCTTCGCGGCCGATTCGGCCGTTGAGACGATGCATCGCATTCTCCACGACGCGCCCGAGCCGCCGTCGCGCGTGAACCCCGCGCTCACGCCGGAGTTCGACTTCGTGTTCGCGAAAGCGCTGACCAAGGATCCAGGACGACGACATTCCTCCGCGCACGACCTCGACATCGATCTCGAGACGGTCGAGTGCGGATGCGTTTCGGGAACCGCGGAAGCCGAGAAGGCTTCGGGGCCTCGCGCGATCGCGGTGTTGCCGTTCAAGAACATCGGCGGCAGCCAGGATCTCAACTACCTCGGCGTGGGGCTCGCCGACGCGGTGATCACGCGCCTCATGGAGTCGCCCGATCTCGTCGTGCGCTCGACGGGCTCCATCGCGGTCTACGAGAACCAGCCGGTCGAGCCGCGCCGCGTGGGACAGGAGCTCGACGTCTCCGCCGTGCTCGACGCGTCGTTCCAGTGCATTGGCGATCGATTCCGCGCGACGGCTCGTCTCGTGGAGACGCCGAGCGGCCGCGGGCTCTGGGCGGGGAAGGTGGACCTGCGCTTCGCCGACATCTTCGAGGTACAGGACCAGGTGGCGCAGGGGATCGCGGAGGCGCTCACGGTGCGGCTGATCTCGCGCGACGCGGTGTCTTCGGCCAGCAGCGCGGCAAGAGGCCCGTCGGCGGAGGCGTACGAGGTCTTCCTCCGTGCGTCGCGTGCCTCCGAGGAAGGGACGCGCGACGGCATGCTACGAGCGATCGGCGACCTCGAGCGCGTGACGACGCTCGAGCCTCGATGGGGTGAGGGGTGGGGACGCCTCGGCAGGGCCCAGGCTTCCATGGTGGACGGCGGCTTCGACTCCGATCCGCGGTGGTACGAGAAGTCGGCCGAGTCTCTCGCTCGCGCCCAGTCGCTCGATCCTGACGGTCCAACCGTGAATTTCGGCCTGGGCTGTCTGCATCTGGTCTTCGGCCGGAAGCGCGAGGCGTATCGCTGCTTTCTCGCCACGAGGCGGAGCGCCCCGAACTTCGCGTACAATTACCACTACATCGGCTACCTGTTCCGGCTCTGCGACATGCTGGAGGAGGCGAAGCAGTCGGTCACCTTGTCGATCGAACTCGATCCCTCGGTCATCTGGCCCTACGCGCACCTGACGCGGATCTATGAGCTCCTCGGCGATCTTCGCGGAGCCCGCGAATGGCTGGAGAAGGGGCTCGCCCGTTTTCCCCAGCACCCACGTCTCCTCGGGATCGAATGCGGACTTCTCCTCACCGAGGGTCGCGCAGCCGAGGCGCTCGCGCTCATGGATCGCCTCGGCTCCGAACAGGGCCCCGCGTTTGCGGGACGAGCGTTCGCGCTCCAGGCGCTCGGCGACCTGGATGGCGCGCGAGCGTCGAAACAGGAGGCGGAAGCGTACGCAAACGTGGACATGGATGCCGCGGGGGATTACGCCGGCTTGCTGGCGCAGCTAGGCGAGACCGAAAAGGCGTTCCACTACCTGAACCGCGCCGTAGCCCTGGGCAACGACACGCTCACGAAGTTCCGCCAACCCTTCTACACCCCGCTCCACGCCGACCCAAGATGGGCCCCCTTCATCACCAACATGGAGCACCGCGTCCAATCCTACCGCCGCGACTTCCACTGGCCCCTCCCCACCTAAGGACCGCGAAGCAGGTCGCTGGCGCCCTCCCCAACAAGGACCGCGAAGCAGGTCCGCTGGCGCCCTCCCCAACGAGGACCGCGAAGCAGGTCCGCCCCCGCAGCAATAAAAGGCCCCGATTCTTTCACCGTCTAGGTAGGCGGGGGGAGCGTGTGAGGGGTCCAGGACCACCGCAGCCGGCGCCCACCCAATGTCCATAGGGGTCCAATAGCGA
>DATJGP010000195.1:0-4506 GCA_035494915.1 Candidatus Eiseniibacteriota bacterium | reverse complement strand
CTCTGCAAGCTCTACTCCGAGCAGGGGGACGCGGGGCGCGACAGCGCGGTGTTCTACTGCGACCGCTACGCGAATACCGCCGATTCGCTCACGGCGGAGGAAGAGAACCGGATCGGATCCCTCTACGCGCAGCTGGGGGATTCGGCCAACGCGGTGGTCCACTTGAACAAGGCGGCCGCCCAGGACTCGACGTACCGGATGAACGCGTACTTCAACCTCGGTTATCTCTTCTTCGCGAAGCAGGACTTCGCGTCATCGGTTCCGTACTTCGAGAAGGCCCTCGCGGTGGACCCCAATTTCCTCCCGGCGCTCCTCAACATCGGCCTGGCCAAGCTCCAGCTCCAGCAGCGGCCGGAGGCGATCTCCTACCTGCACCGCGCGCTCGCGGTGAAGCCGGAGTCGCGGACCATGGTGTGGATCGGGCAGACGATGCTCCAGATGGAGCCCGACTCGCTGCCGGGCGCGCTTCAGACCTTCCGCGACGCGGCGGCGCTCGATCCGAAGAATGCGGATGCGCTCCGCGGCGCCGGCTTGGCACTCCTGCTCATGGACCAGTGCACCGACGCCACCGATTACCTGAAGAAGGCGGCCGACGTCGACGACCAGCACGTGCAGGGGCACATCTGGCTGGCCCAGGCGAACGTGAAGTGCAGCAATCTCCCGGCAGCGAAGGTCGAGTACAACAAGGCCATCGAGATCGATCCGAACAACCGCGAAGCGTCGCGGGGACTCGAGCTCATCCGGCAGTACGAAGAGCGCAAGGCGGCCTCCAAAGCAGCGGGTGGAGCCTCGGCGAAGAAGTAGCAAGTTAAAGAGCGGCGTCCGCCGCGCAACGGGGAGGCACGATGAGCTTGGATGTCCGTACCTCGAGTGACGTGACGATTCTCACGCCGAAGGGGATGCTCCTGGGTGGGAAGGAGACGGACGAGCTTCAGAGCAAGATCAAGGAGCTGGGCGAGGCGGGGAACCGGAAGCTCCTCGTGAACCTCGGCCAGACGACGTTCCTGAACTCGGTGTCCCTGGGCGTTCTCATCGCCGGACACTCGAGCTACGCCAAGCGGGACGCGCAGATGAAGCTCTGCGCCGTGGACAAGAAGATCCAGAACATCTTCGTGGTCACCAAGCTATCCTTGGTGTTCGACGTGTACGACACGGAGGCTCAAGCGTTGGCCAGCTTCAAGTAACAGAGGGTTGCCGGTCCCGGGCCCCTGGCGTATGCTAGGCGGCCAGCCACGATCCACACTCCGGGGCCGGACCGGAGAGGGTCACCCCATCGCATCGCTCGAACGAGCGGAACGCACGGTTCGAACCAGGAGGAAGTCGCAGTGAGACAAGGTTTGTTCATCACCATTGTGGCCGTCGCGGCCCTCACCATCGCCATCGTCGTCTACATGTTCCTGCCCGAGTACATCAAGTCGGGCGGACCGCTGGTGGCGCTCCTCATCATGCTCTCGATCATGTCGGTGACGCTGGTCTTCGAGCGCCTCTTCACCATCTCCCGCGCGCGCGGCAAGGATTCCATCCCCGCGTTCATGCGCGCGGTCCGCAAGAAGATCGACGCGAACGACATCGAGGGCGCCGCGGATCTCTGCTCCAAGCAGCGCGGCTCGCTCGCCAACGTGCTCCGAGCCGGCCTCGACCGCTACCAGGTCGTCCGCACCGCGCAGATCGATCGCAAGGACAAGGTCGGGGAAGTGCAGAAGGCGATGGAAGAGGCGAACATGCTCGAGGTGCCGCTCCTCGAGCGGAACCTGATCGCGCTCGCGACGATCGCCTCGATCGCGACGATGGTCGGTCTCCTCGGGACGGTGATCGGAATGATCCGGTCGTTCGCGGCGCTCGGTCACTCCGGCTCGGTGGACGCGGTGAAGCTCGCTGTCGGTATCTCGGAAGCGCTCATCAATACCGCAGGCGGCCTCTTCGTGGCCATCTTCTCGATCGTGCTCTACAACGTGTTCGTGACCATGATCGACAACTTCAACTACATGATGGACGAGGCGACCCTCGAGGTCGTCGAGGTCATCTCTCTGAAGGAAGCGACGAAGTAACATGGCCGCAAAAAAGATGAAGCGGGTGGGTATCAAGATGGACATGACGCCCATGGTCGACGTGGCCTTCCTGCTCCTGATCTTCTTCATGTCCACGTCGCAGTTCGACCCGCCGCAGAAGGTGCCGATCGTGCTTCCGGACAGCCACTCCAACCTCAAGGTCCCGGAGTCGGACGTCCTCGTCCTCGGAATCTCGAAGGACAGCCGCCTTTTCTGGCAGGTGGGGAAGAACCCCCAGGAAGAGACGGACATCCCGAATCTGGAAACGCTCGTGCTCGAGCAGCGGCGGAAGAATCCCCGGCTGCGCGTCGCCATCAAGGCCGACAAGGAGTCCCAGTACGGCATGATGGAAGACGTCATGGCGGTGATGCAGAAGACCAATACGATCACGTTCAGCCTCGTCACCGAGCTGGTGGCCAGCAAGAAGTCCGCGCTCCACTAGGAGCGCGCCTCCAAAGGAGTCGAGTGACATGGGTGCGGTAGACACCCCAGAAGCTGGTGTAAAGAAGAAAAAAGGAGGGATGCGGAAGCGCGCCCCCAAGCGCATCGGCGTGAAGATCGACATGACGCCGATGGTGGACGTCGCGTTCCTGCTCCTCATCTTCTTCATGTGTACGACCGTGTTCCGGAAGCCGCAGGCGCTCGAGATCAATCTCCCGCCGGACCCCAACGCGAAGGTGGAGATCGCCGAGTCGAACGTGCTCACGCTGCGCGTCATCGCGCCGGCGGACACGACCCGCGGGGTGCGCACGTTTTGGTTCTTGGGCAAGAATCCCCCGGTGGAGGCGCCGTTCGACAAGCTCGAGTCGATCTTCGCGGCGGAAGGCAAAAAGAATCCGAAGCTGGTCGTGCTCGTGAAGATCGACCGGCAGACCAAGTACAAGTACATGGTCAACATCATTGACCAGCTGCAGTTCGCCGAGCTGAACCGGTTCTCGCTCGCGCCGCTGACGCCGGCGGAGAAGAAGGAGGTGGAGACGCTGTGAGCGCCACCGCCGCCGTCACTACCCCCGATCTGACGAACACGCTCGATCGCGTTCCGATCGGAGCGCAGGATCTCAAGGCGAACTCGCGGAAGTTCCTCCGCAAGGCGCTGATCGTCTCGGCCGCCATCCATCTTGGCCTCATTGGAATCTACCTGGCATCGCAGCTCTACCATCCGCCCGACGAGGCGGCGTACACGGGGCGCGTCATCAAGATGCAGACGCTGCCGCCGCCGCCGCCCCTCTCGGACGCGCCGCCGCCGCCCGTGATCCCGGTCAACACCGAGATCGTGAAGCCGACGATCGGTGTGCCGGTCCCGGTTCCGGACGCCATGGCGCCCGAGCAGACCATCATGACGCAGCAGGAGATCGCGGCGAGTCTGGCCCCGGTGGGCATGGGCAGCGGATCGGGTAAGGACTCGCTCGTCATCGCATCGGGCGACGATCTGCCGAGCGAAGGCGAGTTCGTGTACTACGAGGATGAGCCCACGCCGGTCACGGCGCCGCCTCCCGCGTACCCGGAGTTCGCGCGCGATGCCGGCATCACCGGAAAGGTCACGCTTCACGTTCTCGTCGGCAAGGACGGACGCGTGAAGAACGTCAAGGTCATCAAGGGCGTCACCGGGCTCGACGCGGCTGCGGTCGAGGCGGTGAAGAAGTGGGTCTTCAAGCCCGCCCTGAGCAACAACAAGCCGATCGCGGTCTGGGTGGAAGTCCCGATGGATTTCCACTTCTAGCGCTCGTTCGACTTCGGTACATTCAAACCAAGCGGCGGCCCCCCTCCGGGACCGCCGCGTTTTGTTTGAGTCCCCCTCAGGTGAACGTTCCGCGCCGCGCGGGACGGTGCCGGGATCGAAAGGTCGGCGCGCATGAATGCGATGGCCGTCCCACCCTCTGGCTGGAACACGCTCGAAGCACCTGAACCCGTCCGTGGCACGTCCCGCCAGAACGTCAGCCGAGGACTGGCGATCTCCGCCCTGGTCCATCTGAGCGCGCTCGCATGCATCCTGTGGGTCCAGGCTCAGCGCGCGGGGGAGGAGATCATCCTCACGAGCGGCCAGGTCCACGTGCTGCCTCCGACGATCGATCATGTCCCGCCGCCCGAAATGCCAGGGTCCTGGGTCACCCAGCCGAAGCGGGGCATCTACATGCCGACGCGGAAGGTGGATGCACCGGACATCGTGCTGCCGAAGATCGATGTTCCAACGGGAATTCCTCGATCCGGAGAACCGCAGGGATCGGGGCCGTCCACGGGGAACGATGGGCCGGAGCACGCAGCGGCCATGATCGACACCGATCCCCGCGAAGACGCGTTCATCGTCTTCGACAAACCGCCCGAGGCGATCGCCAAGCCGGACCCTGTTTACCCCGAGTGGGCGCGGGAGAACGGCATCGAGGGCCGCGTCGTGCTCCACGCCCTTGTCGGCACGGACGGACGCGTGCGGCGGGTCACGGTGAGGCGGGGGATTCCCGGG
>DATJGP010000194.1:0-14341 GCA_035494915.1 Candidatus Eiseniibacteriota bacterium | reverse complement strand
GGCCGCCACGATCAGGATCGCCGCGTTGATGAAGAGCGCGAAGCTCAGTGCGATGGTGGAGTCGATGAACGCGTACTTCACAGCCATCCGCTTGCCCGCCGGCGTCTCCTCGTACCGCCGCGTCTGCACGATGGAGGAGTGAAGGTACAGATTGTGGGGCATCACGGTGGCGCCGAGGATGCCGATCGCGAGGTAGAGCTTCTGGTGGTCCGTCAGGATCGAGCCGCTCGGGATGAACCCGAGCGCGATGCCCGAGAGGGACGGCTTCGCGATCAGGATCTCGAAAAGGAAGCAGGCCGCGATCGTTCCGATGAGCGCGATGACGAGCGCCTCCACCAGCCGGAACCCCTTGTTCTGGAGATACAAGATCAAGAGCACGTCGAGCGAGGTGATCGCGATCCCCCAGGGAAGCGGGATGTGGAAGAGCAGATTGAGGGCGATCGCGGACCCGATCACCTCCGCGAGATCGCACGCCGCGATGGCGAGCTCGCAGATGATCCAGAGGAAGATGGACATGGGGCGCGAGTAGTGGTCGCGGCAGGCTTGCGCGAGATCGCGCCCGGTCACGATTCCGAGCTTGCTCGACAGACCCTGAAGCAGGATCGCCATGAGATTGGAGAGCAGGATCACGCTCAGGAGCGCGTAGCCGAACGCGGAGCCCCCGGCCAGGTCGGTGGCCCAGTTGCCCGGGTCCATGTATCCCACCGCGACGAGGTAGCCCGGGCCGGCGAAGGCGAGCGCGCGCCGCCACCACGTTCCGGTGGACACCGGTACGGAGCGGTAGACCTCGGCGAGGCTCGGCGTGACGCGCGGCTGTCGCCAGCCGGGCTCGGCGCCCGCCTCGGATTTCTTGGCCGGTAGGTGCACGATTTTCCCTCGTTCGTTCAAGCCCGGCCCGAGCGGCGGCGGAAGCTCGAGAGGACGCCCAGCACCGTCTGCGCCACGCCCCATGCGGTCTGCGCCGTTCCAAGGGCCCCAGGCATCTTGAGGAGTCCGCGTCCGCGCTTGCCGCGCATCACCATCCACGCGGCTCCGGCGACGCCCGCGAGCCACGGCGCCTTCTCACGGATGCCCTTCACCACTCCGACGACGTGATCCACGGTGCCCAGCGGCTTGCGCCAGACCTCGACGCTCCGCGCGATGTCCTCGCGGTAGGCTTCCGATCGCGCGATCAGATCGCGACGGCGGGCGAGGAGCTCTTGCTTGGACGCCACTTACGTGCGTCCCTGCAGCTTGTCTCGATCTTTCTTGAACTCCTGGATCGTGGCGTCGAAGAACCCGGCGCGCGAGCCGAGCCAGCCGCGCAGATAGAGCACGCCCCCAATCGAGCAGGCCAGCACGAGGAGCGCGGCGATGCCCACCGTCAACGCGCGGGCGGACTCGGGCACGACCAGGACGAGAAAGATCACGCCGAGGAGGAGGCCGAGCTGGAGGCAGAGGACCACGGACGCCACGAGGACCACGAGCTTCGTGAGGTCTGCGTGCGCGAGCGCGAGATCGTTTCCGAGGAGCTCGAGGCGCGTCTCGATCAGCCCGAGCGTGCTCGAGACGGTTCTCTTGAGCGAGGAGATGATCCCCGGGCGTTCGGTGTCGTCCATGGGCACGTTCACCGCTTCGCGATCAGGATGCCGATCACGAGACCGACCCCCGCCGCGATGCCCACCGCGTTCCACGGGTGCTCGTGCACGTAGTCGTCGGCGGTCTTGGCGGCCTCCTTCGCGCGATCGAGCGTGGCGTCTTCGAGATTGGAGAGCTTCTCCCGCGCCTTGCCGATGGTCGCCTCGGCGCGCGCCCTCGCGGCGCTCACTTTCTCGCCGGCCGCGTCCTTGGTGGCGCGGAGAAGCTCTTCCGCATCGGCGACGACCGCCTTGAGATCCGCCACGAGCTGATCGCGCGCGGCACCGGGGGTGAGGCTGTTCGACTCTGTCATGTCGTGGCTCCTGATGCGGGGCGCGTGGCCCCAGGGTCTAGGCCGGCTGCGGTCTCGCGGACGCGAGACCCTTGCCGAACTTGCGTGACTTGAACGCGAGCATGACGAGCGCGATGCCCGCGAGGATGGACCAGATGCCGATGATGGTGAGGAGCGCCAGGGCGCCCGCCCCCGGCCTCGCGATCATGATCAGGCCGAAGAGAACCGACGCGAAGCCGCCCAGGATGAGCCACCACTCGCCACGGATCTCTCGCCTCAGGGTGAACGCGAGGGCGATCCGGATGATTCCGCTCAGAATGGCCCACCCCGCGATGTAGAAGAGGAGCGTGATGGCCGCCAGTCCGGGGGCGCGAAGGGCGTAGATCCCGAGCGCCGCCGCGAGCAGACCCTCGAGGAGCATCATCCACCACCTCGGGGTCTCCCTCCGGCCGCTAAAGGCGTGGAAGGTCGTGAAGACGCCGTCGAACAGGAGCCAGACCCCGAAAACCAGGATGAGCGAGGCGAGGGTGATGCCCGGCATGGCGAGGGCGATGATGCCGAACAGAATCGCGGCGAGTCCGCGGAGAAGCGGGATCCACCAGTACCGCTCGATCAGGGACGACAGCATGAAGCCCACCTTTCAGCGTCCGGCCGTCGTGGCCGAACCATCCGAGGACGGTAAACCGACACACGGCCTATGGCCAGCGGCGAAATGTGGGCTACACTGCGGGCCATGAGCGATCTCGAGGAATGCTTCGAAGCCAACCGGCAGTGGGCCGCGCGCATGCGCGAGCGGGAGCCCGAGTTCTTCGAGCGGCTGCGGCACCAGCAGCGGCCCGAGCTGCTCTGGATTGGCTGCTCCGATAGCCGGCTCCCGCCGGACCGCATCATCGGGAAGCAGCCGGGCGAGGTGTTCGTGCATCGGAACGTCGCGAACGTCGTCGTGCACACGGACATGAACTGCCTGAGCGTGCTGCAGTACGGGATCGAGGTGCTCGGCGTGCGGCACATCATCCTCTGCGGGCACTACGGCTGCGGCGGCGTGGTGGCCGCGCTCCAGACGCAGCCTCTGGGATTGATCGACAACTGGCTTCGCCACATCCGCGACGTCCACGCCGCGCATCGAGACGAGCTCGACGCGATCGCCGACGAGGGCGCGCGCGCGGACCGGCTCTGCGAGCTGAACGTGGCGGCGCAGGTCGCTAACGTCTGCCGCACGACCATCGTCCAGGACGCCTGGCGCGCGGGGCGTCCCCTCACCGTTCACGGATGGATCTATTCCGTGAGCGACGGATTGCTCAAGGACTTGGGCCTGTCCGTCTCCAAGCTGGAGGATTTGCCTAGTCGGTACCACATGGCCTGAAACCACCGTGAAGGAGGTCCCTCATGCGTCCGTATCTCGCCGCGCTGTTCGCCCTCGCTCTCATCCCCGTCACCACCCAGCCCGCTCTGGCCACGTGGGGCGTCGGCGCCAATCTCGGTCTCACCATCCACAATCCGGAAGGCCCGGGCGATGACGTGACCATGTTCTCCGTTCCGACCCAGGCGAACGCCTTGGCCTCGATCAAGCCGGGTCTCCGCGTGAGCTACACGGGCAACGTGAAGACGAACCACGAAGGATTCCTGGACCTGAGCTACGACCGGCAGTCGTCCGACGGCGATCACCTGAGCACGCTGCGCCTCGCCGGCAACTACCAGTACAACTTCCAGACGTCGAGCTCGATGCGCCCTTACGTCACGTTCGGGGTAGGCATGTTCCACGAGGGATTCGACTCCGGGGGTGAAAACCTGGGCGCGACATCCATGACGTTTGGCGGCGGGTTCGGCGTGGGCTTTCCGGTGAGCAACGGGGCGGGCCGGATTCGCGTCGAGACGCGCATGGACAAGCTCGACAGCGCGGACGACGACGGGATTCCGGTGATCGGCGAGGCGACCGTGATTCAGATCGGCGCGGGCTTCGACCTCTGGTTCAGGTAGGACCCTCTTTCTACCAGTATGCAATCAGTGAAAAGAGGCTCCTCGAGGTTTGCACCGTGAAACCGTCCGAGACTTGAGCGCTCTCACTTTGGAGATCCCCGAGGGTTCGTCGGCCCTCATCCCGAAGGGCCGAAATTCCGTAACGCCCGGCCAGGCTCAGTCTTCGAACGAAGTGCCACTCGAATCCTGCTTGCAGCTCGAAACCATAGCTCTTCTGATCCGAAACATAATTGACGACACGCTGACCTTGAGGCGGCGGATACGTAGCCGTCTGCATTCCTTGGGAATAGTTCCACACGAAAACAGGTCCCGCGTCGAGCGACAGGCCGAAACGGTCTGCAACCGTTGCATACCGAACATAATGGAGGAACACGGATCCGCTGGTTTGGTCGAATGAAGACTCGGACCCGGAAGTCGTGGTCGTAGTTCCGTAGATGTCGGTACGTTCCTCCCGGCGCGAGTCTTCCGAATCCTCCGTGTCGAGCGTCATGAGGAAGCCCAGGCGGGCTGCCGAGCGCTCGGAGACGTGAAACTTGGTGGCCAGCCCGTACTTTGTCGCTCCCGATATTGGTTCCAGCTGGAGCTCGAGAGCCCAGGAGCCCGCATGTGGAACGTTTTCAGGAGCCGCTCCAACTCGTTCGGGCAATGGTAGTCCCAGGAGCAGCACTAAGGGCAGGACCGATCGTGCCGTGATCACCATGACGCGTTCAGTGACACCAAAGGGGATATCGTGCGAACGAGAAAGCCATCGGTATTCCCCGCGGCATAGTTGTGGTAGATCACCCCGGTGCCATTCGAGGAAAAGATACTCTCGGCGGTGGTGCGGTCCTCCGTCCGAAGGGCCGCAATTCCATATCTAGCGGCCAGACTGACATGGCGGGCGAAGAACCATTCGAGGCCCATCTGAGCGTCGAGCCCGTATTCCCACAAGTTCTCATCGCTGAGAAAGGCGTCGTAGTTGTGAACAGCGCCCGGGTCCACATCAGGGGACGTATACTCTTCGAGGCGCTCCATCGATCTCCAATGCACAGTCGGACCTGCGTCGAGTGTCATCGCGAAGTGCTCGTCCACGCATTGATAGCCGACCCAGTGTGCGAACAGGGTCACGTCGCGTTCGTCCGTGGAATCACCGAAATGGGTACCGGATACGTCGGAGTCCGACGCGGTCCCATCTGAGCTGATGACCCGAGCCGAGAAACCCAACCGCAGCGCACTCCGGTCCCCTATGTGATGCTTGGCCGCAAGGCCGATCTTGGTGCCGGAGCCGCTAAGCGGCTGGACTCCGAGCTCCAAGCTCCATAGGCCGTCGTGGATCGGTAGGGCCGAGTCGGCCTGACCGGCTGAGGGTAAGACGCAGCCGAAGGCGAGAGCGGACGCGAAGGCGAGCCACCGAAGAAACATGAGCTTCCCCCCTGAATGCCCGCCAAGGGAACCACGTCGGCGCTACTACGGCAACGGTTGTTTCGGAGCCTCGCCTACAGCGTCCGCTTGAACATGGTCGATGCCAGGACGAGCATGATGCCCGCAAACGCGGCCATCATCGCGAAGTCCTGCGCGACCGCGCCGAAGCCGACCCCCTTCAGCAGCAGATTTCGGAGCGCGTGCACCGCGTACCGCATGGGGAAGGCCATCGAGATCGCGTTGAGCCAGGCGGGGTAGCTCTCGGTGGGATAGAGGGCACCGCTGGGGAAGAACGTGACCACGTTCAGGATTCCGAAGAGCGCGCGCGGTGTCATCGGGTTCGACACGCGGGCCATGAGCGTGAACATGAAGAGGATGAGCCCGAGACCGAGGAGGAAGACCGCGGCTTCGGTCATGAGGATCGTGGGAAGGCCGCCGATGATGGGGAGACGCGCGATCAGGATCGAGGCGACGAGCACGATCGTCCCGATGATCATGCTCAAGGACACCGCCGAGACCGTGAGTCCGAGCACCAGGTCGAGCGAGGAGAGGGGCGTCACGAAGTAGCCCTCGTGGATGCCCCTCGCGCGATCGTCCACGAGGATGATGCCGCCCGCGAGCATGGCCACGAAGAAGAGCGCGAGCGCGATCACGCCGGGCACCAGGTACTGCATGAATTCCTTGTGCCCGTACACGTCCACCCGCTCCACCTGAACGCCGGGGAAGACGGGGGCCGACGAAACGGTGCGCAGGGCCGTGTTCACGCCGAGGAACGCGCCCCGGAGCTCCTGCACGATCACGTTCGCCGCGGTGTTGTCCGTGTTGTCCACCACCACGCCGAGCTGCGCGGGCTCTCCGCGCGCGTAGCGGTCGCTGAATCCCGGTGGCAGGATGACCACGCCTTTGTAGCGCCCTTGCCGTAGCTCCCGCACGGCGGAGTTCGGGTCCGGCTCACTGG
This sequence comes from Candidatus Eiseniibacteriota bacterium, assembly GCA_035494915.1. GTDB lineage: Bacteria > Eisenbacteria > RBG-16-71-46 > SZUA-252 > SZUA-252 > WS-9. Next base: position 8,096 of record DATJGP010000194.1, on the reverse strand, counting down.
AGAGCTGGAAGAGCTCGCGGCTTTGCGCCATGGTCACGAGCCGGTTCAGTACCTCCGCCGACGCCGCGCCGTGATCCTGCACCACGACCGCGACCGGGAGGTTGTGGAGATCCCCGCCCATCGACTTCCCGAGGATGACGAGATAGATGATGGGCATGAGCGCCATCGGGACCATGAGCTTGCTGTTCCGACGGAACCGGCGGAGGTCGCGCTCGGCGACCGCGAGGCAGCGGCTCAGGCTGAAGTGTTTCATCAGCGCATCATCGAGGGGACCTTGTAGCCCTGGTACTCCTCGCTCGCCGTGTCCCTGAGGCCTCGGCCCGTGTAGTGGATGAAGACATCCTCGAGCGTGGGCTCGAGGAGCGAGAGCGTCCGCACCTTGTTCCCGAGCTTGTGCGAGCTCTCGGTGATTCCGTCGAGCGGCACGGTGTCCCCGACGAGGATGAGACGCGCGGTGTGTGGATCCTCGCGCGCCGCCTCCTTGATCTCCGGCAACGCCTTCAAAGCGTCCAGCAGCGCGTTGTCGACGTCGTGCTGGTACGTGACCGTGAGGATGTCCTGCCCCGGCACGCTCGCCTTGAGATCCCGCGGTGTTCCCAACGCCGCAATCTTCCCATGATCCACGATGGCGAGGCGGTCGCACAGCCGATCCGCCTCATCCATGTAGTGGGTGCAGATCAGGATCGTGAGATCGCCCTGCTCGCGGAGCCGCTCGAGCAGCTCCCAGATCACGCGGCGGCTCTGCGGATCGAGCCCCGTCGTGGGCTCGTCCAAGAAGAAGACGCGCGGCCGGTGGATGAGGCCGCGCGCGATCTCGAGCCGCCGGCGCATGCCTCCCGAGTACGTGCCCGCGATCTTGTCGCGCCAGTCCCAGAGGCCGACCGCGTTCAGGAGCTCCTTCGCGCGCTCCTGACGCTCCTTGCGCCCCATGCCGTAGAAGCGGGCGTAGAGATCGAGGCTCTCCCACGCGGTGAGGTCGCCGTCGACCGTGTTCGCCTGGGGGATCACGCCGATCTCGCCGCGCACCTCGTTGGTCCTGGTCACCACGTCGTGTCCCATGACGACCGCGCGCCCGGAGGTGGGTGGCAGGAGCGTGTTGAGCATGCGGATCAGCGTGCTCTTGCCGGCGCCGTTCGGGCCCAGGATGCCGAAGATCTCGCGGCGATAGACCGTGAAGGTGAGGTCGTCGTCCGCCGTGAACTCGCCGAAGCGCTTGGTCAGGTGCTCGACGACGATCGCGGGCTCGCTCGTGGGGATGCCCTCGGGCGCGATCACCGCTCCGCCTCGACCCTCACCGGCGCGCTCACGACCAGCGTGACCTCCGCGGTCATGCCGTCCTTGAGCAGGTGGTCGGGATTCGGCACGCGCGCGGTCACGTCGAACGTGCGGATGTCGCGGCGCTGCGCGCCCCAGTCCTTGCGCGTGGCGAAGTCGCCGGAGGGCTGGATGTCCGTCACGACGCCGGGGAAGATCCGGTTGTTGAACGTGTACACCTTGATCAACGCCCGGTCGCCCGGGCGAACCGCACCGACGCGCGTCTCGTCCACCGCGGCGTGGACCTTGACGGTGTCGGTCTCGGCGATCGCGACCACCGGAGTGCCGGAGGTCACGATCTCGCCGGGTAGGTGGATCCGCTCCGCGACCTCGCCCCCCTGCGGCGCGCGGAGAACGGCGTACGTGAGCTGAAGCTCCGCCTGCGCGATCTGACTCTGTGACTGCCGCACCTGGGCCTCGGCGGCCTGCACCTGCGCGACGGCAACTTTATACGCGGTAGCGGCGGTGTCCATCTGCTGCGGCGTGGCGTAGCCGCTGCCCAGCAAGGTCTTCGCTCGCGACATCTCGAGCGCGGCGCGGTCGCGGGTCGCGTGCGCCTGGGCCACCGCGGCCTGCGCGGAGGCGCGCGCGGCCTTCGCCGACGCCAGCTGGACCTGGAGGTCGCTCGGGTCGAGCGTGCCCACGATCATGCCCGACTGGACCCGCATGCCCTCGGTCACGGGAATGTCCGCGATCCGGCCCCCGACCTGGAAGCCCAGGCGCACCTGGACGGCCTCGATGGTCCCGGTCGTCTGGACGTCGCCCCCTACGTAGTCCTCACGACGGTGGGTCCACTTCCAGATGGCGACGCCGGCGCCCAGGAGAAGGACCAGCAGGATGATTCGCCGCACGATCGCGCTTCGATTGGGACGCTTGTCCGGCTTTGCTGGCTGCTCCACCCCTGGACCTCCATCATCCGCCTGGCACGTTTGTTCGATCTTGGATCGCAGCATGGAGAGTAGCGATTCGGGACGACCGGGGCTACCTGGCGTTGCCTCGCGGGGCGGACCCTGCTAGCCTCGGCGACCATGCGGTTGCGCCATGCAATCCTCGCCCCGGTCCTCGCCGGCGCCCTGAGCGCCCCGACTCTCGCGGTCGCGGCGTCGTCGAAGGCCACCCCCGTGGTGCCCCCCTGGGGTGTAGCGATCGACTACGTCGATCCGACGATCAAGCCGGGCGCCGACTTCTTCACCTACGTCAACAACGGCTGGCTCAAGACCGCGCAGATCCCGCCGGACCGCTCCGCGGCGGGCACCTTCCTCGATCTCATCATCCGAAACGACGAGCGGCTCAAGGCGATCTTCGTGGAGCTGCACGGCCGGACCAACCTGACCGAGGAAGAGAAGAAGCTCCGCGATCTATACGAAGCCTATATGGACACGACGCAGATCGAGGCGTCCGCACTCCAACCGGCGGCCGCCGATCTCGCGCGCATCAACGCCGCGGCGTCGCTCGAGGACGTGGCGCGGATTCTGGGGGACCCCTCGCTCCATATCGACGGTCCGTTCGCGATGCGCATCCAGGTAGACGACAAGGATCCGGACGCCTACGTGGTCCGGCTCACCCAGGCGGGCCTGGGGCTGCCCGATCGCGACTACTACTTGAAGGACGATCCTCAGCTCGACACCGCGCGCAGGGCGTATCAGGACTATCTGGCGCGAATGCTCGCGATCGGGGGGCGGAAGGACGCGCCGACGCGCGCTGCCGCCGTCTACGCGCTCGAGAAGCAGATCGCGACCGCGCACTGGCCGGCGGCCGATCGTCGCGATGCGGACAAGACCTACAACCCGCTGACGATCCCGAACCTCACCACGACGGCGCCTGGATATCCCTGGACGGCTTTTCTCGAAGCCGCGGGGATTCCCCCGCGCTCCCCGAAAGGGGACCGGATCGTCAACGTGGGCGAGTTGACGGCCTTTCCGAAGCTCGCGCAGATCTTCGCGGCGACCCCCATCGATGTGTGGCGCGACTACCTCGCGGTCCAGTATCTGCACGCCTTTGCCGACTGTCTTCCGCGCCAGGTCGACGATCTGAACTTCACCATGTACGGAACGACGCTCCAGGGCAGGAGTCGCCAGCTCCCGCGTCCGGCGCGCGCCGCGCGCGTCGCGGACCGGCGCATGGGCGAGGCGCTGGGCAAGATCTTCGTCCGCGAGTACTTCCCGCCCGAGTCCAAGGCGGCCGTCGAGACGCTGGTCCAGAACCTACTCAAGGCGTGCCGCGCGTCCATCGAGAAGCTCGACTGGATGTCCCCGGAGACGCGCACGGCCGCGCTCGCGAAGCTCGACAAGTTCACGGTGAAGGTGGGCTATCCGAGCCACTGGCGCGACTACTCCGCGCTCCAGATCGACCGGTCGAATCTCGTGGCGAGCGTCAAGAACACGAATTCCTTCGACTGGAACCGGAGGCTCAAGCGCCTTGACCAGGTGGTCGACCGGAGCGAGTGGGTCATGACGGCGCCGACCGTGAACGCGTATTACGAGCCGGTCGCGAATGAGATCGTCTTCCCGGCGGGCATCCTCCAGCCGCCGTTCTTCGATCCCAACGCGGACGACGCGGTGAACTACGGCTCGATCGGCTGCACCATCGGGCACGAGATCAGCCATGGGTTCGACGACCAGGGCTCGAAGTACGACGGGCACGGCACGCTGCGGATGTGGTGGACCGACGCGGATCGGAAGCAGTTCGACGAGCGCGCCGAAGCGCTCGCCAAGCAGTACGACAGCTACGAGCCGCTGCCAGGGTTACACGTGAACGGGCATCTCACGCTCGGGGAGAACCTCGCCGATCTGGCGGGCATCCGCATTGCGCACGCGGCGTACAAGATCTCACTCAAGGGGAAGCCGGCGCCCGTCCTCAACGGATATACGGGCGACCAGCGCTTCTATCTCGCCTTCGCGCAGTACTGGCGGTACAAGACGACCGACGCCGCGATGCGCCAGCGCGTGATGTCGAACGAGCACAGCCCGGGGGAGTACCGGGTGAACGGCGTGATCCGGAACGACGACGGCTGGTATGCGGCGTTCCCGGACGTGAAGCCCGGCGATACCTACTACCTGCCTCCGGAGAACCGCATCCGCATCTGGTAGCCGCTCAGCTCCGACTTCCCGCCGCGGCCATGATCTTCCCGATGTTCGCCTCCGTGAAGAACTCCGCCGGCGACGTCACGAGCGCGTTGACCCGCGCGAAACCGTCCATCGCTTCCTGATTGCCCGCCATCGCCGCGAATACCTGCTGCATCTGGGGCGGCGGCGGCTCCATGGTCGCGATCCCGGTCGTGAACTCGTAGAAGGGAAGCGACCACTCGTCGCGTGATTTCTGGTAGCGGCTCATGACGTCGTCGTACTTCGCTCCCAGGAAGTGCTGGTCGAGCGCGGTCGCGACCTGCTCCGACTGGAGGAACGCGTCCGTGATTCCGAAGGCCGTGATGTAGTCCCGGTTGTATCCGGCGTCTCCGACCAGCGCCCAGCCCGGCCCGTACGGCTTCCGGAAGTAGTTGGGCACGGGCGTGCCGTAGAACTTGTCCTCGCGCTTGCCCGCGCGGACGCGAGCCGCGAAGGTCGGCTCCTGGTCGAGCATTGCCATCCAGTGCCGCTCCACGTCCGACTTGTTCGCCTCGAATTCCCGGTAGGGCCAGCCGCCGACCACGAGGGTCAGGCCGTCGTTGGTGGGAAAGGTGGCGAACCCGCGGTGGTTTCGGGAGTAGGTCTCGAACCGGGTCACGTCCATGCCGCTGAAGTAGGAGTAGTAGCCGCAGAGGAGCATCGGCTTCTCGTGGTAGGACTCCGGGGAGACGGCCTTGGCGACCAGGGAGTGCCGGCCGTCGGCCCCCACCACCACGCGGGCGCGGTCGACGACGCTCCCGCCCCCCTTCTCGTGCCCACGAATTCCAACAACCTTTCCGTCCTCGACCAGTATCTCATCTACCGAGAACTCCTCTCGCACGTCCGCCCCAGCGTCGCCTGCCGCGTCGACCAGAATCTTGTCGAGTACGGTGCGGCGGGGTCCGTACGCGACGGGGGATTCCTTTGTGCCTGGGGCGCCGACGAGCGTGAAGGCGCCGAAGTCGAGCGCGTAGGTGTCGATGGGAGGACAGCCGGTGGCCGTGACTTGGTCCAGCACCCCCCACCGCTTCATGGCGGCGATGCCCGGAGGATGGATGAGATGAGTGGAGAGGGTGTCGCTCGGGAACGAGGCCTTGTCGACCACGAGGACGCGGTATCCCTTCCTCGCGAGGAGCATGGCCAACGGGGAGCCGGAGCATCGCGCGCCGACCACGATGACGTCGTAGCGTTGGGCAGCCATGGAAAGCCTCCTGGTACGTGGGAACAGCAGGCTGGAAGGGTATACCCCCGGTACGGAGGGAGGCCAGCCCCCGTGACGCGGCACTCGGAGCGGTCCGGCCCCGTGCCCCCTGGAAACTCGTGGCCAAGGGCTGTAGACTCCCTACGAATTTCCACGTGGGCAGAAGCAGAACGACGACTCCCCGGCCCTGCCGGCCGCTCCGCATCGCTCCCTCGCGAAGCCAAGCGAAACCCTGGGTCCGCTCCGGCCGTACTTGTTCTGCTGGCACGGGTTCGGGGTAATTCCATGAACATCAAGAAAATGGAGGTCGCTGGGCCATGAGCAACAAAGTCGGTGGGGCCAGGAAGAAGAGGACCATCCTGGTCATCGCGGGCATCGTCGTGCTGGTCGCGGTGGTGACCGGAATGGCCCTCAAGGGCCGGGGCGGCAAGGTCCCGGTCGTGCAGACCGCCAAGGTGAGCCGCGCCAAGATCGTGCAGCGGGTGAGCGCCACCGGGAAGATCCAGCCCAAGACGAAGGTCGAGATCTCGGCCGACGTCAGCGGCAAGATCGAGAAGCTCCCCGTGGTCGAAGGGCAGTGGGTGAACAAGGGCACGCTCCTCGTGACCCTCGCGCGCGAGCGCTATCTCGCCGCCGTCGAGAACGCGGTCGCCGCGGTGAGCGCGGCCGAGGCCAACGTGAGCCTCGTCGCCGAGAACAAGACCCGCACCGAGAACGAGTACAAGCGCTCGAAGCAGATGGTCGCGACGGGGCTCGAGTCCCAGTCCTCGTTCGAGGCGAAGCAGGCCGAGTACCAGGTCGAGGTGGCCCGCTACAAGTCGACCCTCGACCAGGTGGCGCAGAGCAAGGCCGCGCTGAAGCAAGCGCGCGACGACCTCTCCAAGACCACGATCTACGCCCCCATGTCGGGCACGGTCAGCGCCCTCAACAAGGAACAGGGCGAGATCGCGCTCGGCTCCCAGTTCCAGAAGGACGTGATCCTCACGGTCGCGGACCTCAACGCCATGGAGGCGGAGGTCAACGTCGACGAGAACGACATCATGTCGATCGCGCTCGGCCAGGAAGCGGAGATCGAGGTGGACGCGCTTCCGGGCCAGCAGCTGAAGGGTGTGGTTTCGGAGATCGGCTCGAGCGCGGTGTCGCAGGGCCAGGGCACGACCGAGCAGAAGACCGAATTCGAGATCAAGATCGCGATCCTGAATCCGCCCAAGACGCTCCGCCCCGGCATGACCGCGAGCGCCAACATCACGACCAAGGTCAACGACAGCGCCCTCTCCGTGCCGCTCCAGGCGGTGGCCGCGCGCAGCGTGGACCAGCTCGCGATGAAGGGGCAGAAGCGGAAGGACGCGGAGACCAAGTACCAGGCGGACAAGGACGGCTTCGTCGAGATCGTCTTCTGCATCGAGAACGGGAAGGCCGTCGCCCGCCAGGTGAAGACCGGGATCCAGGGCGAGGACCTCATCGAAGTGACCTCCGGGCTCAAGGAGGGGGACGAGATCGTCACCGGCAGCTATCGCGCGATCTCGAAGGACCTCGACAATGGGGCCGTGGTGAACGTGGACAACACGAAGAAGCCGGAGCGGGAGCGGCCCGAAGGGTCGCAGGGGTAGCATGAGCAACAGACTCGCGCTGCGCGAGTCGTTCCAGATCGCGCTGCAGGCGCTTCGCGCCAACAAATCCCGCGGCATCCTGACCACGCTCGGAATCGTGATCGGGATCGTGGCGGTGGTCGTGACCATGACCGCCGCGAACGGTCTCCAGAACCGGTTCCGCGAGAGCTTCGCGAGCGTCGGGGCGGACGTGCTCTACGTCTCGCGCATGCCGTGGGTGAACATGAACGACTTCCGCAATTTCCGGAATCGCCCCAACCTCGATCTCCACGAAGCCGCCGCGCTCGAGGACAAGCTCCGCGGCCGCGCGGTCGTGAATCCCACCATGAGCGGCCCGCAGCCGGTGAAGTACCGGAACGAGACGATGGACGGCGTCTACACCATCGGGACGACCGAGAAGCAGTCGCGCATGTCCAGCGCGCAGCCCCAGGCCGGGCGCTTCCTCATGCCGTTCGACGTCGAGTACAAGAAGGACGTCTGCGTCATCGGGACCGAGGTCGCGAAGGGGCTTTTCGGCACCGTCAGCCCGCTCAACAAGATCATCAAGATCGGGCCCAATGACTTCCGCGTGATCGGACTGATGGAGAAGCAGGGGGGCGCCTTCATGGGAGGCCCCAACTTCGACCGCCAGATCTTCATCCCCATCACCTCGTACGTGCGCGCGTTCGGTGGCGGCCACGGGCGGACGGACGTCAACATCGCGGTCAAGGCGCCGTCCCAGGAGGCGCTTGGGGACATGGAGTTCGAAGTGATCGGGCAAATGCGCGCCATCCGCGGGCTCCGTCCGGTCGAGTCCGACAACTTCGCCATCAACAAGCTCGACACCCTCGTGAGCACGTTCAACAACACGATGGGCGTGGTCTTCCT
>DATJGP010000193.1:0-31183 GCA_035494915.1 Candidatus Eiseniibacteriota bacterium | reverse complement strand
TGCGCGGAGTCGAAGCCTTCCGCGAGGATCTCCCGCCAAGGCGTGAGTCTCGACCACGCGAGGTCGCGCACGCGGTGATCCGTGTCCGCGGCGATCGCGCGCCACACGGACCCCGCGTCCTCGAGCGTCGGACTCTCGCTCGTGTCGGAGAGGACGAGATCGGCCCGGTCGGCCAGCTCCTGGACCCAGGGGCGGGGCTCGCCGCCGTGGAGATCGAGGAACACGGTCGGAAGATTCCCGAGAAGGAGCGCGCGCACGGCGCTCGGAACGAGCGGACCAGCCTCGGCATTCCCACGAAGGATGATCTGTTCGCTGCAGACATGGCCGCCGGCGGCGCGCAAATGGCACAGGGCGGCGACCTCGGCGTAGAGCTCGGACGATCCGTGCCCTCCGATCTCGACGAGGAGGAGTCGCGAGGGGTGCCGCCGCGTGATCTCGACCAGGACCCTCGCGAATCGCGCGTGCCGCTCGGGGTCCACATGCACGACGAGGTTCGACATCGCGGCGCGATAGACCGACCCGGTGCGCGGCGTCTCGACACTCGGGGCCCCGCCCGGCGAGCCGGCCGTGGACCGCCACATGGCGCGGAGATCCTTCTCGAGCTCGGCCAGATCGAACGGGCGCGAAGGGACGCCCTCCAAGCGAACCGGGTCCTGTCGATCGCTCACAGGTGGAGCCACTTCCTTCCGTCCTTCGCGATCCAGGCGTCCGCCTCGCGCGGCCCCCACGTGCCGGCCGGGTAGGTGGCGAGCGGAGAGCCCTGGCCCTTTTCCCAGGTCTTCGTGATCGAGTCCACGATCTCCCACGCGAGCTCCACCTCGTCCTTCCGCGCGAAGAGCGTCATGTCGCCGCGATTGCAATCGAGGAGCAGGCGGTCGTATGCGTCGGGCGGGTCCGAGCCGAACGCGGTGAGGTAATAGAAGTCCATCCGCACCGGGTCGATGTGGAGCGCGGCGCCCGGGGACTTGGCGCCGAACGAGAGCGACACGCCTTCATCGGGCTGGATGCGGAGACGGAGCACGTTCGGCTCGAGGTGGTCGATTCCGGCCGTGCGGAAAAGAGCGTACGGGGGCTGGCGGAACACGATCTCGATCTCGGTCGCCCGCTTCGCGAGACGCTTGCCGGACCGGAGATAGAAGGGAACGCCCGCCCAGCGCCAGTTGTCGATGTCGAAGCGCACGGCGAGGTAGGTCTCGGTCTGGGACTTGGGATCGACCCCGGGCTCCTCGCGGTAGCCCGGCGCCGGCTCTCCCGCGACCGCGCCGGCCTCGTACTGCCCGCGCACGGTCTTGAGCACGGCGTCCTCGGGATCGAACGGACGGATGGCGCGCAGGACCTTCACCTTCTCGTCGCGGACCGAATCCGCCTCGAAGCGCGAGGGAGGCTCCATCGCGGTGAGCGAGAGGAGCTGCATGAGATGGTTCTGTAGGATATCCCGCGAGACGCCTGCCCGCTCGTAATACGCGGCCCGCTGCTCGACCCCCAGCGTCTCCGCGACGGTGATCTGCACGTGATCCACGTAGCGATTGTTCCAGAGCGGCTCGAAAAATCCGTTCCCGAGCCGGAGGATCAGGAGGTTCTGCACGGACTCCTTGCCGAGATAGTGGTCGATGCGGAAGATCTGGCGCTCGTCGAAGACGGAGTGGAGGCAGCGATTCAGCTCCCGCGCCGACGTGAGGTCGTGGCCGAACGGCTTCTCCACGACCACTCGGGCCCAGGGGCTCCCTTCCACGTGCGGGTGCACGAGGCCGGCCGCGCCGAGATTCCCGATGATCGTTTCGAACGCCGCGGGCGGAACGGCGAGATGGAAGATCCTGTTGCCGGGTAGCCCGCGCTCCTTCTCGAGCGCTTCGAGCCGCTGCTTGATGGCCGCGTAGGAAGCCGGATCGTCGAAGTCGGCTGGGATGTAGTCGATGCGCTCGGCGACTCGGCGCCATTCTCGTGGATCGATCCCCTGCTCGGCGACCGCCGCGCCCATGTCCTTGCGGAACTCATCGGCCGTCATCGCGCGTCGCGACGTGCCGAGCACCGCGGTGCGCGGGTGGAGCGCGTTGGACGCGGAGATACGACAGAGCGCGGGGATGAGCTTCTTGTGCGCGAGATCGCCCGTCGCGCCGAACACCACGATGGCGCAGGGCTCGGCCGCCCGTAGCGTGACGCTCCCTTCGCGGAGCGGATTGTCGGCGGGCACGGCTTCCGCCGCGCCGGTCGGGGCGGGATTCATGGGCGCTCTCGCGAGGGGTGGGTGACGCTAACCCCGCGGGGCGAGCGCGGCCGCGCGCTCGCGGATCACGTCCATCATCTCGTTGAACGATTTCGCGAAGGACGCCACCCCTTCGTCGAGGAGCTTGTTGCAGTGCTCCTCGAGCGAGATCCCGACCTCGGCAAACGCCTGGCGGGTCTTCCGCGCCGCGGGAAGCGCCGGGTCGACCTTGTCGCCCGTGACCTGACCGTGATCGAGGAAGGCGTCCATGGTTTCGCGCGGCATCGTGTTGATCGAGTCCGGACAGGCGAGCTCGTCGACGTACTTGATGTCGGAGTAGGCGGGATTCTTGGTCCCCGTGCTGGCCCAGAGGATCCACTGCGGCCGCGCCCCCTTGGAGCGGGGCGTCTCGAACGACGGACCGAAGTACTGGGAACGGTACTCTTCCCAGACGTCGAGCGCGTTCGCGATCGCGGCCGTCCCGCGGAGCGCGAGGAGCCGGTCGCGCAGGGCGGCGTCCGCCTTCTGCGCGCGCGCTTCGAGATCCTTGTCGACCGCGGTGTCGAGCCGGCTCACGAAGAGGCTCGCCACCGAGTGGAGGCCGTCGAGCGACTTGCCGGCGGCGAGGCGGCGCTCGATGCCGCGCCGGTGCGCCTCCGCCACCTGCGCGTACTGCGGCCTCGAGAAGATGAGCGTGACGTTGATGCTGATCCCCTCGGCGATCAGCTCCTCGATCGCGGGGATGCCGGCCGGCGTCGCGGGCACCTTGACGAAGAGGTTCGGCCGGCTCACGAGCTTCCAGAGCCGCTTCGCCTCGGTGATGCTCGCGGCGGTGTCGTTCGACATCGCCGGCGGCAGCTCGAGGCTCACGAATCCGTCACGGCCGCTCCCGTCCCGGAACCTGCCGGCGAGGAGGTCGGCGGTGCGAATGATGTCGTGGGCGGAGAGGGCATCGAAGATCTGCTCGGCCGATTGGCCCTCTCCCGCCAGGCGCGAGATCGCTTCCGGGTACGAATCCTTGTTCCCACCGATCGCGTTCTTGAAGATCGTCGGGTTCGAGGTCACTCCGTAGATCGAGCCTTCGTCGATGAGGCGCTTCAGCTCCCCGGACACGATGAGCCCGTCGCTGATGGTGTCGAGCCAGGCGCTCTGACCGAGATCGTGCAGCGCGACGAGTGAGGATTTCATGGAGCGCCTCCTGCGTGGGCTCGGGTCAGGACTTCTTGGGCTCCGCGAGCATCACGGTGCGCCCCTCCGGATCGGCGGTGCGCACGACGCGATGACCCCAGGGCATGTCCGCGGGCGGACCCTCGAACATCACGCCCTTGGCCGCGAGGGACTCGTACGCGCGGTCCACGTTCTTCACCATGAAGTAGAGCGTCGGCTCCTTCGCGGGGCTCGCCTCGCCCATGTCCGGCATCGGGGGCATGAATCCGAGGCTCGACGTGGCGCCCGTCTGGATCCAGAGATAGTTGAAGTTGGGGTCGCGGTTGAAGTTCTTGAAGCCGAGGATCTGCGTGTAGAAGCGCTGGATCGCCTCGGGATCGTGCGTCGTGTAGTCGAAGTGGTGGCTCATCGCTCCGATCCCGCTCGGCGTGGGGGCCGGAGCCGCGGGGCTTGTGGTGGGCGTGGAGCGCCGCGCGGGCGCCTTCTTGGCGCTGCTCTTCTGTGCCGCGGCCCTCTTGCTCGTGGAAGCCTTGCGAGACGCCTTCCTGGCGATCTTCTTGCGGGCAGGCATAACTCCTCCTCAGCACCATCCCGGCGGGAAACGAACGGGATCGAGACGGCCGTACGAATCGATCCGACCACGTCATTCGATCATGCCGCACGGTCGCGGACGGCGCAAGGGGCCGGGAGCGGGGTAGGATGCGGGCGTGAGCGGAATGTCGCGCTGGCTGTCGGAATGCTGGCTGGGGGCAGGATTGGCGCTGGCCGTCGCGCTGGGCTCGCCCCGGCCGGCGCAGGCCGGAGCCTGGCTCCGCGAGGCCGGGGAGGCGTACGCCAAGGGCTCGGTCGCGCGCTTGACGGGGAGCGAGGCCTTCGATGCCGAGGGGGAGCGCCGGCCGCTCGACGATCCTGGGTTGTATGCGACCGCGCAGTACCACGAGGTGAACGCCTCGCTCTACACCGAGTACGGCGCGGCGCGCTGGCTCACCTTGATCGCGAGCGTCCCGCTGAAGCTCGCCGAGCACGAAGCGGATGCGGTCGTCCCCGTGCCCGACATCGAGGGATCGTCGTTCGGCTTCGGGGACGTGCACCTTGGCGCCCGGCTGCCGCTCCATCGCGGACGATGGCTGGCCGCGGTCGAGCCCGACCTCAAGATTCCTCTGTACGGTCCGCCCGACCCGGTCTCGGACGATCCCGAGCTGGGGAGTGGGTTCGTCGACTTCGGAGCCGCCGCCGCGCTCGGCGCGGGCGTGCCTCGGGTCCGCGGCTACGCGCAGGCGAGTCTCGGCTATCGAATTCGCGGTGGGAGCACGTCGGAAGAGCTCTACTGGGACGTCGAAGTGGGTTCGGAGCCCTGGCGCTCGGTGCGCGCGCGGCTTCGCTACGACGGAATCGATTCGCAAGGAGCGGGCTCTGGCGTGGCCGCGGGAGGAACGCCGGTTCCAGGCGCGGGCGAGCAGGACCACCATCGCATCGCTCCCACGCTGGCCATGGGGCTGGCCGGATCGACCGAGCTCTCGTTGACCTGGCGTCGGGTGATCGCGGGTCGAAACACGCTGGCGTCGGACGAGTGGGAGATCGCGCTGTCGTTCCTGGGCCGGGTCTTGCCTGTGGCCTCGGGTGCTCGATAGGGGCGTGCTACTTGATGACGAGGAACTGACCCTTGAGGTTGGCGTTCACCGTGTCCAGCTTGTAGAAGTACATGCCGGTGGGGAGCCGCTTCGACGCATCGCCGTCGAGCCGCACGTCGTGGAAGCCGGCGCGCATGTAGGGCTCGTCGATCAGCGCACGCACGAGACGACCCCTCGCATCGAAGATGTTGAGCCGGGTCCAGCCGGTCGTCGACGTGTAGAACGAGAGCACCGCGTTTCCACGGCTCGGATTAGGCGTCAGGAACACGCGGGTCCACGCCATGACCGGATTGAGGTCGACGGTTCCGCTGAAGGTCCCGCCCCCGACGAGGCTGCCCCGGACCGTGACGCGAGCGGTCCTGGGGAGTTCCTCATTGCTCAGAAGGTGCTTCAGGTCGTTCCTCGAGAAGCACGCGGTCACGTCCTTCACCCGATTGCCATCGGCGTCCTCCTGATTCAGATCGACCTCGTCGGCGGGCACAGGGTGAAGTCCGGCGCTCCAGACGAGCTCGACCGTGGAAGGGACGATCAGACTCGGGTCGAAGTAGGTGCCCCTCGGCTCGATGTGAATGCAAACCTCACCGGTTCCCGGTCCCAGGAGAACGGTCTTATCGTCCGCCTGTGCGAAGACGCGGGGCAAAAATTGTCCGCCGGCCACCGCGATGGTGACCGCCGCGGTATCGACTCCCGCGGGACCGAGTAGGGGACGCGTCGTGGAGATCAGCCTCACCTTGTACGACCCACCCTGGCCCGGCTGAGGGATCCATGTGACGCGGGCGAACGACTGGAGCAGGTTCGTGGTGAACGAGGCGCCTTCCGGAAGTCCGTCGGCCACGAGCGAGGTGAAGGTGTCTCCGTCGGGGTCGGTCACGGCGGCGGTGAACTCGACAGGCTGCCCTTCCACCGCGGAGACGGAGGCGGGCACGTCGATGACCGGTGGGCGATCCGTGTTGGCGACCTGGAGCAGCGTGTAGCCGTAGCTCCGGACCGTGTTCTCGGCGTAGAACGCGAGGGGATAGGATCCGGCGCTCGAGTAATCGGGCCGCCAATGGAAGGTGCCCTTCGAGGCGGGGAGGTCGACGTCGAACACGGCGCCGTCCGGCAGCTGGAGCACGCCCAGGCCCGTGATGAAATCGCCGTCGGGATCCGAGGCGGACACGTTGAACTGCACCGTGTCCCGCTCGGCCGCTTCCACGATCGGGGGCGCGTCGAGGATCGGGCTCTGGTCGGCGGACGCGGCTGGCCCGAGGAAGATCAGCGACAGGGCGCCGTAGAGCAGGTGCGCGCGTTGTGGACGGCCGAATGGTTGCAAGGCCTGGACCCAGGGGTTTCCGGCGGTGCCTGGATGTCGGGGCTTGGGGGCCCTCAAAGACTAGCGAAACCGAGCTGGGATTGCTACGCCCCCTGCATGGCCGACAGAGCCCGCTCCACCGCGGCCGTGAGGGTGGCCAGACCGGCCTCGACCCCGTGGGAGAAGTGGAGGCGAAGCGCCGGCCGCCCGTGCGCCGCAAGGGCCTCGTAGTCGCCGAGCGCCTGCGCGGTCTCGAGCTGGCCGAAGGTGAATGGCTTGCCGGGTATGGCGAGGTCCGACTTGTGCTCCGTCGTGAGGATGAGGAACATCCCCTCGTCCGGCCCGCCTTTGTAGAGCTGCCCGATCGAGTGGAGATACCGGGGGCCGTAGCCCTGCAGCACGGGCACGTGGATCGCGTTCCGGATCGCCCGACGCAGGAGCGCGAACGACGCCTCGCTGGAGGCGGATCGCTCGATGAATGCGAGCACGGCGAGATAGTTGTGCGGTGCCGCGAGACCGAGGAAGCGGTTCAGGATCATCTCGAGGCTCGGCAGCGAGGGAACGTCGGCCTCGATGCGCTTCCAGACCTCGTCGGTGGCGTGGATCTCGATGCCGGCGCTGTGCGAGCGGGGCTCGCCCGTGGGGAGCCGGCCCGCCTTCGCGAGCTCGTCCAGGATCCGCTGCGTCGCGTCCTTGCTCTCCTGCACGTTCGGCTCGTCGAAGGGATCGATGTGGAGGAGCGCGCCCACGAGGGCGACCGCTACTTCCCAGCGGTAGAACTCGCCCGCGATCGCGTCGCGGTCGGGGAGATCGATGCGAAGCCACGGCGCGCCGGTGCGCGTCCATTCGCCCTCGAGCCGGTCGAGGTCCGGCTCCGGCTCGCCCTGGAGCCGGATCGTGAGGAGGAGCCGGTCCTCCCCGTAGTGATGCGCGGGGCCGAGGGGCTCGCCCTCGATCGGCACGATGCCGGTGTGCTCCTTTCCCGTGCTCTCGGCCACGAGCTGCTCGATCCAGTAGCCGAGAGGGCGCAGCGCTTTCGCCGTCTCGATGGTGAGCTTGTTCCGGCCGGCCCGGACGCCCCCGCCGAGATAGGCGCCCAGCCGGAGCGCTCCGTTCCGTACCGATTCCGGCTCGAGCGACTCCTTCCGCGCCGCGGCGGCGCGCGCGTGGAGCACGCGGAGATCGAGACCGAGGAGTGCGGCGGGGACCATGCCGAAGTAGCTGAGCGCGGAGTAGCGGCCGCCGATGTCGCCCGGATTGCGGAATACGTGGCGGAATCCGTGCTCTTGCGCGAGCCGGTCGAGCGGAGAGCCCTCATCCGTCACGGCAGCGAATCGGCGTCCCGGGTTCTCGATCTTCGAGGATTCGAGACGGTGGCGCATGTACGCGTACTGCGAGAGCGTCTCGATGGTCTTGCCGGACTTGCTCGAGACGAGGAAGAACGTCCGGTCGAGCCGGCTCGCCGCTTCGATGTCGTCGATCGTGGCGGGATCCGTGGAGTCGAGCACGTCCAGGGTCGGCGCGCCGGGCCCCGCGATCGAGACGATCTGGAACACCTCAGGGGCGAGGCTCGAACCCCCCATGCCGAGCAGGAGGACTCGCGTGAAGCCCGCGTTCCGGATCTCGGCCGCGAACGCGGTGAGCTCGTCGATCTTGCCCGCGAGCCACTGCGGGGCGTCCAGCCAGCCGAGGCGATTGCGGATCACAGCCTCGTGCGCGGCGTCGCTCTTCCACAGCGTGGGGTCGCGCTCCGCGAGGCGCTGGAGCGCGCGGGTCTTCGCCAGCTCCTCGAGCGCTTCCCGGAACTGCGGCTCGAGCGAGCCGGGCGTCTCGACCTGGACGACGGGCCTCGGGTTCACGTGCGGGTCAGCCCTTGCAGTGGGTACGCTCGTAGTCGGTGATCTGGCCGACCCGGCGCTCGTGGCGGCCGCCGTCGAAGGGTGCGGAGAACCAGGTGTCGAGGAGCGCGTGCTCCTCCGATTGCGGGGTGAGCATCGACCCGAGGACCAGCACGTTGGCGTCGTTGTGGCGGCGCGACAGCTCGGCGTGCTTGGGATTGACGGCGAGGGCGGCGCGGATGCCTTCGACCTTGTTGGCCGCGATCGCGATGCCGTTCCCGGAATCACACACGAGCACGCCGCGGTCGGCTCGCCCATCCCGGACCGCTTCCGCGACCTTGAACGCGTACTGGGGATAGTCGGTCGATTCGGTGGAATCGGTGCCCATGTCGAGCACCGTGTAGCCCTTCGACTTCAGGTACTGCCCGACGCGCTCCTTCAGCTCGAAGCCGGCGTGGTCGGCGCCGATCGCGACCTTCATGGACGAGACTCCTTTCGGGGTCGGTTTCGAGAGCACATCCTTCGAGGCTAGGTCAGGGGCAGGGACGGCGCAACAGTCGAGTTGACAACGAGACGCGGAAGTCGAATAGTCCCCGGCGATGGGGGCCCCGGACAAGAAGCCGACCGATGCGTTGAGGCAGGATCACGTTCGTCTTCTGACCCAGGTCCACGGACTCGGCGAACGGCTGGAGAAGCTGCACGAGCTGGGGACCCTGGAGCAGCTCGCGGTCGCCCGGGAGGTGCTCGAGTTCGTGGCGAAGAACGTCGCCCCGCACGCTCGCGCCGAGGAGTACACGCTCTATCCCGCCGCCGACTGGGCCGCCGGAGAGGGCTCGCGGCTGACCGAGCTCGCTCGCTTCGAGCACCAGCTCGTCGCCCGGCGCTGCCAGGCGCTGGAGAAGGCGGTCTCGGCGGGATCGCCGGCCGGCCGCCTGATGCATCTCTCCTACGGGATCCTGGCGCTCATCGCGGCCCACTTCCAGGCGACCGAGGAAGTGATCCTTCCGTACCTCGACAAGGCTTTCGACGGAGCGCGCTTCGACAAGGAAGTGCTCACGCCGTTGAGGGTGGAGAAGACCGCAAGGCGCTGAGGGCCGCCGCCCGTGGGCGACGACCCTCATCACGCCGAAACGCTGTTCCCGCCGTTCCTAGTTCTTGCCCGCCAGCCACTGCTCGTACGCCTCGTACTGGAAGTCCCGTCCGAGGAAGTCGTGCACGAGCTGCGCCGCCGGCTTGGTTCCGCCCGGAGCCAGCACCACCTTCCGGTACCTCGTCGCCGCGCCCGGCTCCAGCATGTGCGCGCGGTCGAACTTCGTGAACATGTCCTTCGCGATCACGAGCGACCAGAGGTACGTGTAGTAGACCGCCGAGTAGCCATCGAGGTGTCCGAACGACATCGCGTAGTGCGTACCCGGGATCGGCGGGAAGGGCACGAACTGGCTGTCGTACATGACCGCCAGCGAGTCCACGTTCACCGTCGCGGGATCGCGGTTGTAGATGTTGAGCGACAGGGCGGCGAAGTCCGCCTGGTAGGCGTTGTCGATGGCGCGGCCGAAGATGCTCGACTTGCGGAGGGCCTCGACCATGTCGACCGGGATGGGCTCGCCCGTCTGATAGTGCTTGGCGAACGTGCGGAGCACCGCCGGATCCCACGCCCACTCCTCGAGCATCTGGGACGGAGCTTCCACGAAGTCCTGCTCCGTGGCGATGCCGGCCAGAGGCGCCCAGCGCTGATGGCCGCCGAAGATCGAGTGGAGCAGGTGGCCGAACTCGTGGAAGAAGGTCACGACGTCGTCGTGCTCCATGAGCCCGGGATCGCCCTTCGTGCCGCCGGGGAAATTGCAGACGAGACACGCCTCGGGGAGCTGCGTGCCCGTGACGCCGGTCCGGATGTTGAACTGGGCGGCGTGGTTGAACTTCCCGGGGCGCGGATGGAGATCGAAGAAGAAGCGGCCGAGGAGCGTCTTCCCGTCGTAGACGTCGTAGGCCTCGACGCTCGGATCCCACACGTCCGGGTGCTGGATGCGCTTGTACGTGACGCCGTAGAGCTTGGACGTGACTTCCAGCACGCCCTTCTTCACGCCCTCGAAGGGGAAGTAGGGGCGGGCGGCGCTGGGATCGAAGTTGTAGTCGCGCTTCCGGATGAGCTGCTCGTAGTAGCGGACCTCCCAGCGATTGACCGCGGTCGCTCCGGGGACGTCCTCCTGCTTCCGCTTGAGATACACCTCGTACTCGCGCTGGCTCTGGTCGTGCGTGAGCTTGCTGATGCGGTCGATGAACTTCGCCGCGTTGGCCGCATTCTCGATCATCTTGTTCGCGGTGATGTAGTCGGCCCAGTTCGAGTAGCCGAGCATGTGAGCCAGGCGGTAGCGCTTGGCCAGCATGGAGTCGAGCACGGCCTCGTTCGCGGGATAGGCGCGGTTCATCGCCTCGGTCTGGAGGCGCTTCCGCACGTCCTCGCTCTTGGCGTACGTCGCGATGGGAAAGCGGTCCGGATACTCGATCGAGAGCGTGACCTTGCCGTCGGCGCCGACCGGGTGGGCCTTGATGAAATCCTCCGGCATGCCGTCGAGCTCGGCGGGGGTCACCTTGATCGTGCGCGAGTCGTTCCGGATGTTCCGGTCGAAGTCCTGCGAGACGAGGACCAGCTCGTCCTGGATGGTCTGGATCTGCTTCCGCGTGGCCTCGTCCTTGTCCACGCCCGCGAGGCGGAAGTCGCGGAGCGTCTTCTCGACGAGATACTTCGTGGTTGGATCGGCGGCGCTCACGTCGACGGCCTGGATCGCGTCATAGACCTGCCGGTTGAGGCCCAGCTCGGTGAAGAACTTGCTCGCGTCCTGGCTCATGGTCTCGGCCGTGGACCGGAACGCGGAGTCCGGATGCACCGACTCCATGAGCCCCGCCCAGCTGCTCGCGTTGTCCGCGTGGAGCGCGAGGCTCGAATAGAGGGTCATCGTGTTCTGGACCGTCCGCTTGCCCTTCACCGCGAGGAGCTTCTTGAGGTCCGAGCGGGCCAGACCGAGCTCGTGCGTGGACAGCTCGCGATACCGGGCCGCGTTCGGCTTGCCGGCGAAGAAGCGGCCGGGCATGGCCGTCTTGGCGCCGGAGCTGTGCGCTGCGCCGGTGCTCTTCGAAGCGGTGGTCTTGGTCGTCGACGTCGTCGAGTGCGTGGTCGTCTGGGCCGAGGCCGGCCCAGCCATCAGGGCGCCGGCGGTGAACGCTGCGATCAACAATCGGTACACGGATCCTCCTAGAGGTAGCTGTCGCGGTAGACCGCGGGACGGCGTTCCGGCGTCAAGGTCTTGAAGAACTCCCGGCGGAGGTCATCCACTTCGGTGATTCCGGAGTAGCGCATGTCGCTCTTCATGTGATCGCGGACGTGTGTGAGCATCTCGATCGACGGGTTCAGCACCGCCCCCTCGAGAATCGCTCGCGTGTCGGGCCGGATCTCGAGCCGCTCGATCTCGCGCGTGAGCCACTTGAGCGGGGGAGCCCAGCGGCCACGGAGGGTGAACCAGAGGTGCACCGCCGCGAGCGCGGCGCGGTGCAGGTTGATCTGCCGGTCCATCTCGAAGCCGCGGACGTCGTCGGCGATCGCGTAGTGGAGCGCGATGACCATCTGGATGTAGCGATGGATCGCGCGCTCCTTGCGCTGCGCTTCGGGAAACGCCGCGAGGCGATCCCGCCACGCCGCGAGCGCGCCGTTCCGATCGGCCACGATCACGGCATCCACCCAGGGCCAGTGGTCGATGTCGAGCGGCGACCGGAGCGCTTCCTCGAGCACGTCCTCGGAGAAGAGGCTGAAGTCTCCGATCACCCGCTTCGGGGCGTCCCCTTCGTCCGAATAGATCAGGACCTGCTGGGCCTCGACGTCCAGCGAGCGGTAGTGCTCCCGCGTCACGAGGGCGAAGCCGTCGTAGTCGGCCTCGGGAGTCGCGAAGCCCGCGGCCCGGCTACCGCAGAACGTGAAGCCGAGGGTGGCAGGGTGTGCGATCAGCGCGTCAACGGCCGCGCGAACCGCAGGCTCGTGAACGTCGTCGAGCGCGCGGACGGGTGGTGCGGTGGCGGTCGAGAACAAGCTACGTCGTGCCCGTCCGGCGGTCCTTGTGGGTGACAGGATCGGCCAGGAACGTCGCGCGGCTCGATTCGTTCGTGAAGAAGTACGTCCGGTTTCCGTACACGGTCTTGGGGGAAGCCGCGGTTGGCCGGAAGCGCTCGTACGTGATCGGGTCGGTCACCTTGCCGCAGTACCGGATCGGGTCCGCGAGGAAGCGCTTCTTCTCGGCGGCGCTGGCGAAGAAGTAGATCTCGAAGTTCACCTGCGCCTTGAGCGACGAGTCGAGGACGGGGCGAGCGCCCCCCTTGAAGACGCTCGGCGGCCGCACCTTCATCTCCTTCAGATACTTCTCAGGGTCTTGCACGAAGACCGACGCGCACGACGTTCAGCAGAACCCGATCGGCCGGCCGTTCACGTAGACCGGCTTGTACGCCATGTTGAGCTTGCCATGGCGCACGGGGCAGTGATCGTTCATCGAGACGGTGGAGTCCGCGTACTGCACCTTGGGGTGCTCGAGGTCCGGCTGCGGAAGGTACGACTGGCCCCACGCCGGCCCGCTCAAGAGGGCGGCGGTTGCGACGCTTGCGACGAAGGAAAGTGTCTGAAGGGATCGTTTCATGGTGGATCGATCCGGATCGGTGGATGTGAGCCTGGCTGTCCTCGTTTCGATACCCCGGGCCGGCTCCGGATTCTCCGGCCAACTCGGCGAGCGCAAGGAATATAGCAGGTTCCGGGGCCAGGTGAAGCATGCTCCGGACGCCGCCGGGCGATGCCGGAAACCGGGCGCCGTTTCCTGTATCTTAGGGCCATGAGCGGCAACCCCAGAGCGCCCGAGCTGAATCCCGACTTCGCCTGGCTCAACACCGACCGTCCGTTGACGTTCGCGCGGGAGCTCAAGGGCCAGGTCGTGCTGCTCGACTTCTGGACCTACTGCTGCATCAACTGCATGCATGTGCTCCCGGATCTCGCCTATCTCGAAGAGAAGTACAAGGATGAGCCCTTCCTCGTGATCGGCGTGCACAGCGCCAAGTTCGACAACGAGGGGCACCGCCAGACCGTCCGGGCCGCCATTGGACGCTACGAGATCCACCACCCCGTGATCGTGGACGAGGGGATGTCGATCTGGAGCGAGTACGCGATCCGCTCGTGGCCCACCCTCGTCCTGGTCGGGGCCGACCGGAAGATCGTGGGAGCGGTCGCGGGCGAAGGAAATCGCGACACGCTGGACGAGGCGATCGCCGGCGCGCTCGCGGCCGGGCGCGCCGCGGGAGCGCTCGCGCCCGGGCCCCTCACGCTCGAGCGTGAGGGCACCGTCCGTCCGGCGACCGGACTCGCGTTCCCGGGGAAGGTCCTCGCGGGGGGTGAGCAGCTCTTCATCGCGGACTCCAACCACAGCCGCGTGGTCGTGGCCACGCTCCCCGACGATCGCGGCCGCTCGCGGCTCACGCGCGTCATCGGCACGGGTGCCACGGGTCAGGAGGATGGGCCGGCGGATCGCGCGACGTTCCATCATCCCCAGGGGCTGGCGCTGATGGATCGCACGCTGCTCGTCGCGGACACCGAGAATCACCTCGTGCGCGCGGTGGACCTCGAGACGTGGGAGGTCACGACCGTCGCGGGCACGGGCGTGCAGGGCTACGACCGCGCCGGCGGCAAGATGGGACGCAAGCAGCCGCTCAGCTCCCCGTGGGATCTCGCGGTCGAAGGGAGCACCTGCTACATCGCGATGGCGGGATCGCACCAGATCTGGCGCTGTGATCTGCCGATGGGCTTCGCCCGCGCGCTCGCAGGCTCCGGGCGGGAGAACATCGTGGACGGGCCGACCGAGTCGGCCGCCCTCGCCCAGCCATCCGGGCTGTCGCTCGACGGGAATTTCCTCTACTTCGCCGACAGCGAGGTGAGCGCGGTGCGCCGCATCGACCTCGCCGCGGAGCAGGTCCATACCCTGATCGGGAAGGGGCTCTTCGATTTCGGCGACGTGGACGGCCCCGTGGCCAAGGCCAAGCTTCAGCATCCGCTCGGCGTGGCCGCATGGAAGGGGAGCGTGTTCGTCGCCGACACGTACAACCACAAGATCAAGTGGATCGACGTGGAGAAGGGTGAGATCCGCACGGTCGCGGGAACCGGGAAGCCGGGATCCGGAACGCCCGTGGCTGACGGCCCGGCGCCGGCATCCGCCCTTGCGCTCTTCGAGCCGGGCGGACTCCACGTCGGCGGCGACGTGCTCTACATCGCGGACACCAACAATCATCGGGTGGTGCGGCTCTCGCTCTTCGACCTGAAGTGGTCGGAGGTCGTGATCGAAGGGCTCGAGCCGCCCGCGCAGGCGGTGGCGGAGGCGGGAGTCGGCGCCGCCGTATGCGAGGTGGTGCCCACGCGTCTTCGCTCCGGCGCGTCGACCGAGTGGAAGGTGCGTGTGCACCTGCCCGACGGTGCCCATCCGAGCGACGAGGCTCCCGCCAGCGTGCGGGTGAGCCGCGGCGATGAGGTCCTCCTGCAGCGCACCATGCTCGGCGCGTCGTGGCCGCTCGCCTTCGAGCTGCCGGCCCAGCCCGCGGGCGCCGCCGATCTGAGCGTGCAGGTCTCGTTCGCCTACTGCCACGAGGGTCAGGGCGTGTGCGTGCCCGCCCGCACCGCGTGGAACGTGCCCGTCCGCTTCGAGGACGCGGGCGATGTCGCAGCCGAGCTGACGGCGGCGGTCGCCTGACACCTCGCCGGAGTCCCTGATGCACGGGTTCCTCGACGCGCTCTGGAACTACGGGCGGATCGTCGTCATTCCGATCCTCATCCTGGTCAACGCCTTCTTCGTCGCGGCCGAATTCTCCCTGGTCACCGTGCGACGCACGCGGCTCGAGGAGATGGCGGCCAAGCGGGTGCTGGGTGTCGGCGCGGCGGAGGCCGCCGTGCGCCGGCTGGACGACATGATCGCCGCGATCCAGCTCGGCATCACCATGACGAGCCTCGCACTCGGATGGGTCGGCGAGCCGGCGCTCGCGCACGTCATCGAGCCCTGGTTCTCCTTCATCCCGCCGTCGTGGGGCATCCTGGCCGCCCATGGCATCTCGACCGCGTTCGCGTTCCTCGCGATCACCTACTTGCACGTCGTGGTGGGGGAGCTGGCCCCGAAGACGGTGTCGCTCCGGATCCCGGACGTGGTCGTGGTCCGGATCGCGGCGCCGCTGCTGGCGTTCGAGCGCCTGTTCCGGCCCTTCATCGTGGTGATCACGAAGTCGGGGATCGGACTGGTGCGCTTGCTGGGCTTCACGCCGGCGGCGCACGCGTCGGTCCACTCGGTGGAAGAGCTCCAGCTCATCGTGGAGGATGTCTCCGAGGCGGGAAAGATGTCGGCCGATCAGGCGGAGCTCTTGAAGAACGCGTTCCGCCTGCCGCAGAAGTGCGTGCGCGACTCGATGGTGAGGCTCGAGGACGCGATCATGCTCGAGTACCGGCTCACGCCGGACCAGACGCTCAGCGCGCTGCAGGACAGCGTCCACACGCGCTTCCCCGTCTACGACGGCGAGCGCACGCGGGTGGTCGGGATCGTGAACGCGAAGGATCTCTTCGCGATCTACGCGACGAGCGGCCTCGTGAACCTCGAGGACGCGATGTATCCGACGACGTGGGCCCCCGCCGAGCGCTCGATCGCCGAGCAGCTCAAGGAATTCCGGCGCGCGCGGAGGCAGATGGCGGTCGTCATCGACGACAGCGGCACGCCGATCGGCATCATCACGCTCGAGGACATCGTCGAGGAGCTGGTCGGTGACATCGAGGATGAGCACGATTTGACCGCGAGGGCGGTGCGGTAGGGCGTGCGGCCCGCGCGCTAGCGCGAGCGCGATGGTGAATTTGAGCCCGGGTGGCGGAGCTGGCAGACGCAGGGGACTTAAAATCCCCTGGCCGAAAGGCCGTGCAGGTTCGAGTCCTGCCCCGGGCATTTGACCTGGCGCGGAGGTCCGATTGCCAATCGAAGTGGGATGGCGTCCTGGACAGGCCGTCGAGCGTCCTGCCGTCCGCGAGCGAACCGAGGCCATCCTCAACCGCTCCCGAATCTGGACCATCCTCGCCCTGGCCGTCATCCTCCTGATCTCCCTCGCGCGAGTGCCGCACCTCGACTTCCCGCTGGAGCGGGACGAGGGAGAGTTCGGCTACATCGCGCAGCAGCTCCTGCACGGCGTGCCGGTGTACGTCTCGGCCTACACGCAGAAGCTCCCCGGCTCCTACTTCATGTACGCGATCTTCCTCGCCCTCTTCGGTCAGTCTCCCTTCGCGATCCATCTGGGACTCCTGCTCGTCAACGCCGCGACCATGGCCCTCATCTTCCTCACGCTGCGCCTCACGCACGGCGGCCTGGCAGGCGTCACCGGGGCCCTGGTCTTCGGTTTCATGGCCTTGTCGCCCACCGTGCTCGGCTTTGCGGGCCACGCCACCTTCTTCATGGCCATGTTCGCGATGGCGGGGCTCTACCTCTTCCTGCTGGCGCGCGATCGCGCGAGTGTTCGCCTCTACCTCGGGAGTGGGCTCTGCTTCGGGCTCGCGTTCCTGATGAAGCAGCCGGCCCTCTTTTTCGCGCCGATGCTCGCTCTGTTCATGGTCGTGCATGCCCTTGCCGCGGGGTCGAAGCGTCCACCGCGATTCACCCTCCAGGTAGTGGCCTTCGTCGCGGGATCCTTGGCGCCTTACCTGTTGGTGGTGGCCTACTACCTTGCGCTCGGGAAATTCCCCCTGCTCTGGTTCTGGTCGTTTCAGTTCGCGAGGGAATTCGTGAATCAGGTGGGCCTCATGGACGGTCTCATGAATTTCGTCGACAAGGTGAGGACGGTGGTCTCGGGATTCGAGGTCCTCTGGCTCATGGCGATCGCGGGATTCCTGGTGCTGCTGCGCGATGTCGTCGGGGGAAAAGGCCGATACCCTTATCTGGCGTTCGGCCTGGCCTCCATGCTCTCGATCGTCCCCGGGTTCTACTTCGCGAGCCACTACTTCGTGTCCCTGCTGCCGTTCGTCGCCCTCTCGATCGGCTACCTGGTGGGTGCGGTGCAGGGAAGGCGTGCGAGCATCGTCATGGGGGTCTGGGTCGCGGCGGGCCTGCTCATCGGATTCGCACGATACGAGCCCTATTTCACCGCACGTGTTTCCGATGACGTCATATCGCACTCGCGGTATGCAGGAAACCCATTCCCCGAGTGCGTCCAGATCGCCCAGTACGTGAAGAGCCACACGGCGCCCGGCGATTCGATCGCCGTCCTCGGCTCGGAAACGCAGATCTTCTTCGAGGCCCAGCGTCCCTCGGCGTCGCGGTTCGTGAACGTCTACTACCTCACGGCCGAGCATTCGCGGAATCGGGAGATGCAGCTGGAGATGATCCGGGACATCGAGCGAGTGCGCCCCAAATACCTTATCTACGTCCACATCCCGTGGTCCTGGGCCCTACGCCCGACCACTCCGCGGGATCTCCGCAACTGGTTCGACGCCTACCGGTGGAACTACGAAGTGGAGGGTGTCCTGCAGGTGCATGCGGATCGGAATGTCATGACGTGGGGGGACGACGCGCGCGCCATCACCCCGACCCAGAGCTACATCGAAGT
Organism: Candidatus Eiseniibacteriota bacterium; assembly: GCA_035494915.1. GTDB lineage: Bacteria > Eisenbacteria > RBG-16-71-46 > SZUA-252 > SZUA-252 > WS-9. The sequence continues at coordinate 13,414 of DATJGP010000193.1, read as the reverse complement.
CCTCCGCCGGATCGACTAGGTGCTACCTCGACTCCCGTGAGGTGATATAGTCCCGCCTCCACGGAAGGGGACTGTCGCAGGGATGCCTCGGGCGCTCGAATCCGACGCAAGGAGGCCCCCAGTGCCGTGGCGCAAGATGCTCGCCCCCGTCTTCCTCTGCATCATCCTGTCGATCTCCGTCGCGCACGCTCAGACCTTCCAAGCCGTGCTCACCGAGGGTGGGAAGAGCGGGAAGAGCGTTCCCATCGTGGGTCTCGGCGTCTTCAGCCTCGACAAGATCACGCCCGCCCTGCCGTACTCGATTCAGTTTCGGTCGGACATGTTCTTCGGCCAGCACGTGGCGGTCTATGCGGGGAGCATCAAGAAGCCCGGGCCGGCCATCTTCATCCTGCAGGGACAGGCGTCCCAGAGTCCGGTGGAGGGCTCCTTCACGCCATCGCTCCTCATTCCGGCGCCCGACTACGGGATCAACACCTGGGAGGACGCGATCGCGGCGATGTGGACGGGGAAGACGTTCTTGAAGATCGACACGCCGCACGACGCGGACAACGTGTCCGGGAAGATCACCGTGGTGCGGCGCTAGCGCCGCTTCAACACCTCGAAGTACTCCGAACCCCGCGGCGCCGATGCCGCGGCTGCGCCCCAGATCGACGTGCTCGCATTCGGCCCGATATCGACCACGCCATCCACGTCGTAATCCTTCTTCGCCGCCGTATACCAATCGAAGATGTTGCGCGGGGAGTTCTCGTGCAGGGTCCACGAGAGTCTGGAGTTCGTGTATACGAGGTATTTGGGGCGCACGCGATCGAGGTCCCGGATCATTTCGAGCTGCATGTCGCGCGCCTGGGGCTGGTCGGACGTGAGGAAGTAGGCGTTCACGAAGCGCGATGCCGCGGGGCGCCGCGCGTAGAAGTAGATCTGGGTTTCCGATCCGAGCACGGCGATGGAATCCCCGGGCGATGTGTGCTCCCTCAGGTACTGGCCGACCTCCACCGACTCCGGAAACGGATTCCCGAAGTAGATGATGCGCGCCGCGGCGGCATCGGGTATGCGCCCCGAGTAAAAGGGCTCGTAGCGCGCGACTCCGGCCATGAGCCCGATCAGGACGGCCGCGCCGATCGCCACCGTGCCCACGAGGCTCGGGCCCCGGTCACCGCGACCGCGCGCCACCACGTCGAAGAGGCCGCCCACCAGGATCGCCAGGAACGGGAGGATGGCGATGTAGTAGTGGGTCGTGAAGAAATAGCCCGGGACGATCGAGAGGATGGCGGCCAGTCCGAACACGGCGAGCAGGTAGCGGAGTATGCCCAGGCTCTTGTCCCGCAGCATCACCCCCAGGCCCACCGCGCCCACCAGCCACACGATCACGAACCCAGCCGTGACTTCGCGCGTGCGATCGCGGAGATTGACGAGCGCGCCGGCCAGGTTCACCTGCTCGCCGAATTGTCGCGCAAGCTGGAAGGACCAGTACCAGAGCGTGCCCAGGCGTCCGATGGTGAGGTAGTACTCCGCGATGAGGAGCGAGGGGGCCGCGGCCGCGGCGGCGAAGACCACGGCCCGGATCCGGGAATTCGTCCGGTGCGCGGGTTCGAGGCGGAAGGATTCCAGCACGAGGAAAGCGAAGAGGAGCGGCGCGTAGAAGAGGCCCGACTGCTTCATGAGGAACGCCATTCCAAAGCAGACGCCGCTGACGATGTAGAGCCACAAGCGGCCCCGTTCGCGGGCCTCGAGAAGGGCATAGAGTCCCGCCACCGAGAAGAACGCGATCAAGTGCGTGGCGTGCCCGGCGGTCCCGAGGAGCGCCGGCGACATGGCCATCACGCCATAGACGAGCGCGCCGGCACATCCCGCGAGTCCACCATGGGTCTTCCGGAGGATGAGGAAGATCAGGGCCATCGTGGCCGCGTTGGTGAGAAGGAAGCCGAGATGGATGCCCACGGCGCTCTGTCCGAACACGAGCAGGAACAGCGCGTACATGTAGTACGCGCCGGGCAGCTTCTGGGTGTAGGCGGAGAGATAGACGGGCACCCCGTGGAGGAGCTGCTGCGCGATGTAGCCGAACTCGCCCTCGTCCCGCTCCAGGGGGAAGTTGAGGTGGACCGCGCGCGCGAGCGACACGAGCGCGATGATCGCGATGACGACGACGGTCCAGACCGGCCGCCGGTCGGGACGGCGCGGCCCCGCGGATCGCTCGGACTTGCGTCCTGGTCTGGGGGCCCGCCCGGGCTTCCGGCTCAAGCCTTCCTCCGCGCGGTCACCGCGATGGCCGGCGTGAACCGGCGCAGGCGTCGCGTGGGGATGTGGGCGTATCCCAACCCGGGGATCAGATAACGGAGGATCCCGCACCACGCGACCAGCGCGAATCGCTCACCCGCCCACTGGAGCCAGAAATCGCGCGACCGGCGGTGCACGTGCGTCTCATCCTTGTCGAGAAGCCGGATCAGAGGGCCCGTCACGCCGTCGTACACGGGCACCACGAACACGAAGTGGCCGCTGGACGCGAGCCTCGACTCCACGGCCGACGCGACCGCGTCCAGCGAGGGAATGTGCTCGATGACGTCGAAGGACGTGATGACGTCGAAGGGGCCGGGGAAGGGGATCGCGTCGATGTCCGCGCGGGCGAACCGGACGTCGGGGAGGGCCGCCGTGGCCTTCTCCACCGCGTAGCGGCTCACATCCGTGCCGTAGCGCTCCCAGCGGGGGTCGAGGGCGGAGAGGAACGCGCCGAACGCGCAGCCGATGTCGAGTACACGGACCGGAGCGCGGACGGGCGCGACGCGCTCGACCATCTCCCGGTAGAATTGGAGCTTCTTCGGCGGGTTCTGCCGCGCGTAGTTGGGATAGACGGAGTCGTAGTACCCCTGCTCGAACCGCCCCTCGCTCATCCGCCGAAGCGCCGCTTCCACATGAGCCCCAGCGTGTCCTTGACGGTGCGGGTCACGTTCATCTTGCTGCCGCCTTCCTTCCAGTCGTAGCGCAGGATGAACGGCACCTCGCCGAAGATGAGGTTCATGCGCCGGAGCTTGAGGAGGATATCCACCATGCACTGAAAGCCGCCCTGGTCGAGGAACTCCTCGCCGTACCGCGCGAAGGCGGCCTTGACCACGGCGGCGCGGTACGCGCGGTAGCCGCACGTGTAGTCGCGCACCCCCTGAATGGGGAAGACCACCCGGAAGAGCCAGGACGCGCCGTGACTCAAGGCGAGCCGGTGGACCGGGACGCCCACGCACCGCGAGCCTTCGCGATAGCGCGACGCGATCACCACGTCGTAACCCTCGGAGATCATGCGGACCATGCGGAGCACGAGGCCGGGCGCATGCGTATCGTCCGCGTCCATGGTCACGATGATGTCCGCTTCCCCCGCCGCTTCCGCCGCAGCGAAGAGGCCGTCCCGGATCGTGGCTCCAAGCCCCTTGTTCACCTCGTGGCGCATGAGCGTGAGGGGCATCGTGGCGGCGCGCTCGCGGATGATGGCGTCCGTCCGGTCCTTGCTGCCGTCGTCGACGAGGACGACCTCGTAGCGGATGTCGGCGTCCCGCATCGCGTCGTCGATGTGGTCGAGGAGGCTCCCGATCTTCGCCTCTTCGTTGTAGACGGGGAGGACGACGTAGACCTTGCGACGCGAACGGGTCGGGGTGTCGGGTTGGGTCATCTAGTGGAAGCGCACCGGGACGCGGGATTCCGCCGCGTTCTGGGCGAGCCCCGATGGATTGCTCCTCTCGATGACGACGAATCCCGTGGTGTCCTCGGGAGAAGCGCGGAAGACGATCGCCGCTTCAAAGGGAACGTAGTCCGATGTCTGCCAGTCGCCCTGGGCGCGGGCGACTCCCGTTCCGATCATCTCGTCATGGGCATTGAGGACACGGATCGGGAATTCGGCTTCGAAGTACCAGGATCCGCGCGCCTTGCCGGTCACGCGGACGGGGCTCGTGATCAGGGCTCCGCTCGGAGGGGATTCGACGAGGACCGGCTTCGGCGTGGCCGCCGGCGGCTCGGCGCTCGGAGGCGTGGGGGTGGCCATGTCGTTCCGCTCGACACGTCGATGCTCTTCCATCCCCGCTTCCTTGCGCTGACACGCGGTCGTGGCAACGGCGCATCCCGTCAGGAGCACAACCAAAGTCCACCGCACCGAATTCGTCATGCCGTCCTCCGAACGAAGACCATCGTCGTATCGTCGGCGAGCGGATCGCCCGCCATGAACTCGTCCAGATCCTTTCGGAGGGCGGCCAGGGTTTCTCGCGGAGGATCCCCCATCGAGCGGGTCAGACGCTCGTGGAGCCGCTCCTCGCCAAACTCCGGCCCTCCGCTTCGCGCCGCCTCCGGCATACCGTCCGTGTAGAGGCACAGAAGGCTGCCCGGCGGGAGCTCCACGGTCCGGACGCCATAACGCGCTCCCGCCATCATGCCCGCCGGAATTCCCGTTGCCTCGAGACGCACCGCCGGCGCGCCCGGTGCGAGGAGCACGGGGAAGATGTGTCCCGCGTTCACGTACTCGAGCGCGTGGCGCTCCGTGTCGAGGCGGCCCAGGAAGAGCGTCACGAAGTGATCGGGCTCCGTCGACTGCTCGAGCTGCGCGCTGAGGCGCTCCAGGATGTCCGTGAGCGACGCTGTGTCGGTGAAGCTCATCCGGAGCGACGCGAGGACGTTGGCCATGAGGAGCGCGGCGCCGAGGCCCTTGCCGCTCGCGTCTCCGACCACGAGGCCCACGCGGTTCGGCCCCAGGGGAAGCACGTCGTAGAGATCTCCCGACGTCTCGAGGCTGGGCCAGAGATCCGCGGCGATGTCGTACCCTGCGGCCTCGGGCAGCCGCTCGGGGAGGAGCTTCTTCTGGATGCGCGCGGCGATCGCGATGGCGTCGGACATGCGGTCCTTCTCGCGCTGGAGCTGCGCGTGCTCGCGGAGGCGCCGCTCGAATTCCATGCACTGCGCCATCTTCATGGCGAAGAGGGTGGCGAGCGAGTTGAACGCGTGGAGCGCGGCCCTCGCGTCGTCTCCCTCGATGTCGCTCCGGCCCACGTACAGGATGCCGACCGGCTCCTCGTTCACGCGCAGGGGAGCGACGAAGGCCAGCCGATCCAGAGCGTCCCAGCTCTCTCCCCCGGCGCCATCTCGAGCCCCGTCCAGCGTCGTGGCGCCCACCCGCTCCACCATGCGCGACAGTTTTTCGTTCATGGCCGTGCGGAGGAGGTCGGCGGTGAGGAGCGTCTTGCGCGATTCGAGCGCCTTCGCGGGCCATGCGGCCTTGAGATACATCTCGCGCCGCGTGGTGTCGTAGAGGAGGAGCGTCAGCGTGCGGTGCGGTCCCATGCACTGCACCAGCTCCGGCAGGGTCTGGATCGCCTCGTCGGGCGTCTGGGTCGCGATCATCCGCGGGAGCGCCGTCGTGACCACCTCGAGGTGTCCCTCGTACGTGTCCGCCTCTTCCGGGACGGTCTCCATGAGGTCCATGAGCCGGCTCCCGATCATGGTCGGCAGATTCTCCGGATCGGTCTTCGTGTTCTTGCGCTCCCGGATCACCTCGAGCGGGATCTGCGTCACCGTCCGCACCGCCTCCGCGGGGAGGAGGATCGTCGCGATCTGCTGGATGCCCATCGTGGGGGCCGCGGTGGGGAGGAGGGTCAGCACGATCGAGCCGATCCGGATCTGATCCCCGGGCTTCACGGCCGCCGGATCGGTCAGGCGCCGCCCGTTCAGGAACGTGCCGTTGTGGCTCCCCAGGTCTTTGAGCTCGAGATGGTCGTCGAGCACGCTCAGCATCGCGTGGCTGCGGGACACGGTCGCGTCGTCGATCCGGATGTCGGCGTCCTGGGACCGGCCGACCCGCAGGGCGGGCTTGTCGAGGTGGATGCGGACGTACTGTCCCTTGACGGTGCCCTCGAGAACGAGATCCATGGCGTCGGAGTCTGGGCGGGGCCGGAATCTTAGTCAAGCCGCGCCCATTGAACCGGTTTCGAGCCGCCCCTATAGTTACCGCCGCGCCTGAACCACGCCGCCGGTCCCTCCCCCCTGCGCGGCGCCCGATTCCACAGCGAGGCCCGCCGTATGGAGCGCCGGTTCCAACGGGATCTGAGCTCGCTTCCCGAGCTCACCCGGTTCGTCGCAGATTTTCTCTCCCACTGCGGTCTCAGTCCGTCCAACGCCTACGACCTCGACCTCATCCTCGAGGAGCTGTTCACCAACGTCCTCAAGTACAGCTCCGGGACGGGGGACGTGGCCGTGGGACTCACGCGCGACGACTCCCTGATCACGATCGCCGTCCGCGAATTCGACGCGACGAAGGCCTACGACATCACGCGCGCCCCGGAGCCCGACCTCACGCGTCCCATTGCGGAGCGCCCGGTGGGGGGCCTCGGAATCCACATGGTCCGGCAGCTCGCGGAGACCATCCGCTACGAGTACAAGGACCGTGTGAGCACCACCACCATCACCAAGAAAGTGAGCTCGAATGCTTGAGATCAAGGTCGAGAACGAAGGGCGCGTCGCGTTCAAGGGGAGGCTGGACGCGGCCTCGGCCCCCAAGGCGCGCGAGGCGCTCCGCCCCTTGAAGGGCCCTATGGCCCTCGACATGAGCGACCTCGAATACATCTCGAGCGCGGGCATCGGCGTCGTGGTGGAGACCTACAAGCGCCTCCATGGCGAGGGGGCGGGCCTCCGGGTGCTCAATCTCAGCCCCGGGGTCCGGGCCGTGTTCCGGTTTGCCGGTCTCGAGCAGATGCTGGCCATCGAATGAGCCGGATCCTCACCAACCTTTCCCACCGGGGCCCGTATTGATGTCCGACGACGAGGAGCAGGCGGCGGTCGAGCGGTGCCTGAGGGGGGAGTCCCGGGCCTTCGAGACCATCGTGGACAGCTACCAGCGGGTGCTCTACAACGTGGCGCTTCGCATGGTGAACGACCGCGAGGACGCCCAGGACGTGGTGCAGTCGGCCTTCGTCAAGGCCTACGAGAAGCTCCACACCTACGATCGCCGCCGGAAGCTCTTCAGCTGGATCTACCGGATCACGGTCAACGAGTGCCTCGACCACCTGGCCCGACGCAAGCGCCAGGGTCCGATGGACGAGGACGAGCCCGGGCGCGGTCCCGATGACGCGCTGGAAGCGCGGGAGGTGGAAACGGTGATCGGAGCGGCGCTCCTCGATCTCTCGATCGACTACCGGGGGGTCATCATCCTGCGTCACTTCGTTCACCTGTCGCACCGCGAGATGAGCCGGGTGCTCGAGGTTCCCGAGAAGACGGTGAAGTCGAGGCTCCACACGGCACGCAAGCTCCTCGGGGAGCTTCTGGCCAAGCGGGGGGTATCGCGCGCGTGAGAGACGACGAGTTCGATCGCCTCGTCAATGACGAGCTGGACGGAGTGGCCACGCCGGCGCAAAAGGCCGAGCTCGCCCGCCGGCTCGCCGAGGGTGAGGCGCCCCGCGCGAGGTACCAGGAGATCCAGACCGTCTTCGGGATGCTGGATCGGATCGAGTCGGTCGATCCGCCGCCGTCGCTCCGCGGCAACGTGCTCCGCGCGGTCGAGTCTCGGGCGAGGACTCGACCCGAGCGCGGCGGCCTGAGGGGTCTGATCCAGGCGGGCTTCGGCAAGCGGCCCGGCCTCGGTCTCGGGTACGCCTTCGCGGTGGGCGCGGTGGTGGGAGCGCTGGCCCTGGCGATCGGCAACGGTCTCTTCGACCGCGCCGGTCTCCGTGGGCCCGAGATGCAGGGGGCGCTCCTGCCTCCGACCGGGAGCCACGTGGATACGGTCCACCTCGCCGCGAAGGGGGCTCAGGCCACCGGCGAGATGTGGACGGATTCCAACGGCATTGTCTCGGTCCGGCTGGAGGTACAGTCGGTCGGGCCCTTTGAGGCGCACATCACGTTCAACCCGGAAGCTTATGCACCGGTGTCGCTTCGGCGGGTCGAACCCAGTGGGGGGCGGTTCGATCTCCGCCGGGGCGAGCTCCAGGTCGAGGACCGGGGAAGTGCGCGGCTCGAGCTCCGGCTCCGGGCCTTGGGGTCGAGCCGGCCTCCACTCACCCTCTGGATCGGGACCTCCCTCGGGAGCGCCGAGGGCCGCCTCCTGCCGTTTCCGCCGAACTGGAACCAGCGCCCGCGGTGAGAATTCCATCAACCTTGATCTCGTTCACTCGTACTGTCCCACGCAGCTCGAAACTCATGGGTGTTACCGGCCGCGGGACGCGCGGCGTCTAGCCAGAAGGGGGGATTCGAGATGTCCACCAAGCGGATCGTGATCGGATTGGGCGTCGTCATCGCCATTGCCCTGGGAATCGCCTCCTTCACGGGCGTGATTCCTCCGAAGAACGGGGTCATGGGAACGATCGGAGCGGCGAAGCGCTACCAGACGACCCAGATCTCGGCCGGCGACGTGACGCTCACGGACGCCGAGATGCAGGACCTGCTCCAGAGCGACGTGTTCCACCAGCTCGTGACCGACGCGAACTTCCGCGAGGTCATGCGCACGCAGAGCGAGTCGTTCCGGTCGGTGCTCATGGACAAGCAGTTCCGCGACCTCATGGGCAAGCAGGGCTTCGCCGAGGTGATGCGGTCCGACCTGTTCAAGACCGCCGTGGAGCAGAACCGGTATGACCTCTTGTCCAAGGCGAGCGCGTCGGATTACCAGAAGACCCAGCTCACCGAGCGCACGGCCAGCACGCTGGATCGCGCGAACGCCGAGCAGCTCCGGACCCAGGTGACGACAGCGCGGGCCGAGGTCGCGAAGGCTCAGGCCGCGTACGACAAGAGCGTGACGGATCTCTTGAAGACCAGCTCGATCGCGGGCAAGCAGGAAGTGGCGCGGGTCGAGAGCGCGAAGGCGCAGACCATCACGGCGCGCGCCGACGTGGCGAAGGCGCAGGCCGCGTACGACCGTGCGGTGTCCGATGCGTCGAAGCTGGAGCAGGCGAAGACCGAGGCCGCGAAGGCCGAGGTGGCGAAAGCCGATCTCGCGAAGACGACGGACATCGGCAAGGCCGGCTGGAACAAGACGGATGTGGCCAAGGTGGAGCAGGCCAAGGCCGACCTGGCGAAGGCCCAGGACGCGCTCGACAAGTCGTCGACCCTGTACCAGAAGTCGGTGACCGAGCTGTCGAAGCTGAGCGAGGTGGCGGCGCGGCAGGATGCGGTGGCCAAGATGGAGCAGTCCCGGACCAGCGCCGACGCAGCGCGGGCCGAGCTGGCCAAGGCCTCCACCGCGTACGAGCGGACGGTGAACACGGCCCTCGATCGCGCGGCCTCGGCGGACCTGGGACGCGCGGCCGACACCAACGCCTACGCCCAGGCGTCGGATCTGGCGCGGTCCGAGCAGTTCAAGACCGTCTTCGCCGACGCGAACTTCCGCGAGCTGGCGAAGAGCAACGAGTTCGCGAAGCTCGTCACGATGGACAAGTTCCAGCAGATCGCGAAGATGGAAAACTTCCAGAAGGCGGCGAGCAATCCCGAGATCTGGAAGCAGGTGACGGTCGAGCGCACGCAGTCGCCCGAGTAGTCGGAGGGGGCGCGGCTCCCGGTGAGAGCCGCGGCCTTGTAGAGGCGAGGAGATCCCGGACGCGGGATCTCCTCGCTGTTTGTCACCACGACGGCTGTTGGTCCCCATCTTCGAACGGAGACGCATGAGAACCCGCCGAGCCTCCGCGCCGCGCTGTCTCCACCTCCTGCTCCTCGTCGCGCTGTCGTGGCTCGGCCTCGCTCCTCGCCCCGCGGCCGCGGAGCTCCGCTCGATCGAGACCCAGCACCTCCGGCTCATCTACCAGAGCCCCACGCTCGACTTCATCGCCCCGTACACGGCCCGCTGCTTCGAGAACTCGCTCCGCTTCCACAGCAAGCTCTGGGATTACACGCCGTCCGAGAAGGTCAACGTCATCCTCGAGGACCTGGCCGACTACGGGAACGCGGGCGTGTGGGTGAATCCGCGGAACAGCATGGTCGTGGACATCGCGCCGCTCAATTTCGTGTACGAGACCGGGCCCGCGAACGAGCGGATCAATCACACGATGAACCACGAGGTGGTGCACGTTCTCGCGCTCGACAAGCCGTCGGGGCGCGACCGGTTCTTCCGCACGCTCTTCCGCGGCAAGGTGCGCGAGGCGAACGAGCATCCGGAGACGATGCTCTACGGCTACCTCACCACGCCCCGTCGCGCGGCGCCGCGCTGGTACCACGAGGGGATCGCGGTCTTCATGGAGACCTGGATGGCGGGCGGTCTCGGCCGCGCGCAGGGGCCGTACGACGAGATGGTCTTCCGCTCCAAGGTGAAGGACGGGAGCACGATCTACGACCCGCTGGGGCTCGAGGCGGAGGGAACGAAGGTCGACTTCCAGGCGGGCGTGAACTCGTATCTCTACGGCACGCGCTTCCTCAGCTACCTCGCCTACGAGTACGAGCCCGAGAAGCTGATCCAGTGGGTGGGGCGCGGCTCGGGGAGCAAGGCGTACTACGCGTCCCAGTTCCACAAGGTGTACGGACTCCCACTCGGGACGGCGTGGAAGAGCTGGATCGACTGGGAGAAGGGAGAGCAGAAGGCTCAGCTCGACTCGATCGATCTTCACCCGATCACGCCGTACCGCGACCTCTCGCCGCGCGCGCTGGGGTCGATCTCGCGCGCCTACTACGACGCGGACACGAAAGAGATCTACGCCGCGGTGCTCTATCCGGGAGTCGTGGCGCACTTGGCCGCGATCCCCACCGACGGCCGGCCGCTTCGCCGGATCTGCGAGGTGAAAGGTCCCGCCCTCTACTTCGTGACGTCCCTCGCGTACGACCCCACGGACAAGCTCCTCTACTACACGGCCGACAACAGCAAGTGGCGCGACCTCTGCGTGGCGGATCCGAAAACGGGGAAGTCCCGTGTCCTGATCCGGGATGCAAGGCTCGGCGACATGGTCCTGAATCCCGTGGATCGCACGATGTGGGCGGTGCGGCACTTCAACGGCATCTCCACGCTCGTGCGGCTCCAGCCGCCCTACACCAACTGGAACCGCGTCTATTCCTGGCCCTACGGGCGCGACATCTACGACATCGATATCTCGCCCGACGGCGCCAAGCTGGCCGCGTCCTGCACCGAGATCAACGGAAGCCAGACGCTCAAGATCTTCCGCACCGAGGCGCTGCTCGCGTCGGACACCACGTCGACCACGCTCTACGACTTCGGCTCCGCGGTGCCCGCGGGCTTCGTGTTCTCGAAGGACGGCCGCTACCTCGTGGGGAGCTCGTACTACACGGGCGTCTCGAACATCTTCCGCTGGAACTTCGCCGCCGATTCGATGGAGGTGGTGACCAACAGCGAGACGGGGATCTTCCGCCCTCTCCCGATCGATGGCGATTCGCTCATCGCGTTCCGTTACACGGGCGAGGGCTTCGTCCCCACGATGATCGATCCCAAGCCGCTCGCCGACGTGAGCGCGATCTCCTTTCTCGGGACCCAGCTCGCCGAGAAGTATCCGGTCCTGACCACGTGGAAGGCGGGATCGCCCGCGACGGTGAACCTGGACTCCATCACGACGTACTCGGGGCCGTACCGGTCGGTGAGCCTCATCCGGCCCTCGTCCATCTACCCGATCGTGGAAGGGTACAAGGACTACACCTCCGTGGGGGCGCGGCTCGAGCTGTCGGATCCCATCCAGACGAACACGATCGGCGTGACGGCGAGCTACTCGCCGAGCGAGGGACTGCCGGCGAGCGAGCGGCTCCACCTCCTGGCGGGGCTCAAGCGGTACAACTTCTCGCTCAGCTACCAGCACAACCTGGCCAATTTCTACGACCTGGTCGGGCCCACGAAGACGAGCCGCAAAGGGGAGGGACTCGTCGCCACGTACACGCGGTCGCTCCTCTACGACGCGCCCCGCTCCATGGCGCTCGACGCCGCGGCCGCCGCCTACACCGATCTCGAGCGGCTCCCGGACTACCAGAACATCGAGGTCTCACCCGGCTTCCGGAGCCTCGTCACCACCGACCTCGGAATCCACTTCGAGAACATGCGATCGTCCCTCGGCGCCGTGGACAAGGAGAAGGGATACAAGTGGTCGATCGCCGTGCCGTGGAACCTGGTCCGCTACGATCGTCCGGAGGGCGAGGTCTGGCAGGGATTTCCGCAGGGGCTCGCGACGCTCGACCTCGGAACGCCGATGCTCCTCAAGCACTCGTCCGTGTGGCTCCGCACCGCGGCCGGATTCGCCCCGGGGGATCGGCAGGAGCCGTTCGCCAACTTCTTCTTCGGCGGGTTCGGGAACAACTACATCGACCGGAAGGACCCCAAGCGCTACCGCGAGGTGGAGAGCTTCCCGGGCTTCGAGCTGAACGAGATAGGCGGGACCAACTTCGCGAAGGCGCTCGTGGACTGGAACCTGGCGCCGCTCCGCTTCCGGCGCCTCGGGATGTCCTCGCTCTACGCGCCGTGGCTCCGCACGTCCCTCTTCGCGGGCGGGCTCGCGACCAACATGGACCTGCCGTCGCTCCGCCGAACGGTGTTCGACGTGGGGATCCAGTCGGACCTCCAGATCCAGCTCCTCACCCAGTACAAGCTGATGCTCTCCGGAGGCTACGCGCGCGGGTTCGAGGATGGCGAGCGCGTCTCGGACGAGTGGATGGTCTCGCTCAAGGTTCTGTGACGGACGCGTCCGCGACTGTCGTAGATTAGCCGGCGTGGCTCCCGCGCACCTGTTCGATTCGCTGCCGATCCTGCTCGGCTTCCTGCCGGTTCTCCTCTTCCTGGCCGCGCTCCTCCTCCTCGACAGCTACAAGCTGGTCACCGGCCGCGCCATTGTGGTGACCCTGGGCGTCGGCGCCGCGGCCGCGCTCGTCTCCTTCGCCTGGAACCGCGGGCTCCTCGCGGCCGGCCTGGACGAGGGGGCGCTCCGGAGCTACGTGGCCCCCGTGATCGAGGAAGTCGCGAAGGCCGCGTTCCTGATCTACCTCGTCCGCTCGCAGCGGGTGGGATTCATGGTCGACGCCGGGATCCGCGGATTCGCCGTGGGGACCGGTTTTGCGGTGGTCGAGAATCTCTACTACGCGCGCGCGCTAGGCGACTATGGCGTCCTCCTCTGGCTCGTGCGCGGGCTCGGGACCGCGATCATGCACGGGTCGACGAGCGGCATCGTCGGCATCCTCTCGAAGAGCCTCGCCGACCGGCACCGCACCTCGGCCTGGTGGGTGTTCCTCCCCGGGCTCGCCATCGCGATCGGATCGCACGCGATCTACAACCACTTCTTCGTCAATCCGCTCCTCGCGACGGCGATCATGTGCCTCCTCATGCCGCCTCTCGTCATCGCCGTGTTCGAGCGGAGCGAGCGTGCCACGCAGGAGTGGCTCAGCTCGGAATTCGACAGCGACCTCGAGCTCCTCGATTCGATCCATAGCGGAGAGCTCGGGGAAACCAGGGTGGGACGCTATCTCGAATCGATCCGCCACCGATTCCCAGGCA